>DUOT01000169.1 GCA_012838705.1 Acholeplasmataceae bacterium
TTACACCCGAAACAGTTTTATGTTTGGATTGAAATATCGTTTTGACAAAATTTTCAACAGAAACAGATGATTTAGTATAATACTTTTCATAATGAAATATATAATAAAGGTTATAATGTAGAAATTGATATTATTCAGTTTGAAAATGCTGTTGAAGCAGCTATAGAAAAAGCAGATCCAGCAGTTGTTGGTGTCTACAATTACTCTTTATTAGATACCAAAATAGGAAGTGCTGTTGTTTATAAATCGATTGCGAAATTAAAGGATGGAAGTGAGGTTCCTGGTATCGATACAATTGATCGTGATGATGTACAGATTTATAAATATTATGCTGTAACTAATCGTCATGTTATTGAAAACGCAACATCGCTTTCTGTGTATTTTGGAGAAGAAGACGAAGAAATTAAAGCAACACTTATGGAACAAGATCCACAAGTAGACTTAGCAGTTATAAGATTTGAATATGCAAAATATATTCAACCACTAGAATTTGCTGATTCTGATCAATTAAAAAAAGGATCTTTTGCTATTGCTTTAGGTAATCCGTCTGGTTATTATGGATCAGCAACATTTGGTATTATTTCATATCCAAAAAGGTATATTGAAGAAGATATTGATAATGACCGTATTATTGATTGGGAAGCAGAATATATCCAACATGATGTTGCAATTAATCCTGGTAATTCTGGTGGTCCATTAATTAATTTGCAAGGACAAATTATTGGTATTAATACAATGAAATTTGTTGATGAAGAAATAGATAATATGGGATTTTCAATTCCTAGTAATTTGGTTGCGCAAATTGTTCCATTATTAGAGCAAGGAATAAAACCTCAAAGACCCAAGCTAGGAGTTCAAATTCTTGAGATTAGAAGTATGAATGAAGAAAAAAGATTATCCTATAATATCCCTAGTGACATCAATTATGGTCTTTTGGTAGACTCGGTAGAACCTAATAGTCCAGCTGGAAAGGCAAATATTAAAAAAGGTGATATCATTTTATATTTTAATGGTGTTCAAATTAGATATACGCATCAATTACGAAACGAATTAAACAAACTTGTTAACACGAGTGGAAAGCAAATTGAAATAGTAGTGTATCGTGATGGTGAAGAAATAACATTGAAAGCGGTATTTTAAAATGAGACGAAAGCTATTAATAATTTTATTATTATTTTTAGTTTTAAGTGGTTGTAGTAGTTATCAAGAGTTTAAAATCTCTTATGATGAATTAACCACTTTAAATTTAGGGGATACATATGAATTACCTAATGAAATTAATGGAGAAGAAGTGGAATGGGAAACTGACTCTAGTATTTTAGAATTAAATAATAATAAAGTATTTGCAAAGGCTCCAGGGTATGCTAATATTTATGGTTTCGTTAATGATGATATCGCTATTAAAAAGTCAATTGTAGTTGAGTCTAGTAATGCAAATATCATCATTGACGGAAAAATAAATATCTATGTAGGTGATGAAACAAAACTTAATGCTACAGTCAATCCATTAAGTATTGATCAAAATGTATTGTGGACAAGTAGTGATGAAGATGTTGCGATTATTGACCAAGAAGGAAATGTAAAGGCTTTGAGTGAAGGCATTACTATTATTACTGCTACTTCGAAACTTGATGAAAACATATCAAGTTCTAAAGTGTTGTATGTAATGAGTAGTAAATTAAGTTACGAAGAGATTATTTTGGAAATAATTGAAGAAGAGAAAGCCGCAACAATAGATCACATATTAGCGCCATTAATTGAAAATGCAAGTAGTTATGTTATTGGTGTATCTAATTATCTAAATAGTAATACTGTAGTAATTGGTAGTGGCATTATATATAAACGCCATATCGTATTGAAAAATGGTGATATTATTGAAAATATTGATGACATTAGCAAGATTAACAATATTGAAAGATTTGATTATTGGGTAATTACAAATCGTCATGTCATTATTAATAATAGTCGTCTTGCTATTTATTTTCAAGATGATGAAATACCAGCACAATTAATAGAATACGATGACAAAGAAGATTTAGCTGTATTAAAGTTTAGTAGCAATTTATATTTTCCGGTTGCTAAATTTTCTGAAGAAGTAAGTATTGGAGATTTTGTTATAGCGATAGGACATTCTCATGGTTATGAATACTTTTCCTCGGCAACATTTGGTATTGTTTCTCACCCTGAAAGATATTTATCAACTGATACGGATAATGATGGACAAAATGATTGGGATGCTCAATATATCCAACATGATGCGCCTATAAATGAAGGAAATTCAGGCGGGCCTCTTATTAATTTAAAAGGAGAAGTAATCGGAATAAATACGATTAAAAAAAGTGATTTATTCGATACTATTGATAATATTGGTTTTGCTATTTCTTCTTCATTAGCTCTTGAAATTGTGGAACTATTAGAACAAGGCATAAGGCCACAAAGAGCGATATTAGGAGTTACGGTATTGAGTGTAAAAGATTATATGAAAAATAAAAACTTATATCCAGATGTAAAAGTTCCTGAATGGTTAGATTATGGCTTTTACATTACCGAAGTTAGAAATGGTATTGCAAAGCTAGCTGGAGCATTACCTGGAGATATAATTATTAAATTTAACGGTAAAAATGTTCGTTATTCACATGAATTACGCGCTGAAATAAATAAATATCCTTTAGGAAGTAATGAAATCGTAGAGATGGTTGTAATTCGTAATAATGAAGAAGTGACGTTATATGTAAGATATTAGGGGGAAAAATGAAAAAGATTTTATTATTATTTTTGATATTATTCCTACTATCAGGATGTACAATTCAAGGTAATTTTGCAATTCGTATTGATGATAGTGCGGTTTTGCAAGTAGGAGATATTATTAAATTAGAAGTAAATGAAGAGGAAAATATCACTTGGACAAGCTCTAATTCAGAACTTGCATTTGTTGATGAAAATGGGTTTGTTACTGCACTTGCTCCAGGGATTGTTGATATATTTGCTGAAAAGGATGATAAAAGCGATTCTATTACTTTAGTAATAGTATTGCCAAAATCATTACAAATTTATGGAAGTCATAATGTAGTAGTTGGTAGTACGATTAAATTATCAACCGACATTCAAAAAGGAGTTAAATGGACAAGTAGTGATCCAACGATTGCAGAAGTAAAAGAAGGAGTAGTCACTGGTAAAAAAACTGGAATCGTACATATTATTGCTGAAGTAGATAATTTAAAAACGACTCATACTGTTTATGTAAAACCAGAAAAAGATGATGTTTATCGAAACATTATTGAAAGAAAAATATATGAACTTGTTGGTGAATATAATTTAACCGAATTAAGTAATAAGGTTAAAGAAGTAATTGAAACAACAAAAACTGCAGTTGTTGGAATAGGTAATTATCAGGATGATGTTTTAAAATCAATTGGTTCTGGTGTCATTTATGAAAAAGAAGAAAATACTTATACTGTTCTTACTAATTATCATGTTATTGAGGATAATCATAATCTAAAAATATATTTAGGTTATCATGATTTAGAAATTACTGCTGATATTATTAAGAGTGATTCTGAACTAGACTTAGCTATTTTACAATTTCAAACTGATGTTGATTTAGCAGTACTAAACTTTGCTGATCCAAATAGTGTTGAAATCGGTGATTTTGCTATTGCAATTGGTAATCCAACAGATTTTGATTTCTTTGGAACTGTTACATTCGGTATAATTTCGCATCCAGAAAGAAATATGAAAGATTATAAAAGTACTTTTGTTCAACATGACGTTGCGATAAATCCTGGAAATAGTGGCGGACCACTTATTGATATGGATGGAAATATAATTGGAATAAATACACTTAAACTGGCATCATCGAAAATTGATAATTTGGGATTCTCAATAAATGTTGAAACGATTTTAGGATTTATTAATAATGCTTGAGAAAAATAAATGCCGCTTTTGCGGCATTTTTTTTTATTAATTGTTTATATTTTCTTTAGGATAATCAGGGAATAACCAATCAGGAAGGTCTGGAAATTCTTCATTTTCTTCTTCCTCATTGTTTTCTTCTTCAAAAATATACCATGGTATATTATCAATATCAAAGAATAGTTCTTTTTCATATTCACCCTTTTGGGCTAGCTTCCCATTGATTGGATTAACCCTTATTTTTACAACATCATCCATAGGTTCATACCATGAATATGGTTTTCCAGCCATATAGTCTTCGACACACTCTGCCCAGAGAAATTTAATAAATCTAGCATCTGATGGTCTTAGCAAAGAATTATCATCATATCCACACCAAATTCCTAAAACAATATCTTTATTATATCCAAGAACCCATGCATCGTAATCAGTTGTTCCGGTTTTTGCTGCATATCTTCTAGTTAACATTCCACTTATTGGTGCTCCTGTTGCACTGATGTTAATTCGAAAATTGTTATCAAAAACATTTGTCATTGTTTCTGAAAGGATATAACAATTTTTTTGATTATATTTTTGTTTGATTTTTTGATTATTTAGATAAATAATATTACCTTTTTCATCAGTTATTTTTTCAATATATTTAGGAGAAACATCAGTACCTAGACTAGCAAAACGAGCATAACCAGTTGTAAGTTCACTTAATTTTACTTCACTAGTTCCAAGAGCTAATGATGGAGTGTTTAGGATTGGAGTAGAAAAATCAAAATCTAAAAGAGTATTATATAGTACATGTGTTCCTAAGAAGAGGTGTGTTTTGATTGCATAAATATTATCACTTGTGGAGATTGCATAAGCCATTGTTACATCTTGATTTGGGTAAATATTTGCAAAGTTTTGAGGTGCGTAAGACTTTCCATTTATAAAAAATTCTGTTTTACTACTATGAAATGTTGTAATAGGTGTAAAACCATTATTTAAAGCAGCGTAGTATAAAAATGGTTTTATCGTTGATCCTGGTTGCCTTAATGCATCTGTTGCACGATTAAAAGTAGATTCAGTGTAATCAACTCCTCCAATAACACTTAATACATTTCCTGTTTTCGGATCCATTGCATAAATGGCAAGTTGCATATTTGAATCCTCTGGATAATATTTTTTAATTGCATCATTAATAATTTTCGTAAGATTTAAATCTAGTGTTGTATACACTTTAATTCTTTTCACATCATATTTTTCAAAAATATTTAATTTTTTTAATTCTTTAACAATAATATCTTGGAAATATGGAGCATTATATTCATCAGTTTTATCAATTTTTCCATAAAAGGTTATTTCTTCATTTATTGCTTCTTCCATTTCCTCTTTTGTAATTTTCTTATCTTCATATAACTCTTTAATAATTAATTCTTTTCTTTCTTTATTATTTTCAGGATTTCTGAGAGGCGAGTAAATTGCAGGTCCTTTTGGAATAGCAGTGAGAACTGCAGCTTCAGCTAAAGTTACTTCTGAAGGTAGTTTATTGAAGTAAAATTTACAAGCATCTTTTATTCCGTAAACACCATGATCAAAATATAGCATATTTAAATAGCCTTCTAATATTTGATTTTTACTATATTTTGTTTCAAGGTTCATTGCTATTAATGCTTCTTCAATCTTTCGTTTAACTTTTTTTTCACCAGTTAAATAAAGCATTCGTGCATACTGTTGGGTAATAGTTGATGCACCTTGTTTAATATTATTTGCTTCTAAATTTGCTACTAAAGCTCCACCAATTCTAATAACATCTATTCCTTTATGTTTATAAAATTTTTTATCTTCGATTGAAATAATACAGTCGATAATATGTTGACTAATATCATCTATTTCTACATATGATTGTTTATTTTCATTATTTAACGTTAAGTAATTTGTACCATTAGTATCATATATTTCTACATCCATTTTTTTCGGGATAGTGAAATTGAGTTTTTGTGAATAATAGATAAAAACTACAACAATAATAATAACTAATGCTAATACGATTAAAAAAATATATTTTGTTAATTTTAAAAGGATTTTCATTTATAACACCCATAATATATTTTTATCTGGATGTATTTTTTAATTAGTAGAAAAAAAATCCATTACAATGGATTTTTTAAATGATTTAATATAATTTGTAATTGCTTATTTACTTTAAGAGGTGAATTGTTAATCGGTCCAATTGCAAAAACATTTTCGATTGATGTTTCAAAAAATTGATTTGTAATAATACGTTTATCCTCTTTTAAAGTTTTTAGATTATCATATAATTTATCAATTATTAAAAAGTCATATTTAATATTTTTGTTTTGATATGTTATAGAATAATCATCATTAATTTCAGCATTTTCAACTAATAAATAATTAAAACCTTCTAATAGTTTTTCATCTAACTTTAGTGATGATACAATAATAATATCATAATGCATAATATCACCTCAATTATATTATAACAAAGTTTTTGAAATAAGCAATAATTTCGGTTGCTATTAATCGACATTCGTGATAAAATAAATAATCGAAAGGTGATGAAAATGGGCTTAACTGCAGGAATTATAGGACTTCCAAATGTCGGAAAATCAACATTATTTAATGCTATTACAAAGGCCAAAGTATTAAGTGCTAATTATCCTTTTGCAACCATTGAACCTAATGTTGGGGTTGTGGAAATAAAGGATGAAAGATTAGATCTGATTGCAGAAGTTGTAAAACCAAAAAGTGTAGTCTACACTTATTTTTCTTTTACAGACATTGCAGGGCTTGTTAAGGGTGCAAGTTTAGGTGAGGGATTAGGAAATCAATTTTTATCACATATTCGTGAAGTTGATGCAATCTGTCATGTTGTTAGATGTTTTGATGATAATAATATTATCCATGTAAGTGGAAAAGTAGATCCGGTCGATGATATCGAAACTATCAACTTAGAACTTGCATATGCAGACTTAGAAGTAATAGAAAGAAGACTTCCAAAAATCGAAAAGAAAGCTTTAATGAAAATTGATAATGAAAAAGAATATCAATTATTAATTAAAGCGAAAGAAATGTTAGAAAAGGGTAAAGCTCTACGAGAATTAAAAATTACTGATGAAGAATTATTAATCTTAAAGCCTTTTAATTTCCTAACATTAAAACCGATGATATACGTATTAAATGTTAGTGAAAATGAAATTAATATAGAGAATCAGTATGTTAGAAATGTAAGAAAGTATTTAGAAAATACTAATGATAAAATTATTGTTGTTAGTGCAAAAATAGAAGAAGAATTAAGTGAATTAACCGAAGATGAAAAAAGATTATTCTTAGAAGAATTAGGGATTAAACATAGTGGTTTAGATAAGCTTGTAAGAGAAGCTTATTCAATATTAAACTTACAAACATTTTTTACTGCTGGGGAAAACGAATGTCGAGCTTGGACTTTTAAAAAAGGTATGAAAGCACCACAATGTGCGGGTATAATTCATAGCGATTTTGAGAGGGGATTTATTCGCGTAGAAGTTACTAGCTATGATGATTTTGTAAAGTATGGAAGTTTACAAAAAGCAAAAGAAGCAGGAAGAATGCGTTTGGAAGGAAAAGATTATGTTTTTGCTGATGGAGATATAGCATTTTTCCGTTTTAATGTATAGAGGTTTACTATGAGCGTTTATATATTAAATATTGGTGATGAATTATTATCAGGAAATATTATTAATACTAATGCGAGTTTTCTTGCACATAGTTTAGATAGTCTTGGAATTGAGATAAAAAAAATTATTTCTGTTCGAGACGCTATTAAAGATATTGTAGATGTGGTTAATGAGTTTCTAAATAGTACAAGCTCAATATTAATTACGACTGGTGGGCTAGGGCCGACACATGATGATTGTACAAAACAGGCAATATGTGAAGCGCTAGGGTTAAAAATGCGTTTTAACGAGAATGCTTCTCAGGATATGTATTTATACTTCGAGGGTGAAAAAAACGATTGTAATCGCAATCAGGCCTATTTTCCAGAAGGTGCAAAGATCATTGCAAATAAATACTGTAGCGCTGATGGTGCTATAATTAATTATCAAGATAAAATTATTATTATGCTTGTAGGTCCACATCATGAACTTAAGTCGATGTTTAATAGCGTAATTCCATACTTAAAAGAATTTAAACGTGATACGATAGTAATTGATAAAATGCTTTATGGCAATCGCGAATCATACTTTGAGAATATAATTTATCCACTTCTTAAAGACTATCCTCATCTTAATGTTTCACCATATGCAAAAGATGGAGTTATTAGATTTAGGATTAAAACTACTCCAGAACATCAAGAAGAATTAAATTTATTTTTAGATATTTTTGATAACTTAGTTGGAGATTACCTTTTCAGCAATCAAGAAGAATCACTAAACTATGTACTAGCAAGGGGATTACAAAAGCATAAATTAAAGATTAGTTTTGCGGAAAGTGTAACTGGAGGACTTTTAGCTAAACTAATTACTGATGTTCCTGGTGCTAGTAATATTATTAGTGAAAGTTTTGTTACTTATAGTGAGGATTCAAAAGTAAATTTACTTTCAGTTAATCCAAAGACAATTAAACAGTATGGTGTTGTAAGCACAAATGTAACTAGCGAAATGGTAATTGGATTAGATAAAATAAGTAAAGCAGATATAAATGTTGCTATAAGTGGTTATGCAGGGCCTACTGGTGATGTTGGCCATATATGTTATTCAATTAAATATCAAGATAAAATATTTAGTGGCGAAAAAAAGTTTAAAGGAACTCGCGAAATGATCAGAAATCGCGCAGCAAATGAAGTGATTTATCAAGTTATTCAAATAATAAAGAGGGAAATATGAATATTAGGAAAAGAATCTTAGATTATTTAATAAAAACTTTTAATGGAATGGCTTATGGTTTATTTGCGACATTAATTATTGGAACTATTATCTCGACTATTGCAAGTTTTTTTCCAGATGGTAGTATTATAAATGAAACGTTATTAGTTGTTTCGCTTGTCCTTACAATTCTAACTGGAGTAGGAATTGGACTTGGAATAGCACATAGTTTAAAGTTAGAAGGACTAAAACTCATAAGCGCAGCAGTTGTCGGAGGAATTGTGGGTTATATATCAGGTGATTTTGAAAAAGGTAAACCTGGAGATCCATTATCAATTTATTTTGTTGTGATACTTACAATTGAACTAGCACATTTAGTTTTAAGAAAAAAAACACCTGTTGATATTTTAATTATTCCTTTATTCTTTTCAATTGTTGGAATAATAATTACCCTTCTAATTCATGAACCAGTATATAAAATAACATATACAATTGGAAATTTTGTTAATAGGGCAACAGAATTACAACCATTTTTAATGGGGATTATAA
The DNA here is from genome assembly GCA_012838705.1 of Acholeplasmataceae bacterium. Lineage (GTDB taxonomy): Bacteria > Bacillota_I > Bacilli_A > ML615J-28 > CAG-698 > DUOT01. The sequence goes on from DUOT01000169.1 coordinate 9,297, forward strand.
TATCAGTCGTAATGGGAATGGCGTTAACTGCACCAATTTCCTCAGCAGCAATTGCAATTTCATTTGGTCTATCAGGTTTAGCTGCTGGTGCTGCAGTTGTAGGTTGTAGCGTACAAATGGTTGGATTTGCTGTTATGTCACGAAAAGATAATAATCTCGGTACTATCATTTCAATAGGTATCGGTACAAGTATGTTGCAGTTTAAAAATATATTAAAAAAACCGATCATTTGGCTTCCGACAATTATCGTATCTGCAATTTTAGGACCAATTGCTACGGTTGTTGTTAAAGTATTGTGTAACCCTATTGGTGCTGGAATGGGTACAAGTGGACTAGTCGGACAAATAAATACGTTTGCGGAAATGCAAGGAAACAATCTTCTTTGGTTTAGTATTATTGGAATGCAAATAGTAATTCCATTAATTTTAGTATATATAATTGACATAATATTTAGAAAATTAAATTTAATTAAAAAAGGTGACTTAAAAGTTTAATAAAAGGTAACAGAAAATTTTATTTGCTATACGGACAAGAAAATGTTATAATATTCATAGGAAAATAGGAGGAACTATGTTGGAGAATAACTATATTAATGAAAAACTACTGAAGAAAATTGAGACCGAACAGAATGTAAAAGTCAAACAGATTAAGGCAGTGTTACAACTTATCGAAGAAGGTGGAACTGTTCCTTTTATTGCTCGTTATCGAAAAGAAGCAACAGGCGGATTAGATGAAGAGCAAATACGTACTATTTATCAAGAATGGGAATATGGCCAAAAGCTAGCTGAACGCAAACAAGACATCATGAGGTTAATTGAGGAGAAAGGTAAATTAACCCCAGAATTAAAAGAAAGTATTATTAGTGCAAGTAAGTTATCTGAACTAGAAGATATTTATAGACCATACAAAGAAAAGAAAAAGACGCGAGCAACTACTGCTAAGAAAAAAGGATTAGAACCTTTAGCTGAATACTTATTGTCATTTCCTTTAGAAGGAGATGTTGAAGCAGAAGCAAGAAAATATGTAACTACTGAAATAACTGAAGAGTTAGAAAAAGAAAAATTAGTAGTTAAAGATGAAGCTGATGCTTTACAAGGTGCTATGGATATAATTGCGGAAATGGTATCTGATGATGCACGATTCCGCAAATGGATTCGCGGCTTTTTTGAACGAAATGCATTAATTTGTTCTGAAATCAAAGATGATGCTGTTGATGAAAAGAAAGTATACGAAATGTACTATCATTATGAGGAACCAATTTCAGAAATTAAACACCATCGAGTTCTTGCAATGAATCGTGGAGAATCTGAAAAAGTATTACGTGTATATATTTCTGAAGATGTTGAAAAAATCCTTAACTTTTTAAATGTTCGTATTATAAAAAATGAAGAAAGTATTACTGCTGAATATGTAAGAAAAGCAGTTGAAGATGCATATAAAAGATTAATTAAACCTTCAATTGAACGTGAAGTTCGTGCTGATCTAAAAGAAAAAGCAGAAGATCAAGCAATTCATGTCTTTTCTGAGAACTTACGTAATTATTTATTAACTCCACCAATTAAAGGTGTTGTAGTATTAGGTGTTGACCCTGCTTATCGTACAGGATGTAAACTTGCAGTTGTTGATGAGACGGGTAAAGTATTAGAAAAAGGTGTTATCTATCCTCATCAAAAAAGCATAGAAGAAACTGTTTCTCAAGAGAGATATGAAAAATCAAAAGAAACTGTATTAAACTTAATTAATAAACATAATGTGAAAGTTATTGCTATTGGTAATGGTACTGCAAGCCGTGAAACTGAAGCCTTTATTGCTGATACATTAAAAGGTGTTGACGGTGTTGAATATGTAATCGTTAATGAAGCAGGAGCTTCTGTATATTCCGCAAGTGAACTTGCTCGTGAAGAATTCCCTGATTTTGAAGTAGAAGAACGTAGTGCAGTGTCAATCGCAAGAAGACTTCAAGATCCACTATCTGAGCTTGTGAAAATTGATCCGAAATCAATTGGTGTTGGTCAATATCAATATGATGTATCACAAGCAAAATTAACTGAATCATTAAACTTTGTTGTAGAAAGTGCAGTTAATAGTGTTGGTGTTAACATAAATAATGCTTCGGTACCTTTATTACAACGAGTATCAGGGTTAAATTTACGCTCTGCTAAGCAGATTGTAAAATATCGTGATGAACATGGACAATTTAATAATCGTGAGGAAATCGCAAATATTAAGGGCATCGGACCAAAAACTATTGAACAAGCTATAGGATTCTTACGTATTCCTGATGGCGAAGAAAAATTAGATATGACTGCTATTCACCCTGAAAGTTATCCAGTCGCAAATGCTATATTAGAAAAACTTGGGTTTACAAAAGATGCTATTGGTACTGATGAACTTGTAGAAGCGATTAAAAATGCAGACCGTAAAAAGCTTCGTGAAGGTTTAGATATCGGAGAATATACATTTAATGATATTCTTGATGCATTTGTTGCTCCTCTACGAGATCCACGAGATGAACTACCTAAACCAATTTTACGTAAAGATGTATTAAATTTAGAAGACTTAACTCCAGGAATGGAACTTCAAGGAACTGTAAGAAATGTAATTGATTTTGGAGTGTTTGTCGATTGTGGAGTTAAGGAAGATGGTTTAGTACATATTTCAAAAATAAGTAAAAATTATATTAAGCACCCATTAGATGTATTAAGCGTTGGCGATATCGTAACAGTATGGGTAGTATCTGTTGATGTTCATAAAGGACGATTAGAACTAACAATGATAAATCCTAATGAACAATAATATAATGGCAAACATCATGTTTGCCATTATCTATAGGTGATATAATGATAAAGGGAGAAAAACAAAAAACAGCAATTACAAAAGTATATGAGGCAATATTACAAGAAAATTTAGTTGATGTGTGCTTTCTTAAAGGTTCTATTGCTAGAGGAGAAGATGATGAATTTTCTGATGTCGATTTCTATTGTCTTGTTAGTAATGAAAAATATGATAAGTTTTTAGAACGTCGCATTAAATATCTAAAAAGTTATAAATCAATACTTCATACTGAGCATGTTAATTTTGTCTGTCCGCAAATAATATGTATTTATGAAGATGGACTTCATTTTGACTTATATACAACGACACTAAATAAGTTAAATTATGATGATCAAATTAAAGTATTATATGATCCTCAAGACCTTTTATCTTCATATCAATCAAATAAATTAAAATTGCAACCACAAGATGTAGCTAATATCGTCCATGAACTTTCTTTCTCGATTCTTGAGTTTTACCAAGCATTTAGCCGCAAAGATGATGTATGGGCGCTCAGACTAGCACATTATATTTTTGGATATTATACAAACTTGATTCGTTATTTTATTGAACCAGAAAAATCAAAAATACCTGTTAAGGGGTTTAAGAAAATAACAAATTATGAAAATTACAAAAAATATCAAGATATTTGTAAAGCATTAACTTATTCAACTTCTTTATTAGCTGTGCAAATGATAGTTATAGAAGTTGATAACTTGGTTATGCAACTTCCAATAAAGGTTGCGGAATATTTAAATATTGATTTCTTTTTGTATTGTAAAAATTTGATATTTAAAATAAAAGGTGTATAATATGAAACATATTTTTATTATTAACCCTAAAGCAGGTGGAAAAGATTCAACAAACTCTATAAAAAATGCACTCATGCAACTTGAAAATAAAATTGATTATGAAATATATCAAACAAAAGAAGTGTATGATGCTTGTGAGTTTGTAAAAAAATGTTGTGAAGAAACAAATGAAGAACTTCGTTTTTATGCATGTGGTGGGGATGGAACCTTAAATGAAGTTGTAAATGGTGCTTATGGATATGAAAACGTCAGTATTACAAATTATCCATGTGGTTCAGGCAATGATTTTATTAAAAATTTTGGTTCGAAAGATGATTTTTTAAACTTAGAAAACTTAATAGAAGGTGAAGAGATTAAAATTGATGTTCTAGATGTTAATGGACGTTTAGCAATCAATATATGTAATTTAGGTTTTGATGCAACAGTATCTGAAAACTTTGTAAAGTTCAGAAAGAAACCTTTTATTAAAGGTCATGGAGCCTATACACTTGCTGTTTTCTATAGTTTATTATTTAAAATGAAATATAAATGCAAGGTTTATGTTGATGGTGAAAAAGTGCACGATGATTATCTATTATTAAGTGCCCTTGCAAATGGAAAATGTTACGGTGGAGGGTATTATTGTGCTCCACTAGCCAAAACAAATGATGGACTAATTGACGTATGTGTTGTTAAGAGGGTTTCACGACTAAAATTTATCAAAATGATTGGTAAGTATAAAAAAGGGTTGCATCTTGAAGACCCAGTAGTAAAAAAATATATTAAATACATGCAAGGTAAAAATATTAAAGTAACTGCTGAACAAGAAATAACATATACAATTGACGGTGAAAATTTCCGTAGTAAAGAAATAAATGTGAAAATAAAAGAAAAAGCTGTCAAATTCATAATTCCAAAAAATCAACACTTGACAAGTTTGAATAAATAGTTTATTATATTTTCATAACAATTAATATATTGGAGGTAAATTATGTTTGAAAAAATTAAAGCTATAATTGTTAACGAATTAGGAGTAGATGCTGATCAAGTAACACCGGAAGCACGTTTAGCTGAAGATTTAGGTGCGGATTCTTTAGATGCTGTTGAATTAATTATGGCAATTGAAGAAGAATTTGGTATCGAAGTTAGCGATGAAAGTGCTCAAAAGATCAATCAAGTTAAAGACATCGTTGAGTATGTTGAAAAAGTTGTAAAATAAAATAACATAAATAAGCATTTTATAATAATTTATAAGATGCTTTTTTTATTTTTTACTTGCATATATAACAATGTTGTGTTATAATGAAGGTAAATATAACAATGTGTGGTGAGAAAGTGATTTCGAAAAAAGAATTATTAAAATTATGTAATATTTCTTATGGTCAATTATATCGGTGGAAACGCGAAGGTTTAATACCTGATGAATGGTTTATTAAGCAATCAGTTTCAACTGGTCAAGAAACTTTTTTTAATCGTGAAGATATTATTCCACGAATTAAAACAATTATCGAACTCAAGGATAAATATCAACTTGAAGAAATAAAAAAGTTTTTAAATCCAAAAATTGATGAGCGTGAGTTTTTTATTAAAGATATTATTGCCATCGATGAAATTGATCCGTTTATTGCGAAGAAATACATGAATAATAAAAAGTCTTTATCAATATTTGATGTTGTTTTAATTTATTTGTTTTCTGTTAATCAAGATGTTTTAAATTTCGATGACTATTTAGACTATGACTTTTCTGAAATTAAATCTTTGGATATGTACTTTTATATATTATTAATGGAAAATAAATATTATATTTTAATTACTAATAAGGAATCAATTATTGATCACACAATAAAAATTTATAAAAAGGTGAAATTATCATCTATTTCCGCAATTATTGCGAAGAAATTGGGAGGGAAAAATGAGTAAAACAGATGTAAGAATTGCAGGTAGTGGTGTTGTTAATGGTGGAGTGTATAATGAGATAAAGATGAGTGGTGCTGGAAAGATTTTAGATGATGTTCAAGCAGAAGAAATAAAAGTTGCTGGTGCAATAAAAGCTTTAGGTTCTCTTTCCGCAAACCTCATTAAAATTGCTGGAAGTTGTAAAGTAGAAAAAAATATTAAGGCAAATGAAATAAGTATTGCCGGAAGTGCTAAAATTGAAGGAAATATAGAAGGAGAAGAAATAAGAGTATCTGGAAGTATCCATTGTAAAGGTGATATTAATGGTGAAGAAATTAAAATGGAGGTTCAAAACTCTGAACTAAATAATGTTTATGGTGAAAATGTCTTTATAGGTGCAAAAAGAGAAAGATCATTTTTGTTTAGGAAATTTAAAGAAAATAAAATTGAAAATATTGAAGCAACTAATATTGAAGTAAATTATTGCAAAGCAAACAAAATTAGTGGAAAAAATGTTATAATCGGTAAAAATTCAAATATTAATATTGTTGAGTATCAAGATACTGTTGAAATCGATAAAAACGCAAAAGTTAAAGAAGCTATTAAAATTTAAGGTGATTATATCGCTTTTTTTAAATTTTGCTTGAAGTTAAATTCTATATTTAGTAAAATATATTATAGAGGTAAATATGTATAAGTTGTTGATAAAACTATTTATTAAAGATTATAATGAAATAAATAATAATAAAGTAAGACAAAAATATGGACTATTAAGTTCAATCTTTGGAATCATTACAAATGTATTTCTTTGTATTATTAAAGTTATTATTGGAATCCTCGCAACAAGTATTGCAATTATAGCTGATGGTATAAATAATTTAACTGATGGTGCATCTTCAATAACAACTTTAATTGCTTTTAAAATGTCATCTAAAGAACCTGATTCAGAGCATCCATTTGGTCATGAACGACTTGAATATGTTAGTGGTTTAATTGTTTCGATATTAATAATAGTTATTGGAATCTTGTTTGCTGAATCATCAATAAAAAAAATAATAAGCCACGGAACAATTAACATTGATAATTTTAATATTTTAATAATTATTCTTTTAATATCAATTTTGATAAAATTATGGCAGTTCTTTGCATATCGATATACAGGAAAGAAAATAAAATCACATTCTCTATTAGCAACTGCAACTGATAGTTTTAATGATGTTATTGCAACTTCTGTAGTTTTGATTTCAATTATTTTTTATAAATTTACTAGTATTAATATTGATGGTTATATGGGGCTTGGAGTGGCACTTTTTATTATTTATAGTGGAATTAAGCTTGTAAAGGAGGCAACTTCCCCATTACTAGGTGAAGCCCCAAGTAAAGATTTAGTAAATCTTGTTACAAAAAAAATCAAAGAATATGAAGGCGTATTAGGAATTCATGATCTTGTTATTCATTCTTATGGCCCAGCAAGAACATATATTACTGTACATGTTGAAGTGGATGCAGATATAGATATTAGCAAAAGTCATGATTTAATTGATCAAATCGAACGTGAGTTTTTAGAATCATTAAATATAAATCTTGTAATACATATGGACCCGATCAATTTAAAAGATCCACTAACTCAAAAGTTAAAAGAAAAAGTTGAAAAAATAATCATGGAAATAGATGAAAATATTCGAATGCATGATTTTAGAATAGTTAAAGGAGTTACGCATACAAACATAATTTTTGATATTGTTGTTCCATTTGACTTTTATATAAAAGACATAAAAATAATAAATTTGATTTCAGAAGAAATAAAAAAAATAGATAATCATTATAATCCGATAATAACGGTTGATTATGAGAATCTTTCTTAGGAGGCATTATGAGAACATGGTTGAATTTTGAAAATTTGGACAAAGAATTACGGACAGAACTAGAAAATATGAGTCCAGAAGAAATTGAAGATGCTTTTTATACCGATTTAGTTTTTGGTACTGGAGGAATGAGAGGAATTATCGGTCCCGGAACAAATCGAATGAATATTTATACTTTAAGAAGAGCAAATTATGGTTATGGGAAATTTATATTAAAACATTATGAAAATCCTAAAGTAGTTATAGCTTATGATTCACGAAATAAATCTATAGACTTTGCAAAAGATTCAGCACGAGTATTAGGCTCACTTGGTATTAAGGTATATTTATTTAAAGATATTGCTCCAACTCCGCAACTATCATTTGCTATTAGATATTTAAAGACAAGTGGAGGAATAGTTATTACTGCATCTCATAATCCACCACAATATAATGGTTATAAAATTTTTGATCATACAGGTTGTCAACTAGTACCGGATTATATTACGGAAGTAGTTTCAGAAATCAAAAATGCTCCTGGAATATTTGATATTGAACCTCAGGAGTTTGATAGTTTGCTTGATGCAGGATTGATTAATTATCTAGATTATGATGTGAATAATGCATATTTAGATGCTGTAAAATCAGTAACAATTAATTCTGATTTAGAGAAAAAAATAAAGGTAATCTATACTCCTTTACATGGTACTGGAGGATTTCTTGCAAAAACATTGCTTGAAGACTTAGGTTATGAATACTTTTGTGTTCCCGAACAAATGATTCCTGATCCGACCTTTAAAACAGTAACTTATCCAAATCCAGAAGACATTAAAGCGTTTGAGCTTGCATTAAATTATGCAAAAGATTTTAAACCTGATATAATCGTTGCAACTGATCCGGATGCTGACCGATTAGGAGTTATTGCACTGCATGAAGGTAAATATCAGTTTTTGAATGGTAATCAAATCGGAGCAATTTTTATTTACTATTTATGCTCGCATAGAAAATATAACAAAGGTGTTATAATTAATACGATTGTAACATCAGATCTTGGAAAAAAAATTGCTTCAGCTCATGGTGTAGAAACTATATCTACGTTAACTGGTTTTAGATATATTGGTGAACAGTTAAATATACTTGAAAAAACTGATTATGAACCGTTATTTGCATATGAAGAATCTTATGGATATACGATTAAAGATTTTATTCGTGATAAAGATTCACTACAAGCCTTAGTATTAATGTCTGAAATTGCAAATTATTATAAACATCAAAATAAATCTTTATTAGATGTTTTAGATGAAATACATCAAACTTATGGATATTATTTTGAAAAAACAGTAAATCTAACTTTTCCAGGCATGGAAGGATTAAATAAAATGAATAGAATTATTGACTATTTACGTACTCAAGATTTATCTTTCTTAAATATCCAAAGAAAAGAAGATTATTTAATAGAGGAGTTCCATACAAATATTACAAACACATTAATACCTAAAGCAAATGTTATTAAGTATTATTTTGAAAATGATTCTTGGATTGCAATTCGTCCAAGTGGAACTGAACCAAAACTGAAAATTTATTTTTCAGTAATTGCTGAATCTAAATTGAAAGCAGAAGAAAATCAAAAAATTATAGAAAATAAAATAATGAAATTAGTAGAAAGTGTGAAATAATGAATAAACAATTTTTTATAAATAACAGATTAAAATATCTACAAAATATTGAAGACAATTCAATAACTGTAATGTTTTCAGGTGGTCTCATTCCATGGACTGGAGATCAAGATTATACTTTTGAGATTAATAAGAATTTTTATTATTTAACTGGAATTAATCAAGAAAATGTAATTTTTGTTCTTGTAAATGGATCAAATGGAGTAAGAGAATATTTATTTATCGAAGAAAATGATGAATTAACAAGTAAATGGGTAGGAAAAAAACTTACCATTGATGAAGCAAAAGAAATATCAGGAATAAAAGAAGTATTATATTTAAATGAATTTAACGATTTGTTTTTTAATATTTTAAATGGAAATCGAAAAATTCAAGATGATATTAAAAACATTTATTTAGATTTAGAAAGAAAAAATAATAAAGATTATTTTTCAAGATCTTTAAACTTTTGTCAGGAATTTAGAAATAATTATCCTGAAATTAAAGTTTTTAATAACTATCATATAATTGTTTCATTAAGAATGATAAAAACAGCTGAAGAAGTTGAAAAGATTAAAGAAAGTATTAATACTACTAAAATAGCTTTAGAAAATGTGATGAGAAATTTAGCTCCAAATTTATATGAATATCAAATTGAAACATTCTTTGATAGTGCAATTAAATATCATGGCAATAAAGATAAAGCTTTTGAAACAATTTGTGCATCTGGGAAAAATGCTACAATATTGCATTATGTAAAAAATGATTCAGTTGCGAGGGACGGAGATTTAATACTTTTTGACTTAGGATGTAGGACTAATTTCTATGTTTCTGATATTTCACGAACTTATCCTGTCAACGGTAAATTTACAAATCGTCAAAAAGAAGTGTATCAAGTTGTGCTAGAATGTAATAAAAAATGTATTCAGTTTTTAAAGCCAGGAGTAACTTGGGATGAGTTTAATAAATATGCTAATAATTTACTTGTTGAAGGATTGAAAAAACTAGGCAAAATTAATGATGAATCTGAGTTAACACAATATTATTGGCATTCAATCGGTCATTTTATTGGGTTAGATACTCATGATCCAGGCTTAAGAAATGTTCCATTTAAACCAGGGATGGTATTAACTGTTGAACCTGGATTATATTTAGAAGATGAAAATATCGGTATAAGAATTGAGGATAATGTTTTAATAACAGAGGATGGAGCATTAAACTTAAGTAAAGATATAATAAAAGAAATTGAAGATATTGAGAATTTTATGAAAAAAAGCGTTTAACGCTTTTTTTTAGTAATTTTATATTGAATAGTTAATTATATAAGTGAAAGGATGGTAATTATGAAAATATTATTATTCTTTTTACTTATATTTTTTGGGAATGCTGCCGAACTTACAGTAGAGCCATATTCAAAAACCGGACATGATCAGTTTGCGGAATTGGAATTTGAAAATCCTGATAAAATGTTACTTGTTGAGATGACTGACTATTTTATTGATTTAAATTTACGCGAACTACCGAAAAAGTTTTGGGGAACAAGTAATAAGTATTATTGTAAGTATGAAAATGCAACATATGTTGGTGAAACTGTATTTTCTCGAAGCAATAAAACAAGCCAACAATATGTATTTAACTATTCGCTTTCGGAAGTTGAATATTATGAACGAAGTATTAACATCAATGGTTCGGTTAATATCGATGGCAAGAGAAAAAAAGATAAAGTTGAAATAAGTGGAAAAGTAAATGTTAATGGTGGTATAAGTATCGAAGAATCAAATCGGATAACAGAATCATACGATATGAAAATAACTGTGTATCCGAATAAAAAGATTACTCTTCGCGTCGCTGGTGAAGCAAAAATATCTAGTGGCTTTTCAAAATCTTATGTTTTTTGGATCTGTACAAAAAAAGGTGCATGGGAAACTGTCGATGTCGTTACTAGTTACTTTGAATTGGTGGAAGAAGATGTATAAAAGAATAGGTTTAGTATTAACAGTTATCGTTATTGGAATAATTTTAGCTTTTATTATTACTAGAAAACCTAAAGATTTAATTATTACAACAGTTAAAGAATCATATAATACTTGTTCACTTATAAGTGAAAATGATTTTATTGAAATAAACTTATATATTAATCAAAAAGATCCAATGATAACAGATAAACAAAGGATTTCAAAAGTTTATATTACCGATAAAGATTTAGGAACTGTTATAAATGCAAAGGTTGAAAGTATTGATTTACAAGGTAAAATAAAACTTGAAAATAAAGATTTTTATTGTTATAAATTTATATTTGTAATTAATAATCTAAAAAGTGATATTGAAATAAATGATGCTTTTCTTCAAATTCATTTTTTCAATAATAAAAGTTTAAATATTAACATCGGTTCAGTTAGTATTTATAAAATAGATAACTTTGACTCTTCAGATTTAAGAATAATCAACTTAAAAGGTATTGTAAATATTATAAATAATAAAAAAACATTAGTAGGAATAATTATCGGTTTAGAAAATAAAAGTGGAGGAGAAGTAATTATTAAAGATGTAAAACCACTAGATTTAAACTTATATTGTAGTGATTGGATAAATGTTAATGGAAAAAATATTAATTCAAATGATAATATTTCAAATTATTTAGATTATAAATATTCTATAAAAAATAGTAAAAGGCCATTTAATATTAAAGTACAAGAAAAAGAATATTTCCTGTTTCCACTTTCATATAAAAAGCATTATGAAATACCGAGATGTGGTCTTAAAATAACATATGAGATTTATGGAAAAGAAAAGAAAATGTATTATGAAGAATTCCAATTCTTTATTAATCACGAACGTTTTATAGATATTAATAGTTTTACGTTTTATCATTATGAAAATAATTGAAATTAATAAGTTGATAAAAAAATATCAAAATTTTGAAATTAAAATTAATTATTATGGTTTTGAGTATGGAAAAGGATATTTATTACTTGGTGAAAATGGTAGTGGTAAGTCGACATTAATTAAATTGATATTATCTTTAGTAAAGCCAACAAGCGGAAGTGTTATTGTAAATACAAAGAAAATAGCTTACGCTCCTGAACACATTTCTCTCCCCTCTCTTTGTACGATCTCTACTTTTCTTAATAATTTATGCATAATAAAAAATATATCAAATAGAAGCATTGTAACTAAACTCATTGCTTTATGGAATTTAGATCCTAATAAAAAAATAAATAGTTTATCAAAAGGAATGAAGCAAAAAGTAAATATAATTCAAGCATTAATTGATGATGCTGATTTATATATTTTTGATGAAGCTTTAAACGGTTTAGATAAAGAAATGCAAAAGCAATTTATGGACTATATAAAAAAATTAAAATGCTTAAATAA
>DUOT01000016.1 GCA_012838705.1 Acholeplasmataceae bacterium
AATAAATAAAAAATAATAAATAGATTAAAAAGAAAGTAAAACTCAACGTAACGTTGAGTCTCGATGGTAAAGTTAAAAGAACATGAAATTAATTTCATAAACTATGATGTAAACAAGCAATACTAAGATTGCTTGTTTTATATATAAATACATTAAAGAAAAAATTTTTATAACAACAATATTCTATATTTATATTAGGGACTTTCTATTTATCCAAACATTTTCTCACTATATCTTTTAAAACCGGTACAACTTCAAGTTCAAACCACAAGTTTCGTTTAAACCATCCTATATTTAATGGTGAAGGATGAACCAATGGAAAATATTTTGGTAAGTATTCTTTGAAGCTTCTTACTGTTTCAGTTAAACTTTTTTTTCTTCTTTTATCTAAATAGTATTTTTGAGCATAACTACCAATAAGAAGTATTGTTTCTATATTTGGCATTTCATTAAGTAAAATAGGGTGCCATTTTTCTGCGAATCCTTTTCTAGGTGGCAAATCACCTTGTATAGCTTTACCTGGATAATAGAAATCCATAGGTAAATGTGCTATACAATCATCATTATAAAATTCTTCACGTGTTACGCCCATCCAATTTCTTAAGCGATTACCACTCAAATCATTCCAAAATAATTGACTTTCTTCTGCTTTGCGTCCTGGTGCTTGTCCTACTATTACAATTCGAGCATCTTTAGATGCTATAAATAAAGGAGGAATGCCTTTGCTTGTATAAGATTCATTCATTGGATCTGACATTATTTCCTTTTTTATTTCCGCAAATATTGTCATACTATATATTTCCTTTTCTCACAATTTATACCAAATGAAAGAAATATTATATTTTTATGCTTTCAATAGTTCATAGCAATTATAATTATTACCACTTCAATATACTTAGTTTAAAGTGATTCTTACGAAATGACACTTCCCTTTTTTTTCTTTTCTCTTTCGAGAATTTGAAATGCTTCTGTTTTACTTCCAGTAGTGGATCGAATTGAGAAAGCAATATTCACAATATGATCTGATATTCTTTGCAATGAAAATAAAACTGAATAAATACTTTTTGATACCTCAACAGGATACATTCCCGAGCTTAGTCGTACGACATGTTCGTTACGTGTAGAGGAAATCAACATTTTTATTTCCTTGTGAATATTTGAAATTTTTCTAAAATTTTCAGTTCTACGCTTAGTGAACGCATCAAATCCTAAATCAAACATTTCAGATATATGACTATAGATTTTATTGAGTTCTTCTTTGGTTTGATCCAAAAATTTTACATCATTTTGCTTCATGTAACTAGTTTCTTTAACTAAAAGTATCGCATAATCGCCCAAACGCTCAATATCATTAGTTACATGATGTAATCCACCAATCAGTTTTTCATCACCAGCGAATTTAGTAGCTGATGAGATTTTAATAAAAAAGTTTGTAAGGTGTTTTGTTAAGAAATCAATACGATATTCAACATCAGCAATTATTTTACTTTCACTCATATCTTCATTAATCAATGAAGCATAAGAACGATCAAGGTTCTCTTTCGCAAGAATCGCCATATCGTACAATTCTTTTAACGCTTGTTCAATTGCAACTGCAGGAGTTTGTAAGAAACGATCATCAATATATGACAATTCTTCTAGTTCCTGATGCTTATCTTTCACTAACCTTGTTACTAAATTGACTAACGGATCAATAAATGCGAGTAATACTAAGGTGTAAATAGTATTATAAATTAAGTTGAATGTTGCAAGACTAAACTGAGGTTTTCCAGTAAATATACTTTCAAAAATGTTAGTAATAGGAGTTCTAAAAAAAATCAAAATAATTGTAAATGCTGTTGCACCAATTACACTAGTAATTAGATGAAATAGTGCGATACGTTTTCCGTTGGCATTCGTAGTCAAGGAGGCCATAATACCGTCACTACATGTTCCTATATTAGCTCCCATTACTAAGAAAAACGATTGATCTATATTGTGAATAATTCCCGTAGCCAAGAAAGCAATGAAAACTCCAGTTGCTGCCGTAGATGACTGTATGATAAATGTAAATATCATTCCTAATATCACCAGCAAAATTGGGTTTTGCATGATTTCATATTTGAATAATTTAGAAAGTTGAATGCTTAATGTCGAATCTGCTCCACCAATAGCGGATTCCATAACTTCCATCCCAATAAACAGCATTCCAAATCCTATTAAAAATGGTGCAAATTTATTAAGGTATTCGTTACTAGTAGAAAAAACGATGATGACCCCGACAAAAGCAATTGCTGCAAAAACAGAGCTTATGCTAAAGCCACCTTTGCTGATTCCTGAAAGAGCAAATATAAATGCAGTAAGAGTAGTACCTACTTTTGCACCTAAGATAAAACCTGATCCTTGCTTGACTGTTACAATATTCGCATGAGCAAGTCCAATTGTCATAATTGAAGTAGCTGATGAAGATTGAACAAGTGCTGTAGTCCCAACACCGATTCCATAATTCATCATACTAGTTTTGTTAATTTTTTTAAAAAGATTTCGTATTCCTGATCCTGCACTTTGTTCCAAGCCTGAGCTCATTTGCTTCATACCAAACATAAATACAGCGACTCCACCCAACATCAACAGTAAGTCCATTAAAATTTCCATATTATTTCACCTTTTTTGTTATATTATTGTTTGCTTTATTACTTTCATACGTAACACATGTAGTATTTTAGCTATTACATATTAAATACTTCTATTAACCTTCTTATTATAACAAGATCCATCATGTTTTACAATGCCAACCATAAATATCCAATCTTACTACTACAAGCAAACAATAATATCTGACTAAACGAATAAAAGGTGTATTACTCTACGAGATAATATGGGGAAAAAAACACTCTGTCAATATGTCACTTTACGTTACATAAGCTGCTCTTTTACCATTCTTAAATACTCTCTTATTCCATCTTCTTCCTCCTGCAGATAAATGAAACCAAAATGGGAGGCTACCTCCAATGCCAGCGTGTGAAACAAATTACACATCGTATCAATCGCTGCCCAAGCATCGGTGTAATTACTGCCAGAATAGGTAGCGATATATTGTGTATATAATTCTGGCGGAAGATATTTTTTTATATAATTGCACTCTTTACCAGTGGGAAGATTAAACCCATACAGTGTTCCGATGTACCAATTAATCATATCATGCAATTCAGATCGAATCCAAACGTTCAGCATGTTCATGACATAGGTAAGCTCAC
>DUOT01000017.1 GCA_012838705.1 Acholeplasmataceae bacterium
ACTAATTTACAACAACATGACTCGTAAAAACTATGTGAAGTCAGATGACAGCCTGGTTGAGGATTTTAAAGCATATAGAGTAAATAATGACAGGAACAGGACAGCATATAATTCTTTTAAAAGTGCACTGTGGACTTTAACTGTAGCTATTTATTTACTTGTAAGTTTTATTTATGGTATATGGTTATACTCCTGGATTATATTTATAATAGCAGGGGCAATTGAGGAAATTGTTAAAGGTATCATGATGTTAAGGAGTGGGAAAAATGTATAATAATGAGAGGATGATTAAAAGTAACATTATCCTTTGGAGCATTGTACTCGTAGTAGCAATTGCTGCATTTATTGCATTTTCAGTTAAGGGAGTGCAGGGTAACAGATTTAATTTCTCTATTAACTTTGATTTGGGAAGCCACAGTCGTTCTGATTTTGTATTGGTTAAAGAACAGTTTATTACTGATAATATAACTGATATTTCGGTAGAATGGATTTCTAACTATGTGGAAATCCTTAAAAGCGAAAACAATGAAATAAGAATTGTTCAAAAAGCAGAAGAGAAATTTCCTGAGGATGAAGTCTTTTCTTACAAAGTAAGTGGAGGTAAACTTACAATTAAAGATGGCAGAAAGAATAAATTTAGAAACGGCATAAATACAAATGACGGTACAGGTTTGGAAATTTACCTTCCTGAAAAAAAGTTTAATTCAATAAATGTCAGTACCACCAGTGCTGATCTGGACGCTGGAACATTAACAGCCGACAAACTCATTTTCAACACTACTTCCGGAAATATTGATTTCTCAGGTGTGTTTTCAGAGGTTGATGCTAATTGTGTCAGTGGAAATATAAAAAGCAGAGATTCAGAGATTCAAAAATTAAATATTGGTACAACATCAGGTAATGCCAGAGTTTCGGGCTCTTTTGATAGGGTAGAGGTAAATACAGTTAGTGGAGGCATTAAAATTCAATCATCAAAGATGTTACAAAGCTTTAAATCAAGTTCAGTATCTGGTGATGTGACTTTGGCCATTCCTGAAAATGATGGTTTTACGATTGAATTTGACAAGGTTTCAGGTAATATTGACAGCGAATTTGCCTTTGCCATTAATGGAAGTAGACATATTTACAAAAAAGGAGGACCTGTATTTAAGGTTAATACAGTAAGCGGAAATTTTGATATTTTGAAAAATTAAGAATAAAGAAGAGTAAAAGTAAGCTTCGATGAAGTTGAATATAATTTGAACCCAGGAACTCATTTAATGTATCTCCTAGGTTCATTTATTTTATTGTATTTTAGAGCCGAGGCCTTTATTTTTTAATTACAATTAAGTTACAAATGTTTACAAATCATGCAATCTTAGTATATGATAGGGGTGGATATACACAAACCTTAAACATCAATAAGCTGTAAAGCAATCGTATATCATGCAAGATGGAAATTTCAGCGAGGATGTATTCAAATCGTTATCAATTGTATAGGTAGTGTTAAATAACTTATGAAAAAAGTAATATGGAAATAGTTGGATTTATTGCCGGGAGTGATTAAGATGA
>DUOT01000018.1 GCA_012838705.1 Acholeplasmataceae bacterium
ACTTTGGGGAAATAACATGTAAAAAGATTACATAAAGATAAAAGAGTTAACTGTCTATTTTATGTTTATTTAAAGCTTTATAACTTAATTGAAGAATAAATTTTAAGTAATATTTTTTAAAGTTAAAAGGAATATAAACAAACTTTCAAATATGATTTTTTTAGTTCTTAATTTAAACTAAAAAGTATTTTATTTTTATTTTTCTATCTTTTGACTTTTATAGTTGAATGTGTTAAAATAATTGATAATGTAAATTAAGAGAGGATGACATATGCAATCACTACTAAAAATTTATAAACTTGCATATCAAAAAAAATATATTTTTTATGCAATACTAGCTATTGTATTTTTACTTATAGAAGTAGGAATATCTTTATTTGTACCATATTTATCAAAACAAATAATTGATGAAGCGATTCCTAGTGGTGATCTTTCTGAAGTTATTCGGATTGGGGCGATTGTTGTTGGTATTGCCTTAGGTTCAGTTATTGCAATGGCAATCAATAATGTTACTGCCCAATATATTTCGGTAAATATTGCAACTGAAATTGGAATGAATTTATTTGAAAAAATTCAAAAATTATCACTAGCTAATGTCGATAAAATTACAACTGGTAGACTGCTCACAATTGTATCTAATGATACAACACAAATTCAAAATATTTTGCGAATGAGTTTTAGGGTAATATTAAGGGCACCACTTACTTTGATAGGTGCAATTGTTATGGCTTATATTACAAACCCTAATGTATTTGTTGTTGTTTTGATTTTAGTTCCGATACTTTTAGTTTCTTTAATTTTAATTTTTAGAAGAGCAACGCCATTATTTCGCGCTCTCCAACATAAAATTGATAATTTAAATACTAAATTAGAAGAAACAGTTTCAGGAGCAAGAGAAATTAAAGCATTTGTTACTGAACAATATGAAATGGAAAAGTATCATGAAGTATCAGATGATTATAATAAGGCAATTATAAGTGCTAATAAAATATTAGCATTATTAAGCCCTGTTATTATGTTAATTAGTAATTTCGCAATCGCAATTATTATTTTTATTGGTGCAAAACTATTAAATGAAGGCAATAATATCATCGTTGGAACAATTATGACATATATCGCATATATTATGCAAATTATTGGCTCTTTAATGATTCTTACAAATATTTCAGTAATGTTATCTCGAGCTATAATTAGTGGTGAACGCGTTAGTAATGTTTTATCTATGGAAATAGATATTAAAAATGATCCGGATGCTATCGATATAGATATAAAAGGAGATATAGAATTTAATAACGTAGACTTTGCTTACGAAAACGGAAGTGAAGAAAACGGTGGAATTACGTTAAGAAATATTAATTTTAAAATAAATGCTGGAGAGATGATTGGAGTCATTGGTTCTACAGGAAGCGGAAAGACATCTTTAGTTCAACTTATCCCAAGGATGTATGATGTTACAAGTGGCAAAGTATTAATCGATGGCGTTGACGTCCGTCATATTAAGCTTGATAACCTTCGCAAACAAATATCTTTTGTAACTCAAGAAGCAATTATTTTTGAAGGAACTATTGCGGAAAATATAAGGCAAGGTAAAGATGATGCAACACTTGAAGAAATGGAAGAAGCAGCTAAGCTTGCTGCAGCAAAAGAATTTATCGATGCTAGTGAAGATAAGTTTAATACTTTAGTTACTCAAAAAGGAACGAGTCTTTCTGGAGGTCAAAGACAAAGATTACAACTTACGCGAGCGCTTGTTAGAAAACCGAAAATATTAATTCTTGATGATTCCACAAGTGCTGTTGATGCCAATACTGAAGCAATAATTAAAGAAAATTTAAGAACAATTAAACGAACAACAAAAATTATTGTAGCGCAAAAAATATCATCAATTATTGATTGTGATAAAATTATTTGTTTGAGTAATAATGGAACTATTGATGGCTTTGGAAACCACGAAGAGTTATTAAAAACAAGTAATGTATATAAAGAAATCTATCAATCACAATTTGGAGGTGATTTAGATGAATAGACGTCCAGCGATGCGTAGGCATGGTCGTTTCCTTCCTCCGAAAAAGGTTGATAAAAAAACAGTAAAAAAAGTAATTAAAAGAATTTGGCAATACTTAAAGAAACATCCAGTTGCTATTACAATAGTAGTTATTTCAATAATCATTACCTCAACATTCAACTTAGTTTTACCGATTATTTTAAAATATGTTATCGATAAGTATTTGAATGTTGATTATGCAAATATGAAAGCAATAATTGTTATCGTTTTATCTACAATTGTTGGTACTGGTGTAGTAGGTATTTTTAGTTACTTGCAATTCTTTTTAATTGCGAAGGCTGCGTCCCTCGCAACAAAAGAAATACGCCAAGATGCATTTGATCATTTAGTTAGACTTCCAATTTCTTATTTTGATAAAAATGCTCATGGTGACTTAATTAGTAAACTAACTAATGATACAGAAACAATTTTAAATGTTATTGCTCGAGTTCTCCCGCAACTCATAATCATGGTTATAACATTAATAGGATCAGTTGTTTTAATGTTTATAACATCGTGGCAATTAACGTTAATTGTAATTTTAGTTATTATATTAATGATGTTAACAACAACGTTAATATCTAAAGGAGCGCAAAAACATTTTATTCTCCAACAACAAAAACTTGGTGAAATAAATGGAATTCTAGAAGAAAATATTTCTGGTCTTAAAGCTGTAAAACTATATAATCAAGAAGAAAAGGAGATCAGAAAGTTTTCAAAAGTAATGAATGAATATCGTCATGCTAACTTCCGTGGTAATTTATATGCAGGAATGATGATGCCACTTATAAGACTTGTTGATAATATTACATATGCACTTTTAATTGCTTTTGGAGCATACTTTAATATTAAACAAGGCGTAAGTATTGGTAGTATCCAAGCAATGACGAATTTCGCAAAAATTTCATTAAGGCCAGTAAATAGTCTTGCGGAAATATTTAACATTATCCAAATAGCGATTGCTGGAGGAGAAAGAGTATTTAATATTATCGATGAAGTAGATGAGTATGAAAAAGATAGCACGTTTAAACTTGATAATATTAAAGGAAATGTCAAGTTTAAAAATGTATATTTTGAATACGAAAAAGATGTTGAAGTATTAAAAGATGTAAGTTTTGAAGCTAAAAGTGGTGAAACAGTTGCGATTGTTGGTCCAACAGGAAGTGGGAAAACAACAATTATAAATCTTTTAACTCGTTTTTACGATGTTAAGAAAGGTGATATATTAATTGATGATCATAGTATTTATGATTTATCAAAAAAGTTCTTACGACAAAATGTTGGAATAGTGCTTCAAACAACATATTTATTTAAAGGAACTGTTTATGAAAACATTAAATATGGAAAACCAAATGCAACTTTTGAAGAAGTAATTAGAGCTGCAAAACTTGCGCAAGTACATGATATTATTGAAAGACTTCCAAAAAAATATAATACAATAGTCAAAGAAGGAGGATTAAACTTCTCCCATGGTGAAAGACAATTAATATCAATCGCAAGAACAATACTTGCTGACCCGACGATCTTAGTTCTTGATGAAGCAACCTCAAGTGTTGATACAAGAACAGAATCACATATTCAAAAAAGTATGAATATTTTAATGAAGGGAAGAACAAGTTTTGTAATTGCTCATAGGCTCCAAACGATTAAAAATGCTGATAAGATTATTGTTATCCTAAATGGTGAAATATTAGAAATTGGAAACCATGAAAATTTACTGAAAAATAAAGGTTTATATTATCAAATGTATAAAACACAATTTAATTTAGATATATAAAAACCGAGCAGTTTTGCTCGGTTTTATAATTATATTTCACCTTTTTCTTTTAATTCATTATATAACTTAATAGCTTTTATATCTTTAAGTTCAACAGCTTTAAGTAAGTATTCTAATCCTTTTTCTTTATCTTTTTCTAAATATATTTTAGCCAAATTATAATATGCTCTTATATATCCATTGCTAGCAGAAAAATGTAAGTATTTTTCTGCTTCATCAAGATCTTGTGGTATGTCTTCGCCTGTAGTGTAAATGTATGCTAACATGTTTGAGCAAGACACACTTCCTTTTTCAACACCTTTTTTTAGATAGGATATTCCAGTTTGGACATCTTTCTCAAAACCCCACCCCTTAAGATAAAATAAAGCTACATTTTGATATGCAAATTGATCTCCCGCAAGTAAATAGTATTCCTTAGCTTTTTGGTAGTCTACTTCTACATCAATTCCATATTGATAACATCGTCCAAGTAAATAGTATCCATCTTTATTACCTAATTCAATTGCATCATATATAAGTGAAAATAATTTTTCACGATTTGGATTATTCTTAAAATCAGACCATGTTAATATTCTCGCTGCTCCAATCATTGAGTCTGCACAACCTAGTTTAGCACCTTCAAGAAAATAATCTAAAGCCATATGGCGATTCCACGGAACAACAGAACCGAGGCTATATAACTTTCCTAAATACAAGTAACTTTCTTTATAATTAGATTTTCTTAAATATTTTAGTCCTAACTTAATATTTTTCGTAAAGTGCAAACCTTTAACTAAAAAATAACCATATTTATAAAGAGCAATCGGATCATTTATTTCAAGTAATTTATCTAAATAGGCTCTGCCAAGAAGTAAATTATATTTGCTTGAGCCTTTATCAAAATATATATCAATAAGTTCATGCATTGCATGAGGGAAACCATTCACGGAAGCATATTCATAATGTCTTATTGCTTCATCGATATTTATTTCTCCTAATGTTCCTTCTCGATACATATTTGCAAGGAAGTAGTGAGCAAAAGCACTTCCTCCAGATGTTCCTTTTAAATAATATCTAAAAGCTTTAGATATACTTTTTTCAACAAAATAACCATTTTCATACATATGTCCTAAAAAGGCTGTCGCTTCATAATTTTTTAGTTCATCAGCAAGAGCAAATAGTTCATAAGCCTTTCTATAACTTTCTTCTGAAGAAGGTGAAGTTATAAGGAATATTCCTTTATAAAGCATTGCTAAGGGGTGACCTTTATCAACTGCTTCACTTAATAACTGTATTGCCTTTTCATAATTATCAGGAGTAACATCATCTAAATATAAGTAGCTAAGTTGGACTAAGGCTTCACTATCGCCACTGAATTTTGCTTTTTTTAAATATGCAAGACCTTTCTTTTTATTTTTCCTAACAACTTTTCCTTTTAGAAAAGATATTCCTAAAAATGTATAAGCAAAAGGATAGTGATTAGCTGCTTTCTCAATTAAAGATATTCCCTTTTTTATATCTTGAGGATATCCTTTTCCATATAGATGCATAAGTCCTAATTGAAAAAGACCTAATCCATCGCTTTTGTTTATTGTTATATATTTATTTAATACTTCTTTGTATTTAATACTTTTATTCATTTTATCACCTAATTTAAACTTATTATAGCATAAAAAATGCAAAAAAAAAGAAAATCTTGATTATAAATAATATCAATGTTAAAATAAATTTGGAGGGAGATGTTAATGAAAATTTCCAAAACAATGTTTAAGGAATACACACGTTGCGCACGTGTATGCGCCTTAGATGATATTTATATGAAAAAATTAGATACTAATGTTTCCCCATTTGCTGATGATGATTTTTTTGATGTTGTTGAAATATTACATTCAATGTTTGATGGGGATACAGGAGATGATTTAGTTAAGCCTCTAGATCCTACGCATGAAGTACTCCTTCCTTTTTATCAAAAGATTGAATCATATGCAATGAATATTGCGGAAAAAATATTTGGGAAAGGAATAATATTTAATCTAGATACTAAACTTCAAAAAAGCTTTAACTTTTTTGATACTCAAAATCATGAATTATATTGTTATTTAGATGGGTTTCAAGAAACTGATAATGTAGTTCGTATTTTTGAAGTAAAAGCAACGACATCAAAAAAGTTTAAAAAATTAGGTCCTAAAGGCAAATCGATTTTTGTTCAAGATAAAAGTATATTAAAAGTTACTGAAGAGCCAGAAATGAGTGATGAAAAGTTTGTTCATTACTATCAACAACTTTTTGATCGTTATTCAGATTGTGGTAGATATGTATATGATTTAGCTGTTGAAAGATATATTATTGAAAATAGTTTGAGACAATTTGATTTATATAAAAATAAAAAATTTGAATACTATCTAGTCGTACTTAATAGCGATTATGTTTATGATGGAGATTCCCTTTATGATACTAATGAAAATGGGAATGAACTAGTTACTTTTATTGATTTAACTGATTGCACAATGCAGTATCAAAATGAAATTAGATTCCAGCATCGATATCTTCAAAAATATTTAGAAAGATTAGATGCAGCCCCAGTTGACATTGGACGTTTCTGTGAGCGTAATAAAAAGACTTGTTGTCTGTTTTTTAATATTTGCTGGGAAAAAGTATTAAAAAAAGGATCACTTCTTGAGTATATTAATAATCATCATGGGTTTGTTGATGAACTAGGGCAAAAACATTTAACTTATGATTTAATCAATAAAGGTTACAATAAAATAGATTCGATACCAAAAAGTTGGCTGAAAAGAATAAATAATATTATTCAACGTGATTGTTATGATAACAATATTGAATATATTCATTATGGAAAAATAATTAGGGGAATAGATTATCTTAAGTATCCGATATATTATTTAGATTTTGAATCATTCAATAGTCCATTACCAAGATTTAAAGGAGAAAAGCCATACCAACAATCTGTCTTTCAATATTCATTACATATTGAAAGAAGTCCAAATATATGTGATTTTAATCGTGATCATCGTGACTTTATTAGTCATGATTTTGGTGATCATAGAAAGGCTTTAATTGAAAGTTTAATAAATAATATTGACTTAAGTAATGGTGGAACAGTAATAGTATATAATAAAACATTTGAAATTTCGCGATTAAAAGAATTTATGGAACTCTTCCCAGAGTATCAAAATGAACTTCAAAAAATAATTGATCATATTTTTGATTTATTATATTTAGTATATAATAATAAAAATTTTTATAAGGGATTAGGATTTGAGTTAGAGGAAGTAGAGAAAGTTAACTATTATCATAATGATTTGGCTGGTTCATATTCAATTAAAAAAGTTCTTCCACTCTTTTCAGATTTATCTTATGATACTTTAGAAGTAAAACATGGGATGGATGCTATAACTGTTTATGCTAATTTTAATAATATGCTTCCTGAAGATAGAGAAGAAGCAATCGAAAACTTAAGAGATTATTGTAAACAAGATACATGGGCAATGCATCTTGTTCTTCAAGGTTTAAAAAAGAAAGTAGGAATTATATAGTTTTGTCTAAGCATAATATTAATTGCATAACAATTGACAATATATTTTGATATGCATATAATAATTTATATTGATTAAGGAGGAAAAATGAAAGTTTATCAAAATATAACTGAATTAATAGGAAATACACCGCTTTTAAAACTAAACAATTTAGAAAAAGCTTTAGGATTAGAAGCGAGTTTGTTTGTTAAGATTGAAGCATATAATCCTGCTGGAAGTGTTAAAGATCGCATTGCTTATTCTATGATTAAAGATGCGGAAGAAAGAAATATAATAAATAAAGATACTGTAATTATTGAGCCGACAAGTGGCAATACTGGAATTGGACTCGCGGCCATTTGTGCAGCAAAAGGATATAAAGCGATTTTTGTAATGCCTGATACAATGAGTATTGAAAGAAGAAAACTTCTAAAAGCTTACGGTGCAGAGTTAGTACTCACTCCTGGTAGTGAAGGCATGAAAGGTGCTATAAGAAAAGCTAATGAGCTTGCGGAAAGTATTGGGAATGCTTTTATTCCAAGCCAATTTGAAAATCCTGCTAATCCGAAAATTCACTATGAAACAACAGGACCTGAAATCTATCGTGATTTAGAAGGTAAAGTTGATATTTTTATTTCTGGAATTGGAACTGGTGGAACCATTTCAGGTGCTGGAAAGTATTTGAAATCAAAAAATCCTAATCTTAAAGTTATTGGAATTGAGCCAACTGATTCACCCGTTATTACTCAAGGTGTTGCTGGTTCCCATAAAATCCAAGGTATTGGAGCAGGGTTTATACCAAAAACATTAGATACAAATATTTATGATGAAATTATAACAGTCGCAAATGAAGATGCGTTTAAGGCCTCAAGAATGGTTGCAAAACTTGAAGGATTGCTTGTTGGAATATCTTCTGGTGCAGCAATTCATACAGGAATTATGATTGCGGAAAGGGAAGAAAACAAGGGCAAAAATATTGTTATAATTCTTCCTGATACTGGCGAAAGATATCTTTCCACTCAATTATTTATAGAAGAATAATATATTTTGAAACTTTTGCTAAATGTGATATAATACGATATAGTTAAGGAGCGAAAAAATGTGGGAAGTTATTAAAGATTTTTTTACAGCATCACCTTGGTGGGAATTATTATTAATTTTTTGTTCACGAATAATTGAAGTGTCAATAGGAACATTAAGAATTATTCTAGTAAACAAAGGGTATCGTCGTATAGGCGCCTTTTTAGCTTTTTTTGAAATATTGCTTTGGGTCTTTGTTGCCTCTCGGGTTATTACAAATATTTATGAACAGCCGATAAGAGGAATAGTTTATTGTTTAGGTTTTGCTTTTGGTGTATATGTTGGATCTCGATTAGAATCTAAAATTGCATTTGGTAAAGTATTAATTCAAACAATTACAACTGAAGAAATGGGAATGTTGATAGTTGCGGAATTAAGAAACCATGGCTATGGAGTGACAACAGTTAAAGCTCAAGGAAAAGATAATGAAAAACTTGTTATTATGGTATATGCTAATCGTAGAGGTAAAGATCAATTAATCAATTTAATTCAAAATATTGATGATAGGGCAATGATAGTTACTAATGACCTTTCTACATTACAAGGAGGATATATATCTTCCGGTTGGAAAAAGTTTGTAAAATAAAAAGCTATTCTCGAGTGAGAATAGCATTTTTTTATTCTATTACATAAGCGATATTTCGCCAAACATTCATAAAGTTTTGTAATTTATATTCCTCATATACATTAGTCATATTTGGATCATTTGCTAGAATATAAATTTCATCATTTTCAATTCGATATCCCCGAACAACAATTAAGTGGCCTGATGTTGTCCAAGTTCTTCCGATTTCACCTATCATTGTTCCTTTTACTGATGCAGCTATTGGTCCTACTGTATCTAAATGATGAAGTAATTCTTGATATGAATACATTCTCTTAACATATGATATTTCACCAAATGCACTCATTCCAACAGTATTATATACCCAATTTCCATAAATACCATGGCCATAATCTTTAAGCAGACGGGCAATATAACGATGTTCATACTCTTGATCTTTATCAGTAAAATCATGTCCTTTAAATTTTAAAAGCATTGTTGAGGATGTCGGACTACAAATAATATTTCCGATTTCCGGAACAACATTTTGATTTAACTTTGGAACATCATAATCACGAGTTTTACTAATATTATCAATATTAACAGGATATGTATAATTTGGAATATTCAATGCGGCTGCAAGTAAACTAACTTCTGGTGAATCATTATCTTTTGTATTTCTTCTTAAAATTGCTCTAAATTGTAATGCATCTGCTTTTTTGTTATTATTAATTATTACTTCATCATCACTTAATTTCGCAACAGTATCTTGTTGGTTATAATATTTGTTTTCAAGTCCAAGACCCCATTGTCCATATGAAAAATATTTACTCCATACATTATTAACACGAACACGAACTAAAAGCTCTACAGTTGCAACTTGAGATGATATTGCAGCCCATGATGCAACAAGTTCAGTATAAGGAAGTACTTCGTATATTTCGCTAGTATAATATCCTTCTACTGCACCTTCTTCTAAAACTAATTTTCCATTATCGTTAATTAAAACTTTGTCTTTTTCACCGGAAAATGTTCGGTCTAAAATTAAATGATTATTAATATTTGATACAGTCACAATAAATTCCCTCCTATCCCCTGTGTTTAATGTAAGTATTAAAGTGACTTCTTCGCGACCGGTGAAATTTGGAGCAATTTTACCATCGTGTTGTAATATATTTGGATTACTCGATTCCCATGTTCCGGTCATATTAAATGGAAATTGTGTTGGAAGTACTAAATCTTTTGTAATATTAGTAGCTAGTTCAATAGAATTTAAAACATAATCTATTTGCTCTGCTACTGGTAAAGCTATAATAGTTAATTGAAATACTTTTGTTTTGCTTACCCCATCATAAGTTCCAGTAACAGTTAACTCTACAAATGTATCCTTAGCAATTAGTCCAACTTCACCATTATTTGATAAAGCATTTTGATTGCTTGAACTCCAACTAGTTGTAATTTTCTTTCCTTCGTACATAAAGGATTTTGGAAGGATAATATTTTCGTTTGTC
This sequence comes from Acholeplasmataceae bacterium, assembly GCA_012838705.1. Taxonomy (GTDB): domain Bacteria; phylum Bacillota_I; class Bacilli_A; order ML615J-28; family CAG-698; genus DUOT01. The sequence continues at coordinate 10,472 of DUOT01000018.1, forward strand.
TCTTCTGGAATTTCTAAAGTGTTTATAGCCTCTTCAATAAAGTTTTCAAGGCCAATACCAGGTACTTTGATTACAAAATTCTTTGTAAGGGTTTCATTTTTGTATGCTAGAATTAAGCTAATTGTTACATTTTTATCTTCGATGCCCTGTGTTACAACGCCTTCTGTACTAATGACATTAGGCTCACTACTATTCCATATAGCGTCTACTTCCTCACCATTTAACTGATAAGATGTAGGAAGATTGATATTTTCAATAGTTTCATCTGGTAAATCTATTTCATCTAATAAATCTTGCAAAGTTTTCTTTGATGTACATCCGCTTAAAATAAGTAATAGTAAAAACAAAAATATTTTTTTCATGTCAACCTCTCCTTAAAGTTATTTTACCATAAAATATCGAAAAAAGGAAGTTACAAAACCCGAAAAATAATGTATAATGGAAATGGTGATTAAAGTGACAAAAGATATTGATAAAAATATGAAAGAAAGTATTAACACAAGTGAAGACGTAAAGTGGTTTGATTTAAATAACAAATATTTACGGGGATTAGCATTTAACAATGGCTTTAGCAGATTAAATACTAGCATTAGTAAAAACGTTGATTATCTTCAAAGACATCCTAGTGGAGTTAATATTAATTTTCAAACTAATGCAAAAGTAATTAAAATAAAGGCGATTGTCGATAATAGTAGTTATATGTCTCATATGACAGCAATAGGACAAATTGGATTCGATCTTTATTTGCTTAACAATAATAAATTTGTATTTATTAGTACCACAAAAATCAATCAGAAAGAATATACTGTTACTTTACTAAATAATTTGGATGATACAAACAAAATATTTAGACTTTATTTTCCGTTATATATAGGCGTCAAAGAAGCATATATAGGGGTCAACTTAGATGCTGATTTTTCATTTTTTAAACCTGAACAAGAAAAAGTAGTTATTTATGGAACATCAATATCTCAAGGTGGATGTGCAACTCGTCCAGGGATGAGTTATTCAAATATATTAGATCGTATGACAAATTATGAATATATAAATCTAGGCTTTTCCGGCAGTGCTCATTTAGAAGAAAAAATGGCATATGTATTAAAAGAGATTCCAAAAAAATATTTAATACTTGAAGTAGAAGCAAATAACACAGTTAATAGTTTAAAGGAAAGACTTCCAAGATTTCTAGAAATATTAGATGGAGAAAATATTATTTTAATATCTCATTTTCCTCATCCTCATGTTTTAATAAATAAAGATTTAAAAAATGCAATTGATACTAATTATTTGTTTCAAAAAAGTTTTCCAAACGTTACATTTATTGATGGTAGAAAAATACTAAAAGAACTTAATTATGATGAAACAGTAGATGGTACTCATCTAACTGATTTAGGATTTTATTTTGTTGCTAGGTTTTTAATAGATTATATAAAATAAAAGGAGGACCCTTTTTTGATATGCATAATTATGAAAACAAAAGCGGGTTAGGTCCTCTAGTATAATTATATTAACTATAGATAAGTTTTATGATAGAAAGTAGGGAAAAGAATGGATTATTATACAATAGATTTTGAAACAGCAAATAGTAATCTTACTAGTGCTTGTAGTATTGGAATAATTGGAGTAAAAAATAAAAAAATAATGGTAGAGAAATATTATTTAATTAATCCTGAAGAATTCTTTTCTCCTATTAGTACGTTAATTCATAATATTACTGAAGAAGATGTATGGGATGCTCCTAATTTTAAAATAATATGGGAAAGTATTAAAAGTTATTTTGATAATACTATTGTTTTTAGTCATAATGCAAGTTTTGATTTTGGAGTATTAAATGCTTTATTTGAAAAATATAATATTTCTAAACCTACATTTCATTTTGGATGTACAGTAAAGATGGCCAAGCTTATGTGGAATGAGGGGGAAATGCCTAATCATAAGCTTAATACTATTGCAAAGTATTTAGGTATAGACCATAATCATCACCATGCTTTAAGTGATGCAAGAGTTTGTGTTGATATTATTAATGCAGGGTTAAAGATGTATCAAGTATATGATGTGAAGGATTTATACCAAATGCTATCACTCAAATTTGGTTATTGTGGTCCGGAAAATTTCTTTAATACATTTAAGATGCCAACGAAGTATAAAAAAATAAGAATAAATTCGAATAGATTTCAAAATAAATTATTAATTATTTCCGGTAAGCCAAAGCAAATGAAAAAACGAGATTTCATTTATCAAATTATTGCAAGTGGTGGTTTTGTAGATAGTAAAGTTACAAATCGTTGTGATTACTTTGTTAAGCTTGATAATTATGATGAAAAGAAATTAGAAGAAGTAGTGAAGTTAAGAAAACAAGGAATAAAAATTGAAATCATTACTGAAGATACTATTTTAGAAATGGTGAAAACATGAATTTCAAAATAGACAAGTCATTCCATGGCCTAACAGTAGAAGATTTTTTTAACTTTTATCATGTTGGGAAAAAGTATTTATCACTTTTAAATAAAGAAGGTGTCTTTATAAATGATAAAAGAGTAAAGCTAGATTATTTAATAAATAAAGGTGACATATTAAGTTTTAATATAAAGGAAAATAAAGCAAAAGACATATATAAAGGTGAAATTAAAATTTTATATGAAGATGAAGATATATTAATTGTTTATAAAGATCCATTTATGTTAGTTCATCCCGATGGAGAAAAAAGAGATACTTTATCAAGTAGAGTAAATTATTATTATCCTCATGCAAAACATATTCACAGGATAGATTATGAAACTAGTGGGATGGTTCTTTATGGAAAGCATTTTCTTGCAACATGTTTTCTAAATCATTTAATGGAAACACATAAAATTTATAAACAATATATTCTTTTATGCCATAACCCTTTTAATAAACTTAAAGGGGAAATAAATTTCAAAATAGCTCGTGATCGTCATGAAAATAAACAAAGAGTAAGTAAAGCTGGTAAAGATGCAAAGTCAATTTATGAAGTTATACAAAACGGAAAAATAAGTAGAGTAAGTGTACAAATAATAGGTGGAAGGCGTCACCAAATTAGAGTTCACATGGCAGCGATTAACCATCCGATTGTTGGTGATAAACTATATGGTTTTGGAGATGGAGATAGGTTAATGCTTCATTTTAGTAAGATATCATTTATTCATCCGCGGACTTTAAAACTATTTACATTTCATTCAGAGCCAAATTTCTAGACAAGTAGGTGATATAATGAGAAGATTAGGTAAAACAAATTTATATGTAAATGAAGTGGGATTTGGAGGGATTCCAATCCAAAGAGTTGATGAAAATACTGTTCGAAAAATAATAGATGAACTAATAAATCAAGGTATTAATTTTATTGATACGGCACGAGGATATACTGTAAGCGAAGAATATCTCGGTAAAGCATTAGAGAATAGACGAGAAAAATTTATCCTTGCAACAAAATCAATGGCGAGAACGTATCAAGGGATGAAAGAAGATATTGAAATAAGTTTGAAAAATCTAAACACAAGTTACATCGATTTATATCAATGTCATAATGTACCATATGGGGAAAATCTTGATGGCGCTATTAAAGCATTACTGGAAGCAAAAGAAGAAGGAAAAATAAAGCACATAGGTATTACATCACATAGTTATGAATTTCTCGATGAACTATTAGATCGCAACACTATTTTCGAAACAATTCAATTTCCATATAATTTTATCGAAACAAAAGCTGAAAAGTTATTTGCGAAGGCATATGAAAAGGAAATTGGTGTAATATGTATGAAACCACTTGCTGGTGGAGCACTAGATAATGCAAAGGTAGCACTTAAATATATTTTAAATAATCCTCATGTTAGTGTTGTAATTCCAGGGATGGCTAGTCCAGAAGAAGTTAAAATTAATGGAAGCGTTAAAAGTGGGGAATATAATGATGAAGAGTTAAAATATATAGAAGAAACAAGAAAAGTACTAGATGAGGATTTTTGTAGAAGGTGTGGATATTGCCTTCCGTGTACTGTTGGAATAAATATTCCCGGAGCGTTTCTTTTTGAAGGTTATTACAACCGTTATAATCTAAAAGAATGGGCAGTGTCGCGTTTCAAGACGTTGCAAGTTCGTCCGGAAGAGTGTATCGAGTGTGGAGAGTGTGAATCTCGATGTCCTTATAATTTAAAAATTATTCAAAAATTAAAAAAAGTAGCAGAAACATTTAAAGGAATATAATTATGAATGTTAAGAAAAAGTTTCATATTGTACAAACAATAATATGGATAATTACAATTATAACTCTATTTGTTATCATTGTCCTTAATAAATCAGAACAAGAATATAACTACTTGCAATATGTTTTTTATGCCTTTTTTCTGATTGTTCCTTTGATAATGACAGCAATTCAACTATTAATTTATTTTAAGTATCCAATCGAAAAAGTAGATTATAATTTAATAACACCGTTTGTTGCGAAAACTATATTAATAATTTTTTCGTTCATTAGTTTTTATAATGCATTAAATGCAATAGGAAAAACAAAAATTCTTATTACAATTATAGTGATTTCAGGATATAATCTTTTCGCAAGCTTCCTAATATTGAAAAAGGAATATAAATTTAAAACTTATGCTTTGTTATCAATACTATCGCAAATTTTAATAATTTTATTTCTTGTCATTGGGATATATGTTAGTTGGTATCATAGTATTAAATGGTAAATAAAGAAGGCGTAATAAGCCTTCTTTTATCTTTTAATTAACCCTACAATTGTAATTTGCTTTTTTGAATAAGGTTCAACTTTATCAACTATTAGTTTTAAAATATTATCATCAATAACATATACTGTTAATTCTTTATTATCGATATAAACTTTATCAAGTTCATAATCATCTGGAAGTAATGTTTTTATCTCTACTTCAGTTGCAACTTCGTTACCAACATTTTCAAGATTGATTAAATATTTATAAGGTTTATTTGGATAAACAACTTCAATACTTTCAATCTCACAAATAATCTTTGCAAATTTTTTTGTTAACACAACAGGATCAGGTTTAATTTTATTTACACTATCTACCGTTACTATTGAAGTTGACTTAAGTTCATTTTTTTCTTCACTATCGATTTGTGTTTGATATTCGATATATAATGTACTATTAGGTTTTAAATTCAAAATTATAAATTCGATTTCATCATCACGCTTAATAAATTTAAAAGGTTGTGCATTTTCAAAAGAAACAAGTTTTACTGAACCATCAACTAAAGTTTGACCTTTTAAGTTTTCATGAACTAATACTTCCTCAGCAGGGAAATTCCCTTCATTTGTCAGCATGATTTGATAAGTGATTAGTTCCCCTGGTTTATAAAATTTCTTATCTGCAGTTCTTTTAATTTTAACTTGAACCTCACGAATTAAAGGCTCTACATAGTTAGAAACTGTTTTTCCTTGAACTATTAAATCTCCTAAATTATAGTTATAATTAACAGTCGATCTAGTTTTTGTATTTTTCATAATTCCCTATCCTCCTAATTTCAATATATGAGCTTGTTTGTTATTTATGCTTAAATTAAATGACAAGGTAATTAGTATTGTCATAATTGAATTTTTTTCATAATATATAATTGAAAGGAGGAATAGTTATGACAACAGTAAATCCTAGCGGTAATATCAATTGTTGTGATGGTCCATTCTACGGATTCAGACGTGGCAACAATTTCGCATTCGTACTCGTGTTATTTATTCTATTAGTAATTGTTGGAGCTGCTTGGTTTTAATTAAATAAAGAGGATAAATTCCTCTTTTATCCTTAGGAGGCGAAAGAGTGAATAACCGTGATTTTAGAGGTCTTTCCCGAATAATTAATGAGGCAATTGATGCATATGAAAACTTCCTATATGAACTGCAAAATAGAGAGCCAAGACAAAGAAAGAAGCGGAATTTTGAAAAAATTAAAGAATTTCTATTTAGAAAAGTATTTTAAATACTTAAAAAACAGGCTAATAAAGTCTGTTTTTTTTGGTTTGTAAGAAGAGGTGAATAAAATTCTCAAAAATATGAGAAAAATAGCAAAAAATGTCTTGCATTGTTGTTTTGAATATGATAAAATTAAGGTGTGTAAAATAAATATTCAAAGGGCAACTATATGGAAACATATAGACGCAAAGCCACAGAGCTAAGGATTACTGAAATCTATGCTGGCTGGGTTGCAATATTTATTTAATTTATCATGTGCATCTTATGTCTTTCGGCATGTTTTTTTTGATAAATAAATATTGTAAAGCGGCTCCTTTGAATAAGGAGTTTTTTGTTTTACTCACCAAAAAATCTTTAAGGAGGATAGTATGAATGACAAACAGCAAAAAGGCAGAATGAATGTCGGAGTTGACTTAGGAACTTCTAGCCTTCTTGTGTATGTGGAAGGTCGAGGAACAATTTTTAATGAGCCCTCGATTATTGCTGTTGACAAAGCAACAAATAAAGTAGTTGCTGTTGGTTATGAAGCTGCTGCATTAGTTGGAAAAGTACATGATAAGGTTGAAGTAGTACAACCTTTGCAAGGCGGTGTTATTTCAGACATTGATATGATTAAAGAAATCTTATTGTACACTTTCGAGAAGATTTTTGTTTCAACTGATAAGAAGATTAATCGTTTATTAATGTGCGTGCCGTCTGGAATCACCGAAACAGAAAAACAAGCAATGGCTAAGTTGGGCGAAGTACTTGATGTAGAAGATATCCGAATTGAAGAGGAAATCAAAGCAGCTGCTATTGGTGGAGGAATTGACATCTATAAAGCATTAGGATATTTTGTTATGGACATTGGTGGCGGAACTACTGATTTTGGTGTCCTTTCTTTAGGAGATTTAGTTCACGGACGTTCTACAAAAGTAGCTGGAGAAGAATTTGATCGCCAAATTACAAATTATGTTAAGGAAAAGCACAAACTTGAAATCGGACCTCAAACTGCAGAAAAAATTAAAGTCCATCTTGCTTCATTAACAGGAGATTATCCAGAAGATGAAGAAGGAAATATCGTTACTTATAATGCAATGGGTCGTGATTTAGTTACAGGACTACCGAGAATGGTTGTTATTGAAGCACATGAAATTCGTGATATTTTACTAAATTGTTTTGAGCAAATCAAAGCAACATTAATTGCAACATTAGAATCTACTCCACCTGAGTTATCTGGAGATTTAGTTGACACTGGAATTTTAATTACAGGTGGCGGAGCATTAATTAAAGGCGTAAAAGAATATATCGAAAATGTTACGAATGTGAAAGTTAGAGTTTGTAGTTCACCAATTACTGCAGTAATTGATGGAACAAAGAAACTTTTAAAACTAAATGCCCATCATTATTATGGGGACTATTAGAGGTGTGAAGTTATGGCAGAAAATATGCAACTAGGTATTGATTTAGGTACCACGAATTTATTAGTATATCTAGGTAAAAAAGGTATTGTTTTCAATGAGCCTTCAGTTATCGCCTTTGACCATGAAAGTGGAAGAATCGTAGCTGCTGGAGAAGATGCTCATCGCATGATTGGGAAAGTACATAGTAAAATATCAGTTATAAAACCATTACAAAATGGTGTTATTAGCGATATGAAAGCAGCAAAGTCTTTGCTAACATATGTCTTACAAAAAATTCAAAACCTAACAACAAGAGACTTAGCAAGAGCAAGTGCTGTAATGTGCTGTCCATCAGAAGTAACTAAAATCGAACGTGACATAATGGCTGAACTTGCTAGAGAAATGGGCATTAATGATATTTTTATTGAAGAAGAAATTAAAGCTGGAGCACTAGGTGCTAATGTTGATATCTTTAAGTCTCGCGGAATAATGATGGTTGATATTGGTGGAGGTACAACAGATGTCGGCGTACTTTCATTCGGTGATATCGTATTATCAAGAACAATCCGCATGGCTGGTAACTATATTGATAAAGAAATTGCAAAACTAGTTAAGAAAAACGAACGAGTTGAAATTGGTGAGTTAACTAGCGAAAAAGCAAAAGTTGAACTTGCTGATTTACGTGAAAATGCACCTCTAGTTACTAATCGTTATGCTGGACGAGACATTGTTAGAGGAGTTCCAAAATATATTAACATCTCAAGTAGTGATGTTTCGCAAGTATTAAATCCAGTATTTGAAGATATCGTAATACTAATTAAAGCATTACTGAAAGATACACCACCAGAATTATCAGCTGATATTTATCAAAATGGTATTCTATTATCCGGTGGCGGAGCATTAATCAAAGGTGTAGATGAATTTATTAGTAAACGAGTTCATGTACCTGTTAGGATCGTAAGTAATCCATTAACATGTGTTGCTGAAGGATCAAAATATTTACTCAAGAATCGTGGGGATTATTTAGTTAATCCACTGCAATTATAAAGAGGTGAAATTATGAATTTTAAAAGAAGACTAAAATCCAAGAAAAATTGCAAAATTGGAATAGATTTAGGTACAGCAAACCTTCTAGTTTATGTTGACGGGGAAGGAATAATTTTCAACGAACCTTCAGTAATTGCTATGGAATATGAAACTGGAGATGTGATTGCTGTAGGTCATAGTGCTGCGCAAATGGTCGGAAGAAACCATCACGGAATTAGAGTTGTTAGTCCACTAAATCAAGGTGTTATTTCTGATATGGATGCAGCGAAAAAGCTTCTAATGCTTGCAATTAGAAAAGCAGAAAATACAGATATTGACTTAACAACTGCAACATGTTTAATTTGTTGTCCATCAGAAGTAACACAAATTGAACGTGATGCAATGATAGATTTAGCACATAATTTAGGTATTCCTGATGTCTTCATAGAAGAAGAAGTTAAGGCAGGAGGAATAGGGGCAGGGATAGATATTTATGGTTCTGTGGGATCAATGGTAATTGATCTCGGTGGAGGCTCAGCAGATATCGGTGTACTATCTCTAGGCGATATCGTAGTAAGTGAATCAATAAGAATCGCAGGAAATTATTTTGATAAAGAAATCATTGATTATTTGCAATACAATCATGGATTATTAATTGGTAAAAAAACTGCACAAAGAATTAAAGAAGAAATCGGAACATTACGTGAAGATCTAGAGGAAGAAGTAACAACACATGCAAATGGTCGTGATATCGTTACTGGGCTTCCACGTCAAATAGTAGTAAGACAATCAGAAATACGCGATGTATTATTACCTGCATTTGAAACAATAGCAAATACAGTTCTAAAAGTATTACAAAATACACCTGCTGAACTATCATCAGATATTATCGAAAGAGGTATTATTCTTAATGGTGGATGTTCATTAATTGATGGTGTTGATGCATATTTTGAAAACAAAATAGGATTAAAGGTAAATCGAGCACCAAATCCGCTAACATCGATTGTAGAAGGAACAAAAGTATTGTTGAAAAATCGTGGAAATTACTACGTAAAGCCGGTTGATTAGGAAATGAGAAAAATTGTTATATCTATGGAACAAATTAATCGTAAATTTCAAAAAAAAGATTTACGAAATTACTATGTTCTATTTATTGAAGTATCAAACTTACAAATATATAGTCAGTTTTATGATATAACAATAAGTGAAAAAATTATAAAAGCAATTTATAATGACTTAATTAATATATTCGGCCGAAATAGTGTTTTCTTATATAGCTCTGATGTAATAATTGTATTTCAGGAGTTTGAAAACAAAGTAATCGTCGATAGAGTAAAAAGATATGATGAACAACGAAGATTAGCTCAAAACGTATATAATTATATATGCAACCGCCATTATTCCCTAGGCGCACTCGATCATTATTATCAAGCGAGTTTGACTATCGGTGTTGGTTCTAAAGGACTAATTGAGAAAGAAAACACTATTTCATCTATCATTAGATTGGCCCATTTTGCAATGATTAAAGCAAAAGAAAAGAATACTCATATATTAGTAGCAAATGACGAGTTAAGAATTTTAAAGCTAGATTTAGACACATTCAATAAAGAAATTGAACAAGGGTTCAAACTTGATGAATTCCAACCATTTTTTATGCCAAACATCGATCCCCAGACCATGCAAATAGTTGGATGCGAAAGTTTAGTCAGATGGACGAAGGATAAATACAGAGTAATAGAAGCTTCAAAATTCTATCAAATAGCTATTGAAAAAAACTTAATCGAAAAAATAGACGGACGAGTAATCGTAAAAACATTTCAAGCATTTCATGATTGGAAACAATCTGGCTTAATTAATGATGATTTTCGTATCACTATTAATCTTAGTAAAAATACATTAATAAAATTCCCTCTTAAAGAAATATTAGATTCTGTAAGTTTATATCGCATTAATCCAAGTAATATTGAATTTGACATAACACTAGATAATGGTCTAACAAAAGAAGAAATAAACGCAACAACCAAACTCAAGAAACATGGTTTTAAAGTTGCATGTGATGTTCTAGGTTCTACAAATATATCTTTGCCAATACTATCAGAAATTGATGTCGCAACAATTAAGTTTGGATATTTATCACAAGGATTTAGTAAAGATGCAGAAAGCGCTAAGAAATTATATACTGCATTAATTAGAGTAGCAAAAACATTAGACTATATGGTAATGACGAAGGGGATTGAGAATAAAAATGAGTTGGAATTCGTTAGAAAATTAGGAGTAGATTTAGTTCAAGGATATTACTTTACTAAACCATTAAATAAAGATGGCTTTGAACTATTTCTAAACAAATATAAAGAAGGCGTGTTTTAAAGGTCTCTCTGAGACCTTTTTTATAACAAATAAAATTAAACGCTTTCTTTTTTAATGTTTTTAGTGTATAATATTTATTGAAAATAGATGAAGGAGAGGACATAAGCGTTATGAAGAAGTTTTTATTTATTTTTGTGCTCGTAGTTCTTTTAATATCAGGGGGTTGTACTCCAACCGAAAAAAAGGCTGGAAAAACTGCTGAAGAGTTATTAGAAATTAAAACATGGCTAGAAAATGAAATTCCTTTATACACGAATGAAGATTTAGAGTTACCATTTACTCATCCTGAATTAGGGGGAGAAATCGAGTGGGAATCAATAGATAAAAATGTGTTAAAGAGTACTGGTGAAATAACATTAACTAGTGGTAGTAAAGATGTCATATTAAATTATGTTATTTCATATGATGGCGATACTTTATCTGACTATTTTATCATTACAGTATATGGAGCATCCTTTGATGACGTAGCTGCGAAGTTTAAAGGCCAATTTGCTGCTGTTATTGCTCGTGATTATGATGTGAGAACGGAGTATGATGGATATACTATTAATTGGACTTCAAGTAATCCTGAAATCTTTTCAAATGAAGGAAAATATACTAAACCAAATAATGATGAAACAATTACAATTGTATATGAAGTTGAATTAAATGGAGAAATAAGAGACTATAGTTTTGAGATCGTTGTTAAGGGGTTACTAGCATCAGAAAAAAGAGAAAAATTAGTAAAATGGATAAATGATAATTATCTTCAATCAAAACTCATAACAAGCGAACTTGAACTTCCTACATATAATGAAGAGTTCAAAGCTCCTATTCATTGGGAATCAAGTAATCCAAATGTTATATCTTCAGACGGGAAAATAACACGTTATCCATTTGATCGTTATATAAGTTTAACTGGGGTTGCGAGAGTACAAGATGAAGATATTAAATTTAGCTTTTCAGTAATTGTTGCTGCTAAGGAAGTAACAACAAAAGAAGAAAAAGTAAATGCATTAATTGATGCAATTGCCTTAAAAGAAATTGGTAAACTTACATTCTTAGCATACGGAAATATTAATCAAACATTTAATTTCTTACCATTCTATGAAAATGTTGATGCACCTGTTACTGTGAA
>DUOT01000019.1 GCA_012838705.1 Acholeplasmataceae bacterium
AAGAAGAAGTAATTAAAATTCGCATTAATGGAATTAATGAAATAAAGAATGTAAAAGTAAAATATGCTTCGATAAAAAAATTCGAATCAATTAAACACTTAGAATTTGTTATTAATACAAAAAAAGATAATGAAATATTACGCGAAGAATATAATCAACAAATTGAAAAGTTAAAATATTTAAAAATTAAAGAGCAAAGAGAATTGGAAAAAGGATTAGATAGTTATAATTTTAATGTCTATCATCAATTAAATGAATTAGAGAAAACTTATAATCTTGAAGAAAACAAGATTATTGATAAATATTATCAACAAATAGCAGACTATCAAAAACAAATGTTTTTGAAAATGAAAGAAAAACAAAAACAAAAGAATGAAGATGTTTCTTTAATTCATTTACAAATTAAAGATTTAGATAACCTAAACTTAAATGAATACTTAGATGCTCTAAAAAGAAATTTAAATCATAGTAAACAAAGCTTTTACACTTATCATAAATTTTTTCTTGAAGTAATTACATTATTTCAAGAAAAATTGATAAGTTTAGTTAATAATCTTAATAGAGAATTAAATACACTAGATAACTATAAGTATCTATTAAGTACAACCTATAAGCAAACCTATAGTTTTGAATACTCAGAATATCAAGGTAATCTAGAAAAAATTACAGAAAAGTTTATTAATAATCAAAAACAAACAGAAAAAGAGTTTTTGAAACTTCTTGAAAGTAATTTTGATGCGATATTAAATGCTATAAAAAATTTAGTAAATAATTTTGAGTTGTTTGTAAAGGAGCAAACAAATAATATCAATAAATTTTATAATGATCTTTTTGGTTTAGTTAATTTAGTATTTAGTGACAGCACAAAATTAAAAGAAGAACAATTTGCTAGTGACGCATTGATAACTAATGAAAGCATTAATAAAATGAAAGCGGAAATGGATAATTTAATTAATGAGTTAGAAGAAAAAAATTCAAATGTTTTTACTGAATATCAAAACAAAAATTTATCATTAAAAGAAAGAATCAAAGAATATAATATTAGTTTAAAAAAAGAGCAAAAGAAAGAACTTGCTCAATATAATAATGCTATAAAAAATATTAAAAATAATATATCAAAAATAAAGAGAAAGTATCGTAAAGAAAAACAAGAAGCACGAAAAGAAATTAATCGTAAGTTTAATCAAGATATAAAAGAGTTCGAACAAGAAAAAAAGACCAAATTAAAAATTGGTCAAATCTAATTTATATTAATTTTTGTAAACTCATTTTAATGAGTTCTGCTATTGGCAGATCATCATTATCTAAAATAAATTGTTCGATTTTCTTTAGTTCTGATTTATTATATCCTAGAGATTTTAAAGCCTCATTAACATCATATAGTTTTTGAGATTGTGGTTTAATCGGATTAAGATTAATTTTTCCTTTTAAATCAAGGATAATTTGACTACTAGCTTTTGGACCGATTCCAGGGAATCTTTGCAAGTATTTTACATCTGAACTATTAATAGCTTCTTCGAGTCTATTAATATCTCCATTTGCAATAATTGCAAGGGCACCTTTCGGTCCAATTCCTTTTACTGATATTAATTTGATAAATAATTCCCGTTCTGCGTAATCTTTAAAACCATAAATATCAAAAATAGATTCACGAACATATACATATGTATATATTTTCACATTATCTCCAATTTGAAATGAAAAAGGGTTTGGAGTTTTGATTAAATACCCGATATTATCATTTTCAACAACCACATATGTAGGAAATATTTCTGTTATTGTACCTTTAATATAGTGATACATAAAATTCACCTCTTAATAAAATTATAACATAGAGAATGAATAAATGAAAGGAAGAAAGATGGAAAAAGACGATTTACTATTCCAGGAAAATGAAAGTAATTTACGCCCCCAAAGGCTAACTGAATATATAGGGCAAGAAAATATTAAGGAAATGCTTAATGTTTTTATCCAAACTGCATTAATGCGTGGAGAATGTCTTGACCATGTTTTATTATATGGTCCTCCGGGTTTAGGTAAAACAACACTTGCTCATATAATTGCTAATGAAATGGGAGCTAATATTAAAACTGTTACCGCACCTTCAATTAAACGCGTTGGTGATCTTGCTGCCATTCTTGCTAGCCTTGAAGCTGGTGACATTCTTTTCATCGATGAAATTCATCGCCTTCCTAAGGTTGTTGAAGAGGTACTTTATTCAGCAATGGAAGACTATGTTATTGATATTATTGTTGGGAAAGATGCGACCGCTTCTACAATCCAAATTGAACTTCCCCCTTTTACTCTAATCGGAGCAACAACAAGATGTGGGGATATATCAGCTCCATTACGAGATCGTTTTGGAATTGTTAATCAAATAAATTATTATAATGTCGATGAACTTACTACTATCGTAATGAGAACATCAGGTGTATATAATTTTTCGATTGCGAAAGATGCAGCTGTAGAAATTGCTCGTCGCTCGAGAGGTACTCCGAGAGTTGCCAATAGGCTTTTTAGAAGAGTTCGTGATTTTGCGCAGTTTGCTGAAGATGATTGTACGGAAATTAAACTTCCGATTACAATTACTTCTTTAAATAAATTAAAGATAGACCATGCAGGATTAAATGAAACTGACTATCAATATTTACGTGCAATTATTGAAAAATTCAAAGGAGGACCTGTTGGTCTTAATGCAATTGCAGCATCAATAGGAGAAGAACAAACGACACTTGAAGATGTCTATGAACCATATTTATTACAGGAAGGATTTATTGTTCGTACGCCTAGAGGTAGAATGGCTACCCAAAAAGCATATGAACATTTGCAAATAAAACTAATATGAAATTAGAAGATTTTGATTATTATTTACCTGAAAACTTAATAGCGCAAAAACCGATAGATAAGCGTAGTCATTCCCGTTTAATGATTGTTGATCGCTATACTGAAAAACTAGAGCATAAACATTTTTATGATATTATTGATTATTTAGATGAAAATGATGTTCTCGTATTAAATGATACAAAAGTAATGCCTTCACGAATATATGGAACTAAAGTTGATACTAAAGCTTCAATTGAGTTCTTGCTTTTAAAAGAAGTTGAACCTGATACTTTTGAAGCATTAGTTAAACCTGCACGAAGAGTAAGAGTTGGTACTGAAATTAATTTTCAAAACATTATGAAAGGTATAGTTATAAAAAAAGAGGATGAAGGTATTTGTCATATTAAATTTAGTTATCAAGGTATCTTTTTAGAACGTTTAGAGGAATTAGGGGAAATGCCTCTACCACCATATATTCATGAAAAGTTAGAGGACAAAGAACGTTATCAAACAGTGTATGCGAAAATTGTGGGGAGTGCTGCAGCTCCTACAGCAGGCCTTCATTTCACAGAAGAATTATTACAAAAACTTAAAGATAAAGGTGTTGAAATTTATTATTGCACTCTTCATGTTGGCTTAGGTACTTTTAGACCTGTAAATGTAGAAGAGATTGAAAAACATAAAATGCATGCTGAGTATTTTATATTAGATCAAAAAACTGCTGATGCACTTAATCGTGCTAAAACTGAAGGAAAACGAATTATTAGTGTTGGCACTACATCTACTAGAACTTTAGAGTCCATTTATACAAAATACAATAAATTCGTTGGTACAGCTGAAGAAACTAGTATATTCATTTATCCTGGATATAAATTCAAAGCAATTGATGGATTAATTACTAACTTTCATTTGCCGAAATCTACATTAATAATGCTTGTTAGTGCTTTTGCATCACGTGAAATTATTTTAAATAGTTATAAAGTAGCAATCGAAAAAAACTATCGTTTCTTTTCATTCGGTGATGCAATGTTCATAAAATAAAAGTCACAAGAGTGACTTTTTTAGTTGTGTCAAATTTTTTCTTTATATAATTTAGTTTCAAGAAAAATTATGGTAAATTTTCAAACTTCGTGGTATAATAATAAAAAATAGAGGTATGTTATGGCAATAAAATATAGATTGATAAAGAAAAGTAATGAATGTGAAGCACGTTTAGGTGAAATCCAAACACCGCATGGGAGTTTTGAAACTCCTGTTTTTATGGCTGTTGGAACACAAGCAACAGTCAAAACTTTAGTAAAGGAAGAACTAGAAGCAATCGGTTCTAAGATTATTTTAGGTAATACTTATCATTTGTGGACGCAACCAGGTGATGAATTAATTGCTAGAGCTGGTGGATTACATAAATTTATGAATTGGGACCGTTCGATTTTAACTGATTCTGGTGGTTTCCAAGTATTTAGTTTATCGAGCCTCCGTGATATTAAAGAAGAAGGGGTACATTTTCGTCATCATAAAAGTGGAGCACCACTCTTTTTATCTCCAGAAAAAGCAATTAGTATTCAGAACAATTTAGGTTCTGATATTATGATGTGTTTTGATGAATGTCCACCATATCCTTCTACTTATGAATATATGAAAGATTCTGTAGAGAGGACGTTACGTTGGGCAAAAAGATGTAAAGATGCTAATCGTAATCCGGATACCCAAGGTTTATTTGGGATTGTACAAGGGGGAGAGTATTTAGATCTTCGTAAATATTGTACTGAAGAACTCATCAAGATGGATTTTGATGGATATTCAATTGGTGGTTTAAGTGTTGGTGAACCAAAAGAAATTCAAAATAAGGTTGTAGAATTTACTGCTCCACTTTTACCGGAAAACAAACCAAGATATTTAATGGGAGTGGGTTCTCCTGGAATGATTCTTGATGCAGTTGAAAGAGGAGTAGACATGTTTGATTGTGTGTTACCGACTCGCATTGCTCGTCACGGAACAGCAATGACAAGTAGTGGTAGAGTTCTTATCAAAAACAAACAATATGAAAATGATTTTTCTAAACTAGATCAAAATTGTCATTGTTATACTTGTGAGAACTATACGAGAGCATATTTACGTCATTTATTTAAAGCAGGTGAAATGTTAGGGCAACGCCTTTTAAGTATTCATAATATTCAATTTTTAATTGACTTAACAGCAAATATTAGAAAGGCGATTGCGGAAGATAGATTTTTAGAATATAAAGTAAAAGTATATCAAGAGTATGGTTTAAATGAAAGTGAGAAGGATTTCTAATGAAAAAAATATTAATAATAATTTTATTATTATTTATTCTAACAGGCTGTGAGAACAATGTTAAGCCTAATGAAGGTAGTATTACACTTTATCTAAGTGATGATTATACAAAATATATGAATTATGAAGAAGTACCATCATTTACATTAACTTTCGACGGAATTATCAATACTACTGATGTGGATACAATTAGAACTTTTCAAGCGAACTTTTCTGGAAATGATGATTTATTTTTAAGTAGTGTTATTAATGATTTGATTACTAAATATGAAGATCGCGTTCACATTGATGTATTAAGCGTAAAGGAAAGCGCATCTGCACGTATTAATACAATTGAAAATGGAGAAGTAAAACCACTTACTTATCCAACAGATGATGGTAAAGAATATTATGAAACAGCGATGTTTGATCTTGAAAATGGATTGAAGTTAACAATTGATTATCGTCGTTTTGTTTATGAAGGAAATAATTATTACTGTTGGCGTTATGAAAGAAGTATTCTCATGTGGCTTTATTATCCATTAATGGTAATAGATAATAATGGAATAAAAGAACTATTAATTCTTACACTTCCTAATCGTATTAAATTTAAGGTTGGTCCACAACTTAATGCAAACAAACTTATTAAAGATAAAACATATTTAAATAATCCTGATTTATATTCTTTTGTATATTTAGATGAATTTGAAACTTTAGAAGAAAAGAAACAATATGTTGTTGATTATTATGTAAATAGTTATGAAGGATATTTTGAAGGAAATAAACTTTATTTTACTTATTTAGGTGTCAAGTTTTTTATAACTTTTGATGAACATAAATTTTATATAAATTACTATGGTAAAGTATAATAGCATCTTTTTGGAGATGCTTTTTTTATCATAAAAAGTACTTTTATCCAATATTATATATTGGTGGTTGGCTTGCATAAACGAAAAATAGACTATATTTTGTTAATAACAGTAATTATATTATCTCTTTTTGGATTATTGATGGTTTATAGTGCAAGTAATGTTGTTGCTTTACATAAATATAAAGATTCATTTTATTTTTTTAAACGCCAATTTGGGTTTTGGGTAATTGGAATGTTTATCATGTTTTTACTTATTAAATATGATGTTCGTAATTATTATAAACATATTAGTTTAGTTTTTTTTATTTGTATATTATTATTAATTCTTGTTTTAATTCCTGGTATAGGTGTTGTTCGTGGTGGTGCAAGAAGTTGGATTGGGATTGGTAGTTTTTCAATCCAACCATCAGAATTTATGAAACTTGGTTTAGTAGGACTTCTAGCAAAATATTTAAGTAATAACTATGAGGATATGCAAGATGCGAAAAGTTTTTTCATGGTTATTGGATTAATAGCTTTAATTTTTTTGTTAATTATGTTGCAACCTGATTTTGGTACTGGTCTTGTTCTTATGGTATCTTGCATACTACTTCTTTTTATTTCTGGAGCACCTATTAAATATTTTGTTATTATTGGAATTTTAGGGGTTGCTGGAGGTATTGTTTTAATTATTAGTGCTCCATATCGAATTGAAAGAATAACAGCATTTATCAATCCATGGCAAGATCCTTTAGGCAGTGGTTTTCAAGGAATTCAAGCACTTTTTGCTATTACTCCAGGGGGATTATTTGGTCATGGATTTAATCAAAGTATGCAAAAACATTTTTTCCTTCCAGAACCACAAAATGATTTTATTTATGCTATTCTTTTAGAAGAGTTTGGATTAATCGGGGGTGCTTTCACATTATTTCTATATTTTCTTATTATATATAGAGGTGTGCAAATTAGCTTAAGTGTAGATAACAATTTCTTAAAGTTTTTAAGTCTTGGTATTTCATTAAGTTTAGCAGTGCAAGTTGTAATAAATATTGGTGTTGTTGTTGGATTGCTTCCGGTAACAGGTATTACCTTGCCGTTATTTAGTTATGGAGGATCTTCTCTTGTCTTAACTCTTGCTAGCTTAGGAATTTTAATTAGCATAAGTAAATATCAAAATTATGATTTTAGGTGAAAAAATGAAAAAAATCATCATTGTAGGTGGTGGGACTTTAGGGCATATTTATCCAATTCTTCCAGTAGTAAATAAAATTAAAGATAAATATAAATTATATTTCATCGGAACAAAAACTGGATTAGAAAGACGTTTAATTGAATCTAATCCTGATTTTATAAAAAAATTCTTTTTAGATATGCAAGGCTTTAAAAGAAAATTAAGTCTATATAATTTAGTTACGATAAGTAAGTTTATTAAGTGTTATAAAAATTCAAAAAAAATATTAAGAGAAATTAAGCCAGATTTGGTTATTGGTATGGGTGGATATATAAGTGGTGTTGTAATCAAAGTTGCAAAGAAAATGAAATTTAAAGCAATAATCCACGAACAAAATAGCGTCTTAGGCCTAGCAAATAAATTTGTAGAGAAAAACGTAGATGCAGTATTATTAAACTTTCCACTGAAAAGAAAACTAAAAAATACGAATGTAAAGTTAGTTGGAAACCCACGCTTAACAGAAATCTTTGAAAATAATAAAATAAAAAACGAATTGAAAAAATATTTAGTTGTAGTTGGGGGTAGTAGAGGAAGTAAAGTAATAAATGATACAATAATAAGTATGATTCCAGAATTGATAAAAAATAAATACAAAGTAGTACTAATTACTGGGAGTAAATATTATGAAGAAAATGAAAACAAAATAAAAGTGTTAAATTATGATGATATTAAAATCATTCCCTTTACAAATGAATTAATATCATATTTAAAAAAAGCAAGTGTTATTATATCTCGAAGTGGTGCGACAACATTAGCTGAAATAATAGCATTAAGAAAAATTGCAATATTAATACCTTCCCCAAATGTAACTAATAATCATCAAGAGGAAAATGCAAATATATTGGTAAAGCAAAACTGTGCAGTAAAAATATTAGAAAAGAATTTATCAAAAGAAAAACTTCTTGATATGATTTTAAACTTAGAAGAAAATAATTCATTAAGATCTGAGTTCATTTATAATATGATGAAAAGTTTTAATTATCATGCACGCGATGATTTTATAAATGAAATGGAAAAATTTTTATGAAAAATATTATAAACTATATTATAGTAAATAATTTGGGAGATATTCAATTAAATAAAACTTTTAAAGAACTTACGACATTAAAAATAGGTGGTAAAATAGAACTAGTGTTTTTACCAAATTCAATTCATTCGTTTTTAAAGTTTTATGATTATGCTAAGGATTTAAATATACCTATATTTATTTTAGGTTCGGGAAGCAATGTTCTTGCTAGTGATGAAAAATACTTAGGAATAGTTGTTAGCTTTAATAACCTTGATATAAAATATTTTTTTGTACAAAACGTTGTAACTGTATATGCAGGATATAAAGTTGCAAAATTAGTAAGTGATATGGCAAGACATAACCTTGGAGGAATTGAATTTTTATTTGGTATACCAGGAACTATGGGTGGTGTCGTTGCCATGAATGCCGGAGCATATGGTAAGCAAATTTCTGATATTTTAATTGGTGCAGTTTGTCTTGATCGTGCTGGGAGTATAAAATACTATACTAATAAAGAATTACAATTTGGTTATCGGAGTTCTTTAGTGAGAATAAAAGATTTAATCGTTTTATGGGCGATAATAAAATTAGAAAATAAGTCAAAAGATATTATTAATAAAGAAACAAAAGAGTTAATAGTAAAACGAAAAACAACTCAACCACTAAATACAAGAAATGCTGGATGCGCTTTTAAAAATCCAAAAGGATATTATGCTTGGTCCTTAATTGATGGTGTAGGCATGAGGGGAGCACAAATTGGAGAAGCAAAAATATCTAAAAAGCATCCGAACTTTTTTATAAATGAAAGAAATGCGAAAGCAGAAGATATGCTTAAACTATTAAAACTAACCCGTAATAAGGTTTTAGAAAAATATAATATAAATTTGATTTATGAATGGGTATTACTTAATTTTCATGAAAATCTACTTATGTAGATTTTTATTTTTCTTTATCATATAAAGTAAAAAAAAAGAATTTTTTATTTTATGTAAAACTATTTATTTTTATAAAAAAGTATGTTATAATATTTAAAGTAGGAGAATGGCCGTTAGGAGGATAGATATGTACAATCAAGACGCATTTAGTGAAAAGCCAATATTAAAAGTAATTGGTGTAGGTGGCGGCGGTGGTAATGCCGTTAATCGTATGATTGAAAATGATGTAAAAGGCGTCGATTTCGTTGTCATAAATACTGATGCGCAAGTATTACGATTAGCAAAAGCCGATGTACGCTTGCAAATTGGTAAACAACTAACAAAAGGTTTAGGAGCAGGAGCAGATCCTGAAATTGGTCGAAAAGCAGCTGAAGAATCAGAAGAAGAAATTAGAGCAATAATTGAAGGCAGCGACATGGTATTTATTACTGCTGGTATGGGTGGGGGCACAGGTACGGGTGCTTCGCCTGTTGTTGCACGTATTGCAAAGGAATTAGGTTGTCTTACTGTTGGAATTGTTACAAAACCTTTTACCTTTGAAGGCCGCAAACGACAAATGCAAGCATTAAAAGGTCTTGCGGAATTAAAACCTTTAGTTGATACCTTAATTGTCATTCCTAATGATAAACTATTAACAATGGCTGATCGTGAAATGACTATGCTTGAAGCATTCCGTGAAGTAGATAATGTATTGCGTCGAGGCGTACAAGGGATTGCGGAAATAGTTACAATTCCTGGTTTAATTAATGTTGACTTTGCGGATGTAAGAAATGTAATGAAAAATAAAGGTACAGCATTAATGGGTATTGGGATAGCTAGTGGTCCTAATCGTGCCGTTGAATCTGCTCGAAAAGCAATTAAAAGTCCTTTACTTGAAATTGATATAAGTGGTGCCACTGATGCAATCGTCTTTATTACTAGTGATATCGATATTACAATGCAAGAAGTTTATGATGTCACTGGAGAAATTCGTAATGCTTCATCACCAGATATTGATATTGTAATTGGAACAGGATTTAATGTTGATTTACAAGGAGAATTAATTGTAACTGTTATTGCAACTGGTTTTGATAGTAAGGATGAAGAACCAGAAGAATTTGTTCCTGAAAAACGTTCAGTAGTTGATGAAGAAATGGTTACAATTGGTGGTGGAACAAGCGAAGAAATGAAAAAAGAACGTAAACCAGGTGAGGCTTTACCTTCTTGGTTAAAAAATAGATTTAGATAAATGTCATATTTATAATGTGACATTTTTTTATTTTCTCCCGTTGTATGATATTCACGGGAGAATGAGAATATGAAAATATATTTAGATTTAGTATTTTTAGTAAACTTTGGAATTAATTTTATATTCATTTACATTATCCAGTTAATATTTTTAGAAAGGTTTAATATTTGGAGGGCCCTTTTATCATCGGTTATTGCTACCCTTTTACTTATTTCTTTTTTACTTGATTATGCTTTTTTCATGATATTTAAAATATGTGGAGGGTTTATTCTTGTTTTAATAGGAATCGGAGCAAAAAAACTCGCAATTAAAATAAGTTTATTTTATTTACTTGAATTAAGTTTAACAGGAATAGTTGCTAGTTTTAAAATCACAGGATTATATTTATTAATTGCAATAGTGATTGTAATATTACTAATAATTATTCAAAGTTTTAAAAAAGAAAGTATATTTTTAAATAAATTAAAATATAATGTTAGTGTTACCTTTTTAGGCAAAAGTCATAATCTTTGTGGGTTTTTAGATACAGGCAATTTAATTACAGTTGATAATATGCCTGTAATTTTTATCAATCAAAAATATTACAAAGATGAACTAAAAATATATAAAATTATTTCAGTTAAAACTATTAATAATGAAAAAGAAATAATATGTTACACTCCCGATAGTTTTTATCTATATAAAGATAACAAGAAAATTATTAAAAAGGTATTAATTGCGTTTGCAGATTTAGGTAATGAGTTTGATTGTTTGCTTAATTATAATTTGTTTTATGAGGGAGGGTAGAAATGTTTAAGAGATTGTTTGATTTTTTGGCACGTATCTTTAGAATTAAAAAGTGCTTTTATATTAATAGTAATAATATACTTCCCGCACCACTTGATGAAGAAACAGAGCGAAAGTTATTATTACAAGTTAGAACTGGCGATATGGAAGCACGTGATACTTTAATAATTCATAATTTAAGATTAGTTGTGTATATTGCGAAGAAATTTGAATCAACGAAAATCAATATTGAAGATTTAATTAGTATTGGTTCAATGGGATTAATTAAAGCCGTACAAACATTTAAAATAGAAAAAAATATTAAACTTGCAACATATGCATCCCGTTGTATTGAAAATGAAATTTTAATGCATCTTAGAAAAACAATAAAAACTCGTCAAGAAGTATCTTTAGATGAAGTATTAAATGTTGATAGTGAAGGAAATGAAATGGTCCTAGCTGATATTTTGGGTTCTGTGGAAGAGGAGACAATTGAGCAAATGACTAAAGAAGAAGATAGAAGAAATATTATTCGTGCTTTAAATACACTAAAAGCACGTGAGCGGGAAATAATTGAAATGCGGTTTGGTTTAGCTAATAATAAAGCCATGACACAAAGAGAAGTGGCAGAACTATTAGGAATCTCACAATCTTACATTTCCCGATTAGAAAAAAGAATTATTGATAAAATGCGTCATATTGTAACTTCAAAAGTAGAAATTTCATAAAATATAAAAATCTTTTTGCATAAATATTCGTATATCTCCACATTATATTTATATGATATGGAGGTGTATGAAATGCGCAATCGTGTTGAAATTACCGGGGTCAATACATCCCAATTAAAAACGATTAGTAATGAAAGAATGATGGAATTAATTGTGAAAAGTCAAGCAGGTGATGATGAAGCTCGAGATGAACTTGTATATGGAAATTTAAAACTAATATTAAGTGTTATAAAAAAGTTTTCAAATCGTAAAGAAAATCTTGATGATTTATTTCAAGTTGGATGTCTTGGTTTATTGAAAGCTATAGATAACTTTGATATGAGTCATGGTGTCCGCTTTTCTACATATGCTGTTCCTATGATTATTGGAGAAATTAGACGTTACCTTCGTGATAATTCATCAGTTAGGGTTTCACGTTCTTTAAAAGATACTGCTTATAAAGCTTTACAATATAAAGAACAATTTTTAAAAACAGAACAACGTGAACCTTCAATTGAAGAAATTGCTGAACATTTAAATGTTGAACCAATTGATGTCATTGTATCATTAGAAGCTATCCAAGATCCGATTTCGATTTATACACCGATATATAATAATGGTAGTGATGAAATATATTTGATAGATCAAATTAAAGATAATGAAAATTCTGAAGATCAAAAAATTTTAGAATTAACAATTAAAGAAGGACTAAAAAAATTATCAAAACGTGAAAAAAATATTATTCATGAAAGATATTTTCAAGGGAAAACACAAATGGAAATTGCTGCTGAGATTGGTATTTCTCAAGCACAAGTTTCTAGACTTGAAAAGAATGCTTTAAAAACTATATTTAATATCGATAAGTAAACAAGAATTAATGCTTGTTTACTTTTTTTATTAATGTAAATTGATGTGTATTTATTCAAATTATGACTGATTTTGAAAATATTTATACTTTCGACAAAATTAGACAACTTTTGACTTCATAATTTATAAAATGATATTGAAGGGAGGATAAGTTATGAAAAAATTGATTAAATATGGTATTAGCAATGAGCTAATTAATCGTTATGTTAATTTTATTTATCGATTAAGAAAAGTATTTATTGTTATTGCATTAATTAGCATCTTATGGAATTATTTACCTTTAAATTTAATTAAAGTTAAAGCTAAAGATTATGAAAATGAAAAAATAGTTCAAATTGAAGACAAAGAAAAACTTTTTTCAACAACTGATTCTGATTTTAAGCCTTATGATGTAACGATAGAAGAAGAAGTAATAAGTGAAAGGACTCTGACAAGTAAAACATTTAGAAAAGTAGATGGTTCTTATGAAATTGCATTGTATAATAATGTTATCCATTATAAAAATGGGAATAAATTAGAAGAAATTGATAATAGGCTAGTTTTTAATAAAAATAATGATGAATATGAAAATAATAAAAATGATTATAAAATAAAATTCCCAAAAAAGTTAAAGAGTAATAAAAGTATCAAATTATCAAAAGATAAATATCAAATAGAGTGGAGTATTTCTAATATTAATACTTCAGAGATAGATTATAATGAAAAATCATTTAAATCAAACAATATAA
>DUOT01000020.1 GCA_012838705.1 Acholeplasmataceae bacterium
CCAAAAGGTGATAGTTATAGGTATCAGTTTGCTCCAAATTTAAGTGGATATTATATATTTGATATTGACATTAATAAAGAACTTTATTCATATGAAATTATATATAATGATGAAGTTCTTCCGGATGTAAGTGATTATGTATCCGATGAAGTAGGAAAATATTTTTATATTGAAAAAAACTTAAAAAGTAGATCAAGAATATTTAATGTCTATATTTATCATATTGATGAAAAACCTACTTCATGGGGATTAACTGATTCACATCATACTTGGAAATAAAAAAATGAGCTCTAATACTAGAGCTCGTTTTTATTTAAAATTCACAATTATGATATGTTCTTGGGAAAGGAATAACATCTCTTATATTTTCAATTCCCGTAACATATTTTACAAGTCGTGCAAATCCAAGACCAAATCCTGAGTGATATGCTCCACCATAACGGCGTAAATCTAAATACCAGTCCATACTTTCAATTGGGATATTCAATTCTTTCATTCTTTCAATAAGAACATCTAGACGTTCTTCTCTTTGGCTTCCACCAACTAATTCACCAGCACCTGGTACTAATAAATCTACTGCAGCAACAGTTTCATTATCATCATTTATACGCATATAAAATGCTTTAATATCTTTAGGCCAATTAGTTACAAATACCGGAGCATTAAAGTGTTCGTTTGTTAAGTATTTTTCATGTTCAGTTGATAAATCGTCACCATATTTCATTGGTTTAGAAAATTTCTTTCCTGACTTATTAAATATCTCAATTGCGTCACGATAGTCTAAATGAATAATTTTTGAATTTAAGAAGTCTTTCAATTCTTTTATTTTTCCTGGGTAGACAAATTTATCAAAAAATTCTAGTTCATCCTTAGCATTATCAAAAACATAATTAATAACATATTTAAGCATTTCTTCAATAATGTCCATAATATCATTTAAATCAGCAAAAAACATTTCAGGTTCAATCATCCAAAACTCTGCAGCATGACGTGTAGTATTAGATTTCTCTGCTCTAAATGTTGGACCAAAAGTATATACATTTTTAAATCCAAGAGCAAATACTTCTGCTTCTAATTGTCCTGATACTGTTAGGTTAACTGGTTTTCCAAAAAAGTCTTCAGAATAGTCTATACTTCCATCTTTATTTTTTGGTAAGTTTTCAAAATCTAAAGTTGTTACTTGAAACATTTCTCCAGCACCTTCAGCATCACTTGCAGTAATTATTGGTGTGTGAACATAGAGAAAATCTTTCTTTCTGAAAAACTCATGGATTGCATGCGCTAAGAGGCTACGTACTCTGAAACATGCATTAAAAAGATTTGTACGAACACGAAGATGAGCATGTTCGCGTAAAAACTCGCGAGTATGTCTTTTTGGTTGAATTGGATAATCTGGTGGACAATCTCCTTCAAGCTTTACTAAATTTGCTTTAATTTCAAAAGGTTGTTTTGCATTTGGTGTTAATACAACAATTCCTTTAACTGTTAGACTAGAACCAACTCGGAATTTTGAAACCTCATCAAAATTTGATAATTTATTATCATATACTATTTGAACACCGTGTAAATTTGAACCATCATTTAAGTTAATAAATCCAAATTCTTTTTGATAACGATTTGATCTAATCCATCCTTGAATTAAGACTTCTTTTCCTTCTAAGGTTGAAAAGATAGTTGATAAATCTTTGATACTTGTCTTCATATTTGTCCTCCTTTAATAATAAAAGTCCTTAGGAAAATTTCCTAAGGACGAATAATTCGCGGTACCACCTTAGTTCATTGATAAAATCAATGCCCTCTTTTGACTTTTAATGCAAGTCTTACAGTTAGTTCTACTTCAAATTTTCCTCTAACAACTCCGAGTGTTCTTTCATTATAATTTAGCTTGGGTTTTCACTATCTCCAAGTCACTAAATTCTAAATTTATAATTACTTTTCTCATCACAGTTTATTTAGTTTTCATAAATATATTATAATTATAACATAGGTTATATTAAAGTCAATGTTTATTTTGCGCATAAATACATAAAATATAATTAATAATTCTTGACTAAACTAATATTTAGTGTTATTATGAAGTGTAATTAAATTGCATTTGATATACGCATAGTTATCAGGCATTGATTACTATGCGTTTTTTCATATCTTTTATTACAAATAATTTTTATTAAGGAGGATCCAATGAAGACGGGAACTGTAAAATGGTTTAATGGCGACAAAGGTTATGGATTCATTACAATGGAAAACGGTGAAGACATTTTTGTACACTTTTCCGCAATCCAAACAAATGGAGTTAAGAAATTACAAGAAGGTCAAAAAGTAACTTTTGAAGTTGTAAAAGGCAATCGTGGACTACAAGCAGCAAATGTTCAAGTAGTATAATAGGTATAAGTCATCCGATAGGGGATGACTTTTCTTTTTTAGAAAACAAAAGTTCTGTTAGCCCTACGAGTTGGTTAAAGAAAAAATAACCTAATATTACTGTTATAAAGTTAAAGATTAAATGGGCAAAGGCAATTGTCATTTCTGGAAAGTTAATAAAAAACTTTTGTTCTAGCATATGTAACAATAAAGTATATGGTTTTAAAAGAATAAAAAATAATATCATACCGAGAACATTAAAAATAATATTTGCATATACTGCTTTTTTAGTATTTTCATTAGTATTTATTGTAATAATAAGTCCTGTCATTGTTGTTCCTATATTAGACCCTAACATAAACATAATCGCAGGAGATAAGGTAATAATACCTGCTGCATATATTTGCTCGAGGATTGCAATAATTGCAGAGGATGAATGGATGATGAATGTTAAAACGATACCTAAAATTAATGCGACAATATTACTATTAGAATACAAAATAATAAGATCAGAAAATATCGGTGATGTTGCAATTTCCTTAAATCCTTTTTCCATAAACTCAAGACCTAAAAATAGTAATCCAATTCCAAAAATAACTTGTGATGTTTTTTGATATTGTGGTTTTTTAAAAATAGTAGATAAAATAAATCCAAAAATAATTATTAAAAAGGACCATTTTTGAATATTAAAACCAACTAAGAATGCAGTTATACATGTCCCAAGATTTGCTCCGATCATTATTCCTAAGCCTTGAGGAAAAGAAAGAATACCCGAAGCAATAAAGCTAACAACAATTGCTGTTACCCCAGATGATGATTGGATAATAATAGTTGCTAAGAACCCTACAAAAAATGATTTAAATACAGTATTAGTAGAATTATAAATTATTTTTTGAATACGCTGGTTTGAGATACATCTTAAATTTTCTTTTGTAAGGTTAAGACCGAAAATAAATATAGATAATCCCCCAACAACGAGTA
>DUOT01000021.1 GCA_012838705.1 Acholeplasmataceae bacterium
AAAACTCAAGTTTTAGATTTACTAGAAAATAAAGCATATGTTACACTTAGAAAACTCTTAGATGACTTAAATGAAGCTGATATTGCGGAAATATTAGAAGAGTTAGATGAAAACAAATTGCTTATTACTTTTAGATTATTACAAAAAGATAAAGCAGTAAATGTATTCTCTCATGTTAGTGCTCATACACAAGAAAAAATCGTTAACTCCGCAACAGATAAAGAACTTAAGTTTATCTTAGAAGAGTTATTTTTTGACGATATGATTGACCTTTTAGAAGAAATGCCAGCAAATATCGTAAAACGAATATTATTAAATGTAAAGGAAAATGATCGAGCTTTAGTTAATCAGTTTCTAAACTATCCAGATAATACTGCTGGAAGCTTGATGACTATAGAGTTTGTTGATTTTAAGAGACATTATACGGTGAAAGATGCATTAAATGATATTAGAAGGACCGGGGTAGACAAAGAAACAATATATACATGTTATATCATTGACGAAAATCGAAAATTAGAAGGCATAGTATCATTAAGAGAATTAGTTATTAATAATGAAGACATTAAAGTTGAAGATATCATGACTAAGGATGTCATCTATGTTCATACTCATGACGATCAAGAAGAAATAGCAAACAAATTTAAAAAATATGACTTAATCGCAATGCCTGTAGTTGATAATGAAAATAGATTAGTAGGAATAATTACAGTCGATGATATCATTGATGTTATTGAAGAAGAAACAACAGAAGATATTTATAAAATGGCAGCGATGACTCCTACTGAAGATGAATATTTAGAAACTAGTACATTTCAACTTGCGAAGAATAGATTATCTTGGCTTATCTTTTTAATGATTTCCGCAACCCTTACCGGATATATTATAAAAAGTTTTGAAGACATATTAGCTACAACTGTTGTACTTACAATATTTATTCCATTATTAATGGATACAGGTGGAAATGCTGGATCTCAATCTGCAACCGTTGTAATTCGTGGTTTAGCGCTAGGACACATAAAAATAAAAGACTATTATAAAGTAATTTTTAAGGAATTTAGAGTTAGTTTAATTGTTGGAATTCTATTATCTATATTTAATTTTGCAAGAATAATGATTTTCGAAAATGTAGGTTTAACAATCTCCTTAATTGTGTCCATGACTTTGTTTATCACTATTATGCTATCAAAAGTAATCGGCGGAATCTTACCCATTATCGCAAGTAAACTTAAATTAGACCCTGCGATAATGGCAAGCCCATTAATAACTACTATTGTTGATGCATTATCTTTAAGTATATATTTTATTTTGGCATCATCAATATTAGGAGTATAATACTTTACAAAATAATAATATAATATGATGCTTGTGGAATACTACATTATAGTAATAAAAAGGAGATACGGATATGGTTGGTATTCTATTAGCATTACTTGCAGGACTCTTAATGAGTGTTCAAGGTGTATTTAATACACGGATTATGGAAACATCAAATATGTGGGCAACAAATAGTTGGGTTCACTTTTCCGCATTAATCATCAGCCTAAGTATGTGGCTTTTTGTTGGAAAAGGAAGTTTGTTTTCTGTATTTAATGTAAATAATAAACTATATTTATTAGGTGGTATAATTGGTGCTTTCATTACTTTCACAGTAATAAAAAGCATATCAAGTTTAGGACCTATATATGCAACAATGCTAATTTTACTTGCTCAACTAGTAGTGTCATGCTTAATCGAAGTTCTAGGTTTATTTGGTACTGAGAAGGTAAGCATTGAATGGTCTAAGTTAATAGGCGTTGCATTAATGGTCGCAGGTATAATAATATTTAAAAAATAAACCGAGTTATAAAGGGTCTCTAAGATAGTTTATGGTTTTATGGTCAAAAACTAATATTTTCTAACGACGACCATAAAACATCTTACAAAAAACCATAAAATATCTTATGAAAAACCATAAAACATTTTAATCAATAA
>DUOT01000022.1 GCA_012838705.1 Acholeplasmataceae bacterium
AATATTGTTTTCAGAAAATGCATTGTTCCCAATATAGGTAACACTATTGCCAATTGAGATTTCTGCAAGATCATTTTCAGAAAATGCATAATTTCCTATAACGGAAACCTTATTTGGAATTACAACATTTGTTAATTTGTTGCGAGAAAATGCATGGTTTCCTATCTTAGTTACATTATTACCAATTATAACGTTTGTTAATTCATTATAAAAAAATGCCTCATCACCAATAATTAGAACTGTATTTGGGATAATTATATTACTCAACTTGCCTAATCCTGCAACTAGAAATGTTCCATCTCTAGCGAGTAATAAATCATCTTCTATTTTAAAATTACTCTTCTCGCCCAATATAACTTCTACTTTCTCCCAATCAAATGCTTTCGGTCCTATCGTCATAACACTATCTGGTATAGTAACGCTTGATATTTTATTATGCTCGAATGCTCTTTCACCGATTGTTATAACGCTATTTGGAAGACTTACGCTTGTCAAACTATTTCCCCAAAATGCTCTATCTCCAATATCAGAAACACTATCAGGAATAATTACATTTTCTAATTGGCTATAGTAAAACGCTTTTCCGCCAATATTAGTAACTGATTTGGGAATTGTCAATGTTTCCATTTTTCTTAACGGTAACACTAATACTTTTCCATCATCACTTAATAATAAACCATCTTCTATTTTGAAATTACTTTTTTCTCCTAATATTACTTCTACTTCCTCCCAGTCAAAAGAGTCAACAGCTACCTTTTTTAATTGATAATTAAATTCTACTTTTGTTAAACTTTCACATCCTGAAAATGAAGAAGAACCTATAATTTCTAAACTTTCAGGTAACATTAAGCAGGCTAATGATTTGCATTTCGAAAATGCTTGATCGTAAATGACTTCTACACTATTTGGTAATATTATCTCCTTTAAAGATTCACACTCGTAAAAGCACATTCTATTTATAGCTTTAAGTATAGAACTAGTTGAAATATTCACTTGTTCTAGCTGCTCACAATAAGCAAATGCTCTTTCTCCAATAACTTCAATTGCTGAATGAATTTTAATTTTCTTCAAGTTTTTGCAACTTTGGAATGCTTCTGCACCAATTGTTGTCAACGATTTAGGCAAAGTGATTTCTTTTAGTTTTACACAGTTCTTAAATGCTTCTTCACCAATTTCAATAATGTTACTAGATAAAGTAACACTCGAAAGATCTTTTTTGCTAGAAAATAGATTCTTAGGAATTTTTTGAATTGGAGCATCTTTAGGTAGCCTAACCATCCTAAGAGAACTTTCATATGAGAAATCAAAGGCTCCTTGTTCAATTTCTTCTAATAGACAGTTATCAGAGAACAATACAGCTTTAACATCCAAGCTTGAACTTATTCCATATGGTAATGCAACCATCCTTTTTACATTTACTGGAGCAATAATAACTCCATCATAGTAATAGAACTCTTTAATTTCATCATCGTTTTTATCTAGAAAAGGAGATTTTTCAATATTAACAGCATCATTGTTTTTAATGATATCTTTCCATACTAATATGTTATCGGTCATAAATCTTTCTTTAAAACCGTATCTTGTCACTCCCTCTTCACATGTAATAATCAAATTACTACAGTCATCAAACGGATTCCCATCAATGTATTTAATAGTTGATCTAATCTCGAACTGTTCGAATGCTGTATTGCTAAATACTCTATCATAAATCTTAATTAGATCATCATTATATGAAAATTTTTTTAATCTAACACAACCTGAAAATGCACCTCTTAAAAGGTATAGGTGATTCAAATTACTATCAACATCAATATGGGCACCATATTCATCTAGATTATCATCTTGTTTTGAATAACAATCCTTGCAAAAATTATTCTTATCAAGAATGTTCCCACATGACAAGCATTTTTGTTCTGAATAGTTTTTTGTATTTACACCTAAAATGACAGTATGTAAGCTAGTACAATTGGCAAATGAATAACTACCTATCATATATAAAGAGCCTGGTAAGTTTACAATCTCTAGACTATCACAATTACTAAATGCATCATGCTCGATTATTTTTAGATTTGACTCATCTTCGAATAAAATGTTTTTTAGTGATGCACAACTTTCAAAACATCCCCACTCGAGCTTCATTACACTTTTCGGAATCTTAATTGAAGCCAAGTTAACACATTTGCTGAAGCATTTTTCTTCTATAACCTCTATACTTTTACCAAGAACAACTTCACTCAAATTTTCACAGTTTTCAAATGAATACTTCTCAAGGATTTTAACTTCGGATGGTATATTAATAATTTTCAAATTCGACTTTGCAAAACAATGCATCCCTATCTTTGTCAT
This sequence comes from Acholeplasmataceae bacterium, assembly GCA_012838705.1. GTDB lineage: Bacteria > Bacillota_I > Bacilli_A > ML615J-28 > CAG-698 > DUOT01. Next base: position 2,347 of record DUOT01000022.1, read on the forward strand.
GGTTTTCGGTAAATCTATATGTTCAATTTTGGATTCGTAAAATACGTATTCATCAATAGAAGTAACAGCTATACCATCAATATATTCTGGTATTGATTCTTCTAACAAATCACCAACATATTTTCTGATAATTATCTCGTTACCAACTATCTCATATTTGAAATTATTATAACGTTTCCAATTTGATTCATAAATATCATTAATTTTCTCAAGTACATCTTTATACTCTAAATCGAGCATTTGATTCCCTTCAAACAATTCTTGTTCAGTAGGGTTCGGATCATAATAGTCATCATAAGACATGGATACATATTCAGGCTTATTATATTCTTGTTTCCTCTTTAAATATTCTAGGTACTTCTTAAGAAATTTTATATTTGAATCTTCATTTGATTCAAACATTGATATTAATTGATTATATACATGTATCTCTCTGTCAAATTTCTTTCTATCAAAACTGATTTCTTGTTCTCCATCAGTCCAAGATCCATGATATATAAAACATGCATTCTTTATAATTTCACATATCAAATCATATTCAGGTAGTATTTCCTCAAAAGTGTATTTAGGATATAAACTAGTAGAATAAATCTCGCCAATCGCTAAAGCTATTTCATTACGACTTATTAATATTTCAGCCAAATATTTAGAATAATAACTCATATTATAGCGGTTGGTATTTTGGGTATAATCCCCTAATTTTAATAACTCCCTTAAAATTTTCTCTGCTTTGATATAATCTTTAGTAATACTTCCATAACCGTTCATAAAAATAAGCATTTGCACTCTCATGAGTTCATAGTGTTTTAATTCAACACCGATAGCTAGCCACTTTATAAAATTATCAAAATCGTAAATATCATTTATATCAGGAAGATCTTCATCAAAATCTTTATACTCATCAAACTCACCAAAAGCATAATATTTAACTTGTTTTTCAACTGCGTATAAATTACCTTCGTTCGATAGATAACTATTTAAATACACTTTATCTTGAGTGGACAAGTAGTCTTTTGCATAGTAAATAAGATTCCCTATTACATCAAGATCCTCTGTTTTGAAAAATTTCTTTATATAGAACAAAAGGTCATTGATTTCATTAAAATCTTCTGGCAATTCAATAAATTTGCCATCTTCATCAATATAATCGACAAGTCTCTTTAGTAATGTCTCATTTAAATCTTTCAAAATGAAGTACACTTTTTTGTCTTCTATAAACTTTGTTGGCATTGCATCTAATTTCATATTTTCCAATAATCGATTAAACTTAAACTCTAAATCTTCAAGCGATCTTTTAAATTTATAGCTATCTTCTAGTTTTCTAATAGCAATTCTCAATTTATTGGAATTCTCATCATATTCCTTATTGCTATCATAAATCTCAGAATGGTCATCCTCTTGCTCGTTATACTCATTATCGTATTCTTC
>DUOT01000023.1 GCA_012838705.1 Acholeplasmataceae bacterium
GTGAAGTTAATGCCGAAAAATAGCGAGCGTCCAGGTGGCGGTGGAAGCAGACCTGGCACTAAACTTACAAGTGTTGAATTTATTACTATTCACGACACTGCATCAACTCCTGCTAGTGCAACTGCAGAAGCACATGCAAATTTATTAATAAATGGTTTTTCAGCTTCTTGGCACTATGCGATTGATGAAGATGGTGCTTTCCAAAGCATTCCACTTGATGAAGTTGCATGGCATGCTGGTGACGGATCACGTACGTTTGGGTTAACTGATACAGGAGTTAAGGCAAATGGTCCATATCCTGAAATCACAATTTCTAAAGATGGATACTTTGAAATCAATGGCGAAAAAACAAAAATTCTTGCGCCTACTTCAGATGGTAGAATACTAACTTCAAGTCATATAACTCCTTCAGGAATATATACTGAGATAGGAGAAAACGGTAATTACTATATAAATAATACATATTATAATAAAGACTACGCGAAGATATCTAATCATGGCGGAAACCGTAACTCAATTGGTATTGAATCATGTGTTAACTATGGAAGTAATTATCAAATGACAGTAAGACACTTAGCAAAATTATGTGCAGAACTATTAATTATGCATGACCTAAATGTTGATAGAGTTCTTCAACACAATAACTTTAGTGGTAAACCATGTCCTAATTCAATTCGTACTACAGGATATTGGGATAACTTCCTTGATTTGATTTCAATGGAAAAATTCGCCAAAGAAGAACTAAGTGATGTTGAGTTTATTTGGGAATCACTAACACCAATAATGGATAATAAAGGTATGATTAGTTTAAATATTGGTGATACAAAAGAGTTGAATTATAAAGTAACAGCTAAATTCGACGGACATGAATTGACAAGAACTGCTACAACTAAAATCCTTTCTTAGAAAAATACTATAAAAAGATAAAAAAGTGAGTAAAATAATTTAAATTTTACTTGCTTTTTTTTAATTATTGGGATATAATATATAAGGCTTTTTTAAGGCGAAGAAATGCGAGGTTGCTGACACGCACGGTTGGGTTGCCTATATATGTGTGTCGGGGAATTCGTATGGAGCTAAAGCACATGATGCGAAAGGAGGACCATAAAATGGCAAGAAAATCATTAAGAATTAAGCTTGTTTCATATGATCATAGATTGATCGATGAATCATCAAAGAAAATTGTTGAGGCAGCTAAAAAAACCGGAGCTGTAGTTTCCGGACCAATTCCGCTTCCAACAAAAAAAGAAATTTTTACTGTTATTCGTTCACCACATAAACATAAGGATAGTCGTGAACAATTTGAAAGACGTACACATAAACGTCTTATTGACATCGTAGAAACAACTCCAAAAACTATGGAAACATTAGTTCATTTGGAAATTCCTGCTGGTGTAGATATTATTCTAAAATAATGAGAGAGTTAATTAGGAGGTGAAACTCATGGCCAAAGGAATCTTAGGTAAAAAAGTCGGAATGACACAAGTGTTCACAACATCAGGTGAATTAATTCCTGTTACAGTAATAGAAGTTACTCCGAATGTTGTGTTGCAGAAAAAGACAGTGGAAACAGATGGATACGAAGCTGTACAATTGGGCTTTTTAGATAAAACTAAAAATCTTAAGAAGCCAGAAATCGGACATGCTAATAAGGCTAACACAGCTCCTAAGCGCTTCGTTAAAGAAATCGCTGGAGATGAAATGATGGCGTTTGAGGTAGGTCAAGAGGTTAAAGCAAATATATTTGTTGAAGGGGAAATGGTTGACGTTAGTGGTATCTCAAAAGGTAAAGGATATCAAGGCGTAATTAAGCGTCACAATTTCGCTCGCGGGCCAATGTCACATGGTTCTGGATATCATCGTGGTGTTGGAGCTATGGGTTCTATTGATGCTGCTCGAGTTAAGAAAGGTAAGAAAATGCCTGGAAGAATGGGTGGCGTTGCAACAACCGTACAAAACTTAGAGGTTGTGAAAGTTGATTTAGAAAAAAATGTTATGTTAGTAAAAGGTAATGTACCAGGTGCGAAAGGCTCATTTGTTTGCGTAACAAATGCCGTTAAGAAAGGTAGCGCTGCGGTCAACCCAGATGCACTAGCTTAATAGAAAGGAGATACAATAATGCCTAGAATTGCAGTATTGAACCAACTGGGTGCTGAAGTTGGTAGAATTAACTTAAAAAAAGAAGTTTTCGATGTAGAACCTAATATGCAAGCAGTGTTTGATGTTGTCAATGCGCAACGTGCCGCTATGCGTCAAGGTACACATAAGACTAAGAACCGCACTGAAGTTCGAGGTGGAGGAAGAAAACCATGGCGTCAAAAAGGAACAGGACGTGCTCGTCACGGATCTATTAGATCACCACAATGGCGCGGTGGAGGAGTTGTTTTCGGTCCAACACCTAGAAGTTATAAATTGAAAGTTAATCGCAAGGTTGTTAAGTTAGCATTGAAATCACTTCTAACTGATCGTTTTAAATCAGGAAATTTAGTAGTTGTTGATAAATTTGAATTAGAAGATCACAAGACTAAAAAATTTGTAGAAATCTTAAAGAATCTAAACGCTTATGATAAAAAGGTTATCGTTATTACTGAGGAATATGACGAAAAATTATGGTTAGCGGGTAGAAATCTTCCGAATGTATATATTGATGTAAGACCTCATGTAAGTGTTTATGATCTGACAAATGCTGAAATGTATATTACAACTAAAGATGCAGTTAAAGCATACGAGGGGGAACTTAAGCAATGAAAAATGTATATGATATTATCCGTCGTCCGATGATTACGGAAAAGACAACAAAGTTAATTGAAGAAAGAAAGTACACATTCGAAGTTGCACCCGGAGCTAATAAAATCGAAGTAAAAGAAGCTGTGGAAAAAATATTTGATGTGAATGTTATCGACGTTAATATTATTAATGTTCATCGTAAAAAACGTCGTGTTGGTAAATATGAAGGAATGCGTCCAGCTGTTCGTAAAGCAATAGTTACTCTTGCTGAAGGACAAAAATTAGACGTATTTGAAGTTTAGGAGGTAACTTATGCCTATTAAAAATTATAAACCTACAACTAATGGTCGTCGTAATATGTCGACTTTGCTAAATGAAGAAATCACAACAACTAAACCCGAAAAAAGTTTACTAGCACCACTAACTAAAAAAGCTGGTCGTAACAACCAAGGACGTATTACAGTTCGTCATCGTGGTGGTGGAAGTAAAAGGAAATATCGTATTATTGACTTTAAACGTAATAAAGATAATGTTGTTGGTACTATTAAAACAATTGAATACGATCCAAATCGTTCCGCAAACATTGCTTTAGTAGTTTATAAAGACGGAGAAAAACGTTATATAATTGCTCCAGATGGATTAAAAGTAGGAGCTACTGTTGTTTCAGGGGAAAGTGTTGATATTCGTGTTGGAAATGCGATGCCACTTGGAAGAATCCCAGTAGGTACAACAATTCATAATATTGAATTGTATCCAGGAGCAGGCGGACAACTAGCTAGAAGTGCTGGTGCAAGTGCACAAATACTTGGCCGTGAGGACAAATATGTATTAGTACGTTTAACTAGTGGTGAAGTACGAAAAATATTAAGCGTATGTCGAGCAACAATTGGTGAAGTTGGTAATAAAGATCACATGAATGTTAATATTGGTAAGGCGGGAAGAAAACGTCATATGGGGATTAGACCTACAGTTAGAGGTTCAGTAATGAATCCTAATGATCACCCTCATGGTGGTGGTGAAGGTCGTGCACCAGTTGGACGTAAATCACCTCTTACTCCATGGGGTAAGATTGCACTTGGTGTTAAAACTCGTCGTAACAAGAAAAAATCAACTGAACTTATTGTTCATCGTCGCAAAGGTTAATAGGAGGTAAATATGGCTCGTTCACTAAAAAAAGGACCATTTTGTGATGATCATTTAATGAAAAAAGTTTTAGAAGCAAATCAATCAAATTCTAAAAAAGTTATCCAAACTTGGTCAAGAAGATCTACAATATTCCCTGAATTTGTTGGACATACAATTGCTGTATATAATGGTAAAGAACATGTCCCAGTATATATTACTGAAGATATGGTTGGTCATAAACTAGGTGAGTTTGCACCAACTAGAACATTCCGTGGACATGGAAAAGATAAGAAGGCTGGAAGGTAGGAGGAGGACAAACAAATGGAAGTAAAAGCTGTTGCAAAGACTGTGCGTATGTCTCCTCGCAAAGTTAGATTAGTAATTGACTTAATAAGAGGAAAATCAGTTGGTGAAGCTTTTTCAATTTTAAGATTCACTCCTGGTAAAGCTGGTGGATTAATTGAAAAAGTAGTTAAAAGTGCAGTCGCAAATGCTGTTAATAATAATAAAATGGATAAAGATTCATTATATATTAAAAAAGCATTTGTTGACGAAGGTGTTAGATTAAAAAGATTATTACCACGCGCTAAAGGTAGCGGGAATTTAATTCTAAAGAGAACTAGTAATATTACTATAGTTCTTGACGAAAGACAGTAAGGAGGATCTCGGTGGGACAAAAAACTAATCCAATCGGACTAAGAATCGGAATAATTCGTGATTGGGACTCAAAATGGTATGCCAACAAGCTTGAAGTTCCAAAGATTTTACACGAAGATTTAGAAATTCGTAAAATAGTCAATGAATTTTATAAAAGAGCACAAGTATCTAAAATTGTTATTGAGCGAGTTAAAACTAAGATTGTACTTACACTTTATACCGCAAAACCAGGCGTTGTAATTGGTCGTGAAGGTACAGTAAAAGCTCAAATTGTTGATATATTACAAAAAAAGACTGGTAAAACTGTCTTCTTAAATGTTGTAGAAATCAAAAATCCAGAACTAGATGCTACATTAGTTGCTAGAAAAATCGCTGAAGATTTGGAAAACCGTGCATCCTTTAGACGTGTACAAAAACGTGCAATCCAACAAGCGATGAAAGCAGGCGCACAAGGTATTAAAACATTAGTATCTGGACGTTTAGGTGGAGCAGAAATGGCTCGTAGTGAAGGTTATTCAGAAGGAACTGTTCCTTTACATACTTTACGTGCAGATATTGATTATGCGATTGCTGAAGCACATACAACGTATGGTAAGCTAGGTGTTAAAGTATGGATTTGTAAAGGAGAAGTATTACCTTCAAAGAAGGAGGCTAAATAATTATGTTAATGCCTAAAAGAACAAAATATCGTAAACCACATCGAGTAAGTTATGAAGGTAAAGCAAAAGGTGCAAAGAAAATAGAATTTGGCGAATATGGACTTCAATCATTAGATGGTGCATGGATTACTGCAAATCAAATTGAAGCTGCACGTATTGCTGCTACTCGATATATGAGAAGATTAGGAAAGTTATGGATCAGAATTTTCCCTCATATGGCTAGAACTAAAAAACCATTAGAAGTACGTATGGGTGGGGGAAAAGGAAGTCCGGATCATTTTGTTGCTGTTGTAAAACGTGGAACAATTATGTTCGAAATTGGTGAAGTAGATGAAGAAACTGCTCGTGAAGCTTTACGTTTAGCATCAGCAAAATTACCTGTGAGAACAAGATTTGTAAAAAAGGAAGATAGTGGTGATTAATTATGGCTAGAAAAAAAGTCGAAGAAATTAAAGCTGTTAAGAGAGAATCTGAAGCAGATAAAATCAGAAAAATGGATGTTGCCACCATCGAAAAACATATAGCTGAATTAAAGCAAGAACTTTTCAACTTACGTTTCCAAGCTGCTGTTGGAAAGTTGGAAAATACTGCACAAATTAAAAAAAATAGAAAGCAAATTGCTCGTATGAAGACTATTCTTACCGAACGTGCAAATGCACTAAACGAGTAGATGGAGGTCGTTATGGAAAAAAATCGTAAAACATATATTGGTGAAGTCGCATCAACTAAAGGCGATAAAACCATTCAAGTTAAGATTACAACATATCGTAAACACCCTATATATGGAAAAAATGTAAAACGAACTAAAAAATTTGCTGCTCATGATGAACGCAATGAAGCTAACGTAGGAGATATTGTTAAAATAATGGAAACAAGACCATTATCAAAAACGAAAAGATTCCGTTTAGTTCAAATCATCCAAAGAGCGGTTAGCATCTAAGGAGGTCTATTATGATACAAAAAGAATCTAGATTAGTAATTGCTGACAATTCAGGTGCTAAAGAAATTTTAACAATCAATGTATTAGGTGGAACAGGACGTAAATATGCTAATATTGGTGATATAATTGTCGCTACCGTTAAACAAGCAATCCCTGGTGGTCAAGTTAAAAAGGGAGACATTGTTAGAGCGGTAATTGTTAGAACTAAGAGCGGTCTTCGTAGAGATGATGGATCATATATTAAATTTGATGATAACGCTGCTGTTATCATTCGTGATGATAAAACCCCTAGGGGAACACGTATTTTTGGTCCAGTAGCTCGTGAACTTCGTGAAAAACAGTTCATGAAAATTATCTCTCTCGCTCCTGAGGTTCTATAGAAGGAGGAAACATTATGCATGTTAAAAAAGGTGATAATGTTATCGTAATAAGCGGTAATGATAAAGGTAAAATTGGGAAAGTACTTAAGGTTTTAACAAAACAAAACCGTGTGATAGTTGAAGGCGTCAACATTGTATCGCGTCACACAAGACCTTCAAATGCCCATCCTGATGGTGGAATAATTAAAAAGGAAGCTCCAATTCATGCATCTAACGTACAATTAATAGATCCTAAGACACAAGAAAGAACAAGAATTGGTTATAAAATCGTAGATGGGAAAAAAGTGCGTTATGCAAAAAAATCTGGGCAAGTACTGGATAATTAGGAGGACGTTATGAATCGAGTTAAAGAAAATTATATAGAAAATGTTAGACCGACATTAATGAAGAAATTAAATTATAAATCAATTATGGAAGTCCCAAGATTAGAAAAAATCATAGTAAATATGGGAGTTGGTGACGCAATTCATAATTCAAAATTGATTGATGCTGCTGTTGAGGATTTAACACAAATAGTTGGTCAAAAGCCAGTCATTACTAGGGCAAAAAAATCTATTGCTAATTTTAAACTTCGTCAAGGTGCAGCTATTGGCTGTAAAGTAACTTTACGTGGTGATAGAATGTATGATTTTTTTGATAAGTTAATTTCTATTGCCTTACCTCGTGTTCGTGATTTTCGTGGTCTATCTAAAGATTCTTTTGATGGGCGCGGTAATTATACAATCGGTGTTAAAGAACAATTAATATTCCCTGAAATTAATTATGACAAAGTACTTAAAATTAGAGGTATGGACATCGTTATTGTTACTACTGCAAAAACAGATAAAGAAGGTTTTGAATTATTGAATCTTCTTGGCGTCCCATTTAGAAAGTAATCGAAGGAGGAAAAAATGGCTAAAAAATCATTAATAGTTAAAAGTAAACGTAAACCTAAATTTAAAGTTAGACAATATACACGTTGCGAACGTTGTGGTAGACCACATGCTGTTTTTCGCAAATTCAAATTATGCCGTGTTTGTTTTAGAGAACTAGCGCTTAAAGGTGAAATTCCTGGCGTTACTAAATCAAGTTGGTAAATATTATTTTGGAAGGAGGCCATCTGAATGGTAATGACTGATCCAATTGCTGATATGCTTACTCGTATTCGTAATGCAAATCATATGAAGCATGAGTATGTAGAAATACCAGCATCTAAAATAAAGTTGGAAATTTTAAATGTTATTAAAAATGAAGGTTACATTAGCGATGTTGAATTTATTGAAGATGGAAAACAAGGAAAAGTTAAAGTAACTTTAAAATATACAGAAAATAAGGAAAGAGTTATTAAAGGAATTAAACGTATTTCCAAACCAGGTTTACGGGTATATGCAAAGTCAACTGAAATGCCTAAAGTATTAAATGGTTTAGGTATTGCAGTAGTATCAACTTCAAATGGTGTAATGACAGATCGCGAAGCCCGACAAAGACACATCGGTGGCGAAGTAATTGCATACATTTGGTAATTATAGGAGGAAAATAAATGTCACGAATCGGTAAAAAAGCAATCACATTGCATGAAGGTGTGACTGTAAGTGTTGAAGAAAACAATAATGTAGTTGTTAAAGGTCCAAAAGGAACTATTAGTTACAAATTTCGACCAGAAATGAAAATTGAAGTAGTGGATAATACAGTTACAGTTACACGTCCAAATGATTCAATTGAATATAGAGCTCTTCACGGAACAACTAGAGCGATTCTTAATAATATGGTTGATGGCGTTACAAAAGGTTTTTCACGCGATTTACGTATCGAAGGTGTTGGTTATCGTGCGCAATTACAAGGCAATACTTTAGTAATTAATGCTGGATATTCGCATTTAGTAGAAATGCCAATACCTGAAGGCTTAGAAGTTAAATTACAATCACCAACAGACTTTACAATCTCAGGAATCGATAAACAACTTGTTGGTGAGTTTGCTGCAAAAGTTCGCGGCGTTCGTCCACCAGAACCTTATAAAGGTAAAGGAATTCGTTATAAAGATGAGGTTGTTCGCCGTAAAGAAGGAAAGAAAGCTAAGTAGAAAGGAGACGAAATAGAGTGGTTACAAGAAAAGAGCGTAACAAAGCACGCAAAATTCGTCATTTACGCATTCGTCAAAACATTTACGGTAACGAATCGATTCCTCGTTTAAATGTTTTTAGATCAAATGCAAATATCTTTGCTCAAATTATAGATGATACTAAAGGTGTAACTTTATGTAGTGCATCCAGCATAGATAAAGAATTGAAATTAGAGAATGGCTCAAATATTGAAGCAGCAAAAAAAGTTGGGGCTTTGATTGCTGAAAGAGCTAAGAAGTTAAATATTGAAGCTGTCGTTTTTGATCGTGGAGGTTATTTATATCACGGACGAGTTAAAGCGTTAGCTGATGCTGCTCGCGAAGCAGGATTGAAATTCTAAGGAGGTATAGTTATGCGTCAAAAGAGATCAAGAAGAGAAGCCCAAGTTGAAAACCAATTTGAAGAACGCCTCGTTAATATAAACCACGTAACGAAAGTTGTTAAGGGTGGTAGAAGATATCGTTTTAACGTCGTAGTGGTTGTTGGCGATGGTAAAGGTCAAGTTGGAATTGGTACTGGAAAAGCTATTGAAATTCCTGATGCCATTAAAAAAGCGGTTGAAGATGCAAAGAAAAACTTAATTAAAGTTCCTATTGTAAACTCGACTATTCCTCACGAAGTTGTTGGTCGTTTTGGTGCTGGAAAAGTATTATTAAAACCAGCTCCAGAAGGTACTGGTGTTATCGCCGGCGGTCCTGTTCGTGCAGTCGCTGAACTTTCAGGAATTAAAAACATTATCTCTAAATCATTAGGCTCAAGTACACCAATTAATGTTGTAAGGGCAGCAATTGAAGGCTTAAGTCAATTAAGAACTGCGGAAGATGTTGCGAAACTTCGTGGTAAAACAGCAGAGGAGATTGTGGGGTAATATTATGGCAAAGACTAAAGAATTAACAATTAAACTAGTAAAAAGCCCTCATGGTCGTATCCCAAGTCAAGCTAAGACATTAAAAGCCCTTGGATTAACAAAAATAAATCAAGTTGTGAAAAAGCCTGATAATGATGCTATTAGAGGTATGATTGAAACTTGCAAGCACTTATTAGAAGTAACAGAGTAGGAGGTGCAACATGAAGTTACATGAACTAAAACCTGTAGAAGGAGCTCGTCATACACGTAAACGTGTTGGTCGTGGTACAGGCTCAGGAATGGGAAAAACAAGTGGTAGAGGCCACAAAGGTCAAAACGCTCGTAGCGGTGGTGGCGTACGCCCAGGATTTGAAGGTGGTCAAACACCATTATTCAAAAGACTTCCTAAACGAGGATTTACAAATGTAAACCGTAAGGAATATGCTATAGTTAATGTTGGAGACTTAAACGTTTTTAAAGACGGAACTGTTGTTACTATAGATGCTTTAAAGAAACAAGGACTAGTTAAAAAGGAGTATGACGGATTAAAGATTTTAGGGAACGGTAAATTAGAAATAGGTTTAACCGTTAAAGCGAATAAATTCTCTAAATCAGCGGAAAAGAGTATTGTTGATGCTGGTGGAAAAATAGAGGTGATTTAATGGCTATCTCAAAAAACCAAAAAAGATTAATCAAGATGATTGCATTCACAGTAATATTTCTAGCAATTTATCGATTAGGAGCATTCATCCAATTACCATTTATTGATTCTGAACTATTTATGGTTGGCGAATCAATGTTTGGTTTTCTTGATGTTTTTTCTGGTGGAGCTTTATCTAACTTTTCGATTTTAGCTCTTGGAATTAGTCCATATATTACAGCATCAATTGTTATTCAACTATTACAAATGGATGTTATTCCAGTATTAAAAGAATGGTCTGAAGAAGGCCCAGCAGGTAAACAAAAGTTAAATCAACTTACAAAATATGTTGCACTTGGACTAGCGTTTGTTCAAGCGTTAACAATTACATTAGGAATTAAAGTAAACTATGCTGATGCATACTTTGGTGTTGGTTTTATTGATGAACCATTTACATATGTTTATCTTGCATTAGTTGCAACTGCAGGTACAGCATTCTCATTATGGCTTGCGGAAAAAATTACTGCGAAAGGAATTGGAAATGGAACATCAATGTTAATTGTTTCAGGGATTTTAGCTTCATTCCCATTAATGATCGCTCAATTAATCGCTACATTCCTAACAACTGGTAAATTTGGCGATGTAATGATTTTTATTGCTGTTATTTTAATATTAATTCTAATTATTATTGGGATTGTATTTATGGAAGCAGCAACAAGAAAAATCCCTATTCAGTATGCAAACCGTCCAGCAAGTGCATCTTTCCGTGGACGTAGTGATTCAAATATTCCAATTAAACTTAATTCTGCATCAGTAATTCCAGTTATTTTTGCAGCAACTTTAATGAGTCTTCCAACAACAGTAATTGAAGTTGGAAAAGTTAGTAAAGTTAGTGGTTGGGGTTTTTGGATCTCACAAATTTTTGATCAAACAAAACCAATTGGATTCGTTATTTATATACTATTGATTTTTGTCTTTTCATTTTTCTATTCATTCTTGCAAATGAATCCAGAAAATATTGCTGAAAACCTACAAAAGAATAATGCTTATATTCCAGGTGTTAGACCAGGAGAAGAAACGGCATCTTATATTTCACGTGTTCTATTTAAAATTACAATGGTTGGTGCAACATATCTTTCAATCGTAGCTGCTGTTCCAATTATTGTAAGTAAAATATTCAATTTACCACCATCGGTACAAATTGGTGGAACTGGACTTATTATCGTTGTAGGTGTTGCAATAGAAACTGCAAAACAAATTAAAAATCTACTAAAAGAACAACAATATACAGGTTTCTTAAAGTAGGTGAATAAATGCGCTTATTAATTATGGGCCCACCCGGAGCTGGGAAGGGGACACAAGCAGTACTAATCAAGGAAGAATACCAAATACCCCATATATCAACTGGAGAAATGTTCCGGGAAGCAATAGGCAACAATACTTGTCTTGGCATTAAAGCCAAAGATTATATTGATAAAGGGGAATTAGTACCAGATGATGTTACTAATGAATTAGTGAAAGAAAGGTTAAAGCACGAAGATACCAAAGGTGGGTTTTTACTAGATGGATATCCAAGAACTTTAAATCAAGCATTTGCTTTAGATATTATTCTTTCTGAATTTGGTATTTTTCTTGATGCAGTGATTAATGTTTATGTACCAAGCTCTATTATTATTGATAGGATTGTTGGCCGTAGAGTCTGCCCTTCATGTGGAGCTGGATATCATATTAAAACTTTGAAACCAAAGGTTTCTGGTATATGTGATGCTTGTGGTCATAAATTAATACAAAGAGAAGATGACACAGAAGAAATAGTTGTTAATCGACTCCGTGTCTATGAAGAAAGAACGAAACCATTACTTGAATTTTATAATCAAAAAGGATTATTAATAAATATAGATGGTAATGGCGATATTATCGATATTTTTAAAAGAATAAAACATACTTTGGGAGGAATGAATGATAACGTATAAAAGTAATCGTGAAATTGCGCTCATGAAAGAGGCTGGGAGAATTGTCGCTTTGGCTCATCGAAAGATTGCTGAAGCAATAGCACCAGGTGTGTCAACAGCTGAACTTGATCGGATTGCGGAAAGAGTAATTCGAGAAAATGGAGCGACACCTTCGTTTAAAGGCTATGGTGGGTTTCCAGGATCGATATGCGCATCGGTTAATAATGTTGTTATTCATGGGATTCCAAGTAATAAAATTGTATTAAAACAAGGTGATATTATAGCTATCGATATTGGTGCAAGTTTTAAGGGTTACCATGCCGATAGTGCAATGACTCACGGTGTTGGACAAATAAGTCCGCAACGACAAAAGCTTATTGATGTTACTCGAGATTCATTATATGAAGGCTTAAAATTTGCAAAGCCTCATAATCGTTTATCTGATATATCCCATGCGATTGAACAATATGTCCTCGCTAATGGTTTTTCCGTTGTTCGTGATTTTACAGGTCATGGAATTGGTCAAAATCTCCATGAAGAACCACGAATTCCAAACTATGGTTTACCTGGTCATGGCCCATTATTAAAACCGGGAATGGCACTAGCGATTGAACCAATGGTTAATATAGGTACATATCATGTTAGAGTATTAGAGGATGAGTGGACAACAGTGACGGTAGATGGCAAAGATAGTGCTCATTTTGAACACACAATTGTCATTACTACTGACGGATATATAATTTTAACGGAAGAAGGAGGGAGTGCGGATGTCCAAAAGTGATGTTATTGAACTAAAAGGGACAGTTATTGATGCTCTTCCAAATGCTAAATTCAAAGTTGAATTAGAAAATGGGCATCAAATTTTGGCGCACGTTTCTGGTAAAATTCGTATGAATTTCATAACTATTTTACCAGGGGATAAAGTAACTGTTGAATTATCACCTTATGATTTAACACGTGGCCGTATTACTTATCGACATAAGTAAATTTTCTTGCATGACAAGAAAAAGGAGGAAAAAAAATGAAGGTTAGAGCATCGGTCAAGCCAATATGTGATCAATGTAAAGTAATTAAACGTAAAGGCAAAGTAATGGTGATTTGCAAAAATCCCAAACATAAACAAAGACAAGGATAATTAGGAGGTGCAAAAATGGCACGTATAGCAGGTGTTGATATTCCTCGTGACAAACGTGTAGTTATATCATTAACTTATATTTTTGGAATTGGAAAATCAACTGCAAAACAAATATTAGCTAATGCGAATGTTGATGAAAACAAACGCGTAAAAGATCTAACAGAAGATGAATTAGCAAATATCCGTCGTGAAGTTGCGAATTTAAAAGTTGAGGGTGACTTACGTCGTGAAGTTGCTATGAATATTAAACGTTTGATGGAAATTGGCTCTTACCGTGGTATTCGTCATCGTCGTGGTTTACCTGTAAGAGGTCAAAATACAAGATGTAATGCCCGTACTCGTAAAGGACCATCAAAGACTGTCGCTAATAAGAAGAAGTAAAAAGGAGGCTGAAATTAATGGCTGCTAAAACTCGTAAACGTAGAGTTAAGAAGAATATACCTAATGGAATAGCTCATATTCATTCTACTTTTAATAATACTATTATTACCATTACCGATCCGAATGGAAATGCAGTTGCCTGGTCAAGTGCTGGGGCATTAGGTTTCAAAGGGAGTAAAAAATCAACACCATTTGCTGCACAAATGGCAAGTGAAGCTTGCGCAAAAGCAGCACTAGATAGTGGTATGATGAAGGTTGAAGTTTCTGTGAAGGGTCCGGGGCCTGGTCGTGAAGCGGCAATTAGATCTTTACAAATTGCAGGACTTGAAATAACCTCAATTAAAGATGTGACTCCAATTCCTCATAATGGATGTCGTCCGCCGAAAAGACCGCGTGGATAATAATAATTTAAAAGGAGGGCTAAATGAGAAAATTTGAATTTATAAGGCCTCAAATAGAATTAAAAGATAGTGATAGTGAAGATTATGGTATTTTTACAATCACACCCCTTGATCGAGGATATGGAATTACATTAGGAAATGCATTAAGAAGAGTATTGTTATCATCTATGCCAGGAGTTGCGATTGTTGCAATGGAAATAGAAGGTGTAGAACATGAGTTTATGGCAATACCTGGAGTTGTAGAAGATGTTACCCAAATAGTATTAAATTTAAAAAATGTCATTCTAACAATCGATGAAGATATTCTTTTCAAAGCAATGCCAAAGGATAATTCAGAATTATATGAATTATCAGTTGTTGCTGAAGGGCCAGGGGTAATAACTGCTGGAGATTTACAACATGGAGAAAAAATTAAAATAGTTAATCCAGATACTGTTATTGCTACCCTTGCGGATCATGGGAAATTTAAGGCTCGTTTTTTTGCCCGTCGTGGCGTTGGTTACGTAGGTGCCGACGAAAATAAAATTTTCTGCAAAGATAGTGCGGGGCAAAATATAATTAGTCGTATTCCAATTGATTCAATTTACACACCAATTAAAAGGTGTAGATATGATGTAGAAAAAACCCGTGTAGGGGAAAATGTCGATTATGATAAATTAATTATTGAAGTTTGGACAAATGGTAGCATCAAACCAGCGGAAGCATTAAGTCTTGCATCTAAATTTTTAATTGATCATTTTAATGTAATATCTTCAGTAAATGAAGTTGTTCATGAGCAAGAATATATGTACGAACCAGAAGAAAAGGTTGCTAATAAGATTCTAGAAAAGAAGATTGAAGATTTAGACCTTTCAGTTCGTTCTTATAATTGTTTGAAACGTGCAGGAATTAGTACGGTAGGAGAATTAACTCAAAAGACTGAAGAAGAAATGATGCGTGTTAGAAACCTAGGTCGCAAATCACTTAAAGAAATTGTAGGAAAGCTTCGTGAAATTGGACTCCATTTAAAACATTCATATGATGCTGATTTCCAAGATACTGATGATGAAGTAGTTACTTCACATAAAGACATCTTGGAAATGGAAGACGATGAAACAAATTCAGATTAGCATAAAGGAGGAAAAGAAATGTCATTAGGCTATCGTAAATTAGGTCGTAATTCTGCACAAAGAAAAGCTTTACTTAGAGATTTAGTAACTGATCTAATTATAAATGGTCGCATTGAAACGACAATTTATAAAGCTAAAGAATTACAAAGATTAGCTGAGAAAATGGTAACATGGGGCAAAATAGGCGACTTAGCTGCTCGTCGTCAAGCAGCGCGATTCATTAGATTTGAAAAAACTGATGATGGCCAATTTGCAATTCAAAAATTGTTTTCTGAAATCGCTCCTAAATTTGCAGACCGAAATGGTGGATATACAAGAATATTAAGAGTTGGCCCTCGTAGAGGCGACTCAGCAATGATGGCGATTATAGAATTTGTAGAATAATTGAAACAATAAATAAATTAACTCTTGAGTAATCAAGGGTTTTTTTAAAAAAATTTTGTATATTAACAAAATTTTACATATTGTAATCAATAAGTAGTTATATCAATATTTTATTACAATTATATTAAAATTAAAATTTCTAATAATAATATTTTCGTCTTGTAAATA
>DUOT01000024.1 GCA_012838705.1 Acholeplasmataceae bacterium
CTAAGAGCATTACTCATACCTGGAACACCCATTAATAGTTTGTATGTTGGCTTTAATGTTTTTTCATCAAATTCAACACTTGCATTAATTACGTCATTTGAATTGTATGCATATATTTTTAATTCGGAATAATGGCTAGTTGCGATAACTAAACAATCTTTTTTTATTAAATAATCAAAAATACTTATTGCAAGACTTGTTCCTTCACTTGGATCAGTACCTGAACCTAATTCATCGAGTAGTACTAAAGATTCATTAGTAACATTATTGATAATTTGAATAATATTTTTTAAATGTGATGAGAATGTCGAAAGGTTTTGGTCGATACTTTGCTCATCACCTATATCAGCAAACACATTATCAAAAATCATAATATTACTACTTTCATCACAAGGAATTAACATTCCTGCTTTAACCATGATCGCTAATAATCCAATAGTTTTTAATAAAACAGTTTTTCCGCCAGTGTTAGGACCTGTAATAATAATTCCTTTATATGTACCAATATTAATATTATTTGATACTACATTATCAACATTTAATAGTGGATGACGACAATTTACAAGGTCAACAATACCTTCGTTATTAACTTGTGGCTTTTGTGCTCCAATTTTAATTGCATATTTTGCCTTAGCAAATATCGTATCCAGTTCTACAAAAATTTGGTATGCATGCATTAAATCATCATAATAATTATTAATTTCTAAACTAATTTGTTTTAGAATACGATAAATTTCTTGTTTTTCTTCTTCTCTTATTTGATTTAATTGATTTTGCAAACTATTTATTATCGTAGGTTCAATAAAAACAGTTTCTCCACTTGCAGATTGATCATGGATTATTCCGCTAAAAGTGTTTTTATATTCAACTCTAACTGGAATAACAAATCGATCATTACGAATCGAAACAATATTTTGGGTTAATTTTTTTTGATTTTTGTTTAAAATTTCTTGTAATTTCTTTTGAATAGATGTTTCGATATCTTTTTGCTTTCTTCTTAAATCTTTTAGCAAACTACTAGCATCATCTTTTATTTCCCCAAATGGAGTAATTATTTTCTTAATTTTTAAATTAAGATCTTTAAAATATGTCATCGATAACACTTTATGATTAAAGTGTTCAACTTTTATTTCCGCACTATCTAATTTATCAAGATATAAATAATTTTCTTTAATAGAGTCCAATAGATTTCCAACTTCTAAAAGTTCTTCTTCTGTTAACACACCATATTTATGTACTTTATTTAAATAAAACGAAATATCAGTATGAAAAAGTAATGGGAAACTTCCCATTCTTTGAATTAATATTGTAGCTTCATCAACTTCATCTAAAGCTTTTTGAATTTCTTCTATTTCGTTATAAATTTTAATATTTTCTAAATTTGATTGGGTTTGCGGAAGCCTAGCATATTGTTTTACTAAAGCAATTATTTTATCAAATTCTAAGATTTTATAATATTTGTTCACGATTACCTCCACTATATATTGTATTATATCACGACAAAGGAATATTTTTCAATAATCATTGAGTTTTTAGTTAATTTTTGTTAGAATTAAAAAGGAGATTGAATATGACGTATACAATTAATTTAAACGATAAACAAGTAGAGAAAATTAAAACTAAATATCAAAAATATAAGTTATCACTTACAACACCTTATATGAGTTTCAGAGCAAAAATAAAAAGAACAACAATCACAATATATAAAACTAATAAACTATTAATTCAAGGTCGTGATTATGATGTTTACGAAGAAATATGTGATTTATTAAATATTAAAATTAAAGCTATTAATCCTAATGAGAGCATCAACCTCTCATCAGAAAACGTAAACCTCCCACTATCAATTATCGGAACTGACGAAGTAGGTACTGGAGATTATTTTGGTGGAATAGTTGTATGTGCATGTTTTATTGAAAAAAATCAAATACTTGATATTCATAAATTAGGGATTAGAGACTCTAAAAAAATAAGTGATAATAAAATAAATATTTTAGCACCAAAACTAATTAATATATTAACTCATAAGGTAATTTACTTAAATAATGAAAAATATAATATAATTTTTGAAAAAGGTTATGCCAATTTAAATAAAATTAAGGCAATACTTCATAATAGAGTAATACTAAAATTATTAGAAAGAAAAATAAATTATGATAAAATTGTTGTTGATGGATTCACAACGAAAGAAAAATATCTAAAATATTTACAAAATCAAGAAAAAGTAATTGACGATGTTTTTCTCGAAGAAAAAGGTGAAGAAAAATATTTAGCTGTTGCTGCAGCATCAATTATAGCTCGCTATTATTTTTTAAAAAGATTAAATGAACTTTCAAAAAAATATAATTATGACTTGCCAAAGGGAGCAGGCAAAGAAGTTGACCAAATGATTAATAAAATTATAATAGATCAAAAACAAGATATATTAAAGGATATTGCAAAGTTAAATTTTAAAAATACCAAAAAAGCAATATTTTAAAAAAAGCTGCATTAGCAGCATTTTTTTTACAAACTCCCCCGAAGTTTATTCAAAAATTCTTCGAAAAAATTAGGTAATGGACTATCAAACTCTATGTATTCATTAGTCCGCGGATGATAAAAACCTAATGTTTTAGCATGCAAATATTGACCATATGGGCTTACTTCTTTTTTATGTCCATATAAAGGGTCACCAGTAATCGGATAACCAATATAATTCATATGAACCCTAATTTGATGTGTTCTTCCTGTTTCTAATTCTAATTCAATTAATGTATGATTTTCAAATCGCTCTAACACTTTAAAATTAGTGATTGCATCTTTACCATCTTTTACAACAGCCATTTGTTGACGGTTATTTGGATTTCTTCCGATTGGTGCATCAATTCTCCCGAGATTATGTGGAATAACTCCACTACAAATTGCATAATATTTTCTTGTTACCATTTTTTTCGCAAACTGAACACTTAATTTTTTATGAGCAAAATCATTTTTACATGCAACTAATAATCCTGAAGTATCTTTATCAATTCTGTGAACAATTCCAGCTCGGATTCGCCCATTAATTCCTGATAAATCTTTACAATGATAAAGTAGAGCATTTACTAAAGTATTATCGAGATTTCCTGCAGCAGGATGTACAACCATCCCGCTTGGTTTATTTACTACTATAATATCTTTATCTTCATAAAAAATGTCTAAAGGAATATTTTGCGCTTCAATTTTTGATGGTTTTGGTTTCGGAATAATAATATTAATGATATCACTATCTTTTAGAATATAATTTGCTTTTATAATATTATCATTCACTGTAATGAATTCTTCATTGATTAGTTTTTGAATTTGGGTTCTTGTTAAGGATGGAACCTCATTTGCAATATATTTATCAATTCGAATTCCATCACCAAAATATTGTAAACGCATAATTAATACCTCACTTTAAAAATTCTCCACTTTTTCCAAATAGAATATCAATTAAAAGAATAATTGTTCCGATTGTTAAGCATGAATCTGCAAAATTAAAAATAGCAAAATTAAAAAGTCCAACTTCAATATAATCAATTACATATCCTAAAAACACTCGATCAATTAAATTACCTATCGTACCACTAATTAATAAAATAATTGCAATACTGAAAAATTTATGATTTTGAAAATCATAATATTTAATTAATAGATAAATAAAGAATCCTAGTGCTACAATTGAAATGACAATTAATACTGGACGCAACCATGATTCGTTTCCACCTAATCCCCATACTACTCCAGTGTTTTCACGATAAGTAATTCTAAATAGATCGCCAATTACATCCGTTCCTGAAGTATTTATATCGTATTCAAAATGACTTCCAATAATATGTTTTAATATTTGATCAATTACAACCCCAATAATAATAAAAATTATTGCATGTATCATTTTTTTCTCCTTAAAAATCATATTAACACCCTGAACATTATTATTAGTATTAGTGTGAAAATTGCAAATCCAATATTAAATGTTTCATATATAAAAATTGCAGTATCGTCTATCTCTTGCAAAGCAGTATAGTCAGGATAATATGATTTTGCAAGTTTAACCATAAACAAATTAGATAATCCGTTCGCGAGTAATAACATAAACCATGATATGATAAGTAATACATCACGAATAGTTAAGTGATAGTAAAAAATATTATATAACTGAATTAAAATTAGCAAAAATGGTAAGATGACTAGAAGGGTTAAAATCATACCGAATATCAAAGATTTCAAATCATTTTTTTTATTTAATTTCAAATTATAATATTTTTGAATTTCTAATTTACCTTTTTTCCACATTGTCATCTTTATTCCAACCTTTCTAATTCTTGTAATGCATCAGCAAATGTTTTAACCTTAACAAGCTTAAATTTTGGGTTTTTAATTCTATTATATTGCTCTAATGCATCTGCATAGTTTTCCTCTGGAACAAAGAAAATATCTGCACTATATAATTTAGCAGTAACAACTTTTTGCTTTTCTCCATCAATAGGATCAACATTACCATTTATATTTATTTGTCCTGTCCCCATTACAATTTTTCCTTTAGTAAGATTAGATTTAGTTATCGTATTATATATTGCAATTGTTTGCATTAATCCTCCAGATGGTCCTTGTGTCGAACTTTCATTAATTTTATATGATGGTGTAACTGTTTCTTCTAAGATATCAAAAAAAGGCAAAGTTCCGATATGAAAATTAGAAAGTGATACTTCTACATTATGACTTTTTAATTTTGTGATATCATCATTAATTTTTCCATCAATTTTTCCATCGCGTAAAACAGTTAAAGTTACTTTTCCTTTATTCCCAGCACTTTTTATTAAATTGCTAAAATCTTCAGCTGGATTTTCACCATCATTTGTTACTTTTGTTCCATCTACATGAGTAATAATATCTTCTAATTGTAAATTTTGATCTGTTTCTTCTCCTAAGAAAAGCACAACTCTACCTAAGAATTGATATTCTAGTTTTATTTCTGGATTAGTTTTTTGCGCTTCAGTGTAAGCAACAATAATTGACTGATTAATACTTGTTTGTTTTTGGATTAATCCTTTAATGTCTTCGTTCTTATTAGACATTGTTACTGATGGTAGTTTACCTACTTCAACATTCTTATCTATTTTTAACTTTTCAACTAATAAATAATTTAGTAAGCTTATTTTTCTTGATTCAAAAACTGATACTGTATATACTTCTTCATCTGAATCATAATTTTCTATTTCAATTACAGATTTTACAGGAGTTACCTTTCCTGGAGTAAGCATATAATAATTTGATTTAATAAGTGCTAATAACACAATCGTAATATAAAATACTAAAATTAATCCAAAAATAATTTTATATCCAAGAGGCTTGTTTTTTACTTTTTCAACAAAATTTTTTAGAAAATTTATCATATTAATCTTCCTTTATTTCAATTTTAAAAGCAGGCATTTTTCGTAATTTGATGTTTGCAGAAGCAAGCATTTTTTTTGCTGCTATATTTGATTTCGTTCCATCATATTTATCTGATAAATAAACGATTTCCTTAATGCCACTTTGTATAATTAGTTTAACACATTCATGACATGGAAACAAGCTTACATAAATTGTGCTTCCTTCTAATGGAACACTTGCATTTAAAATAGCATTTGCTTCAGCATGAACAACATAAGGATATTTAGAATTTAAAAATTCATTATTATTTCCCCACGGATATTCATCATCACTACAACCATATGGGAATCCATTATATCCAATTCCAACAATACGTTTTTGCCTATTGACAATACACGCACCTACTTGCGTTTGTGGATCTTTGCTACGAAAACTCGATAATATCGCAACACCCATAAAATATTCATCCCAACTAATGTAATTGTTTCTCTTCTTCATAATTTTCCCCATCACAATTATCTATTTCTTGTCTTAACTCTTCTTTTATTTTATCAATATCCTTTACTTTAATTATACAAGATGTAGAAACACAAGAATGACATTTTTCAGGAACTTCAACACCTTTTGGTGCTTTTGTTTTTCTATTTAAAATAAATGTAGTTATAAATAAAATAATTGAACCTACCAAAATTAAGATTTGCGGGAGAGTATTTGAACTTAAAA
>DUOT01000172.1 GCA_012838705.1 Acholeplasmataceae bacterium
GGAATTCTTCAGGAGGGCCGTGGCATTGCCACCGCTAAAAATATCGCATTTGACAAGTCTTACGACTTGCCAGATCGTGTTATCAATATTGATCCTGAGGTACTTGGGTAATTAAATGGCCCAATATCCAGTAGTAGTCAAGCTACTCTCTTTAGCTCCGCTATGGGAGCCAAAATCGAATACTAACTTTTGGAAGGTTGGAGATGTCAGTCGCCCTCTAGATGAGGGCACTGACTTCTCTGCAATCAAGAAGTATGTTAAAGAGGGTCGTATGGCAGTTGTCCAAGGTTCTCTAGATGATGAACCTAAGAAAGAAACAAAAAAGACAACTACGAAGACCCAAAAAACTAAAGAAGAACCAAAAGTAGAAGTCGAAACTCCCAAAGAAGAAACTCAAACTCCTGAAGAAGAGCTAGAGACCAAAAAGACTACAAAGAAATCAACCTCTAAGAAGAAAAAATAATGAGCGGGGAGCTTAATGCTCCCCTTTAGTTGGGAGTAGGTGATGGAATTGGCGTATGTTGGAGGCAAAGGACTGCAAGTTGTTAGTATTAACCCGTCAAGATATGCGACTAATGTCCCTGTATCTGCTTCTATCAATATAGTGCTTAGCACTGATATTATTAATGTTGATGAAGCTAGTTTAGCTTCTGCTGTTAAAATTAGGCAAGCCAATTCTGGAGTAGACGTTCCTGGTGAGTTTTCCTATAAGTCCAGAACTATAACTTTTATCCCTAGCGACTACCTGTCTCCTGGGGAGAGCTACACAGTAACCGTAATTGCTAATGCGCTAATAGCCTTAGATGGTAGCACTATGGCTAGCAATTACATCTCCACATTCGCAACGTCTTCATCTGAAACCCCTGCAATACCAACCCTACTATCCCCAGCAAACTATTCAATGCTTGGCGACATAGAACTAAAATGGTTATCAGAATCTGATTTGCACACTATCCAAATATCAAAATCCAATTCCTTTAGCACTATTGTGATTGAGTCCGTTGCCTTCTCTGGAAACACCTTTGTCCCTACCGAGCTAGAGCCAAACCAGCAATATTACTGGAGGGTAAAGGGAGTAAGCAACGATGGATCTTCTGGAGCATGGTCTGAGACTTGGACTTTTTACCGTGAGGACAAAACAGATGAAGCTGGCGATCAAGATGAAGACACCACTGAACACTTCAAAGTTGAAAGCGTTAGTCCTGAGTCACAAAGTTCTTTTGTGCCAGTGACTTTAAAAAATATAGTGATCAATTACACGAAGTCTCTTGCAGAAGAAAGCCTTGCTGATGATCAAATTAAAATCATCGCTAGACCTATAGATGATGAATATTTGGAAGATGTTCCATATTATACTGATTTCACTGTCGAGGTTGAAGGTAAAAGCGTTAAGATAGCTCTTAACCAAGAACTTGAACCAACAACCGAGTATAGGGTTCATATTGGAAAGAACCTTATCGCCTCTGTAGATGGAGAAACAATCTCCGAAGATATTAGCTGGCATTTTACCACTCCGCTCCTTCCCCACTATACCACCGTAGAACTTGTTCGTATGGATATTGGTGAATTTATTCAAGATGTATCTGATGACTATATCCATAGAGTAATCCATGACGTTAGCAAATGGGCAGACTTTATTGCTGAACGACCAGTAAGCGAAAACAACATATCATATTATCGCTGTTATGTTCGATACGAAACCGATATGAGGTTACTCAATACTCAGATTTTGAAACAGGCAGTACAAAGTGGAGAAGAAGTAAAACTGGGTGATTTCCAGATTGCTAAGAAGCAGGTCAATCCAGCTAGCATAACTATGGCAACTAAATCCATCAAAGACAATCTAGATAAGTGTGAGAAGAGCTTGCGTGGCTCAAAAGGAAAAGCAAGGCCTAGAGTGGCGACAAAGAGCGAAACTGGCTATCCATATCCACTCACACAAAGAAGATTTTAGGGAGGGATATATATGAATTTGAATCCCACACCTAAACCAACATTCGGAAACATAGACATTCAAGAAGAAGTCGAGAGACTAATCGACAGAGACGGTTTTTACGTAATACTGATAAGACCCATTATGCAAATGCGTTGTCTGTGCTGGAATGAGCAAACAAAAGAGGCCCGCTCTGATTGTCAAACATGTTTTGGTACTGGATACCTTTTAAAATTCGAAAGGCACAAGTGTCGTGACTTTAGAACAACAGATAATTTTATCGCTAAGTCGCTTCAGCAGTTTGCAACAGGAACTCTGCTTGAGCCAGCTCAGTATTTCTACCTTAAAAAACAGTCAAATATATCCTCCAATATGTTTATAGTCATCGCTGAGTGGGACGGATTAAATCCAATCAAAGAAAGCATGGAGGCTTTTGAAGTAAATATTGTAGACAAACATAGAGGTAAAGGTGGCAAGCTTGAATATTATCGAGTAGGTGCAAAGAGTAGGCCAGACATAACAAATCGTCTACAAAGAGCACCTATTAAGAACTTGCAGGTGATTGATAAATGATTGCCACAACCATTCCTTCTGTTACTTTTCTAGAAAGACTTCTAAGTCCACCCAACTCCACATTTTCAAATAATCTGCTATTGATTGGAACTTCAGAAAAAGGGCTAACTCCAGACCTATCATTTTCACCAGCATACGTGCACAACCGAAAAAGCGCCAAAGCTTATTTTGGTAGTGGTAGATTGGTCGAAGCCTACAATGAGGCTTACAGCGCTGGTGCTAGAAACATTTACCTTCTAAGAATAAACAAAGATGGAGAAACCTTTATCCCATCTGGAGAGCTACTAAACAGGCTCGAAATTGTTTATTCCCTCATACAAAGCCTTCCATTTCATATCATTGTTCCCCTAGATGTATTTCTTGAAGACGAAATAAATGACACAAGTCTCGCACTACAGTTTGCGTCTTTCTTGCATAACAAAGAAAGTAAATCTATTGGAATTATAGGTGCTCGCTCTCAAAGTGCAGATGGACTACTAAGTAATTCCATTATGAACAACAAGATCAAGGCTACATCTGGCTCAGAAATGATTGATATTAGTTACTACCTTTCTGTTGTCCCTCAGCTTTTCGCCTTCACTCTTAACAATGAAAGATATATTGCAAATGCATCAGCATCATATGCTGGTATGCTTAGTTCTTTGGGTTCAGAAGTATCTTCTACAAACAAACCTCTCCTGGGTGTTGACAGAATAGAAACTGAATTTCCCAAAGAAAAGATTAATGACCTTGTAGAGATTGGCTATGTAATTTTTAGAGAGAGTCAGCGAAGAGGTATAGTTCCTATTCAGGGCAACACTATGGCCCATCCTTCCTCCCCATTTTCCTCTGTCTCGTGCGTCAGAGTCTTGCATGAGGCAGTTTCCCGCATACAGTCTTATGTTGATATGTATATTGGAGAAGAGTTCGGAAAGTCATCTGAGATAATTACGGAAGCAGCAAATAAAGAGTTGCTGGGTATGGTTAAAGACGGCAAAATCAAGTCTTTTAGTGTTAGCCCCAAAACAGAAGGTCTTCATGATCTTCATTTGCACATAGAGATTGTGCCTATAGGAGAAATACTCTCGATTGGTACAGATGTGCAGTTTGAAATATAAGGGGTGAGTCTATGTCAGAAAGGCTACAGGCTGATAATAATGCTTCTATTTTCGATTTTACACGCCTTGTAAAACAAGTATGGGATGTTACCCAAAGGGATGGAGATAGGCCTGTTGAGATTTATCAGGCTTACCCTGTAAACATTGACGTCAATAGTTCTTTCCCAGTGATAACTCACATGATCACAACGAAACAACCATCTGAGAGCATGCCTGAGCCAAGATCAAGGATTCGACACATATTTGACGATGGTAGTGATTCTAGGATTATAGTTACTGGGCAACGCTTTGATTATGACGTCTTATTTTCAATTTGGACTGAAACCAATCAAGAAGCAGAGCATCTAGCAGAGGAATTTGAGGAATTTATGTATACCTATACAGGTCTATTTAAGAGGCAAGGGGTTGTCGACGTAAGGTTTCAAGGAACATTCTTAGAGCCCTCATATCTTGCAACTATTAGGCCGAATCAAGTCCCTCTTCCAGAGTATCTTGAAAACAAAAGAAGTCGCACTCTAATTTATAGGGTGACTATCGAGCGCTTGCGTCAAGTCGACACAAGGGCTATTGATAATATCTTAGTTAAGATTGTCGAGAAACAAAATAAGGAGGAAGAATAATGCCTTATAATTTACCTGGATTTGCTTCCGAGTTGCGAGACACTCGTATGTACCTTACGAATGCCACAACTTCTGGAAGAGATCGCATCCTGATTTTGGGTACTGCTGTTGATGGTCCTGTCAATATTCCTGTTGTGGTTAACCGTGTTGACGATGCCGATAGACTTTTCGGCGAATATACTGGAGATTCTTACGGCGCAACCCTATTGCCAGCCCTTCACCAGGCATTGTCTGCTGGAGCAGGTGAGGTTCGGGTTATGCGTGTTGGTGGCGAATATGCCAAATTAACACTCAAAGATGAAGCAGAGAACGAAGTATTTGAAGTTAGAGGTCAGTATCCTGGCGTTAAATACAATGGTGTAAAAGTGGAAGTCGCTGAAGGAACTGACGGCAAAGAGCTTATTATTACCGACCTTTTGGGTGTAGATCATAAGTACATTCTTAAAAACTATGCAAGCTACGGATCTCTTGCTCAGGCTATCAATAGTCAAGCTAACGATGCGTCTGCGGTTGTAGTTGGTGCTGTTGGAGCTTCTGTAGAGCTGGCTCTTGCATCAGCAGAAACCTTAGCTGGTGGCGATGACGGGATCAATAAGACCCAAGAGCAATTGTACACCGCAATGAGCGATGCTCTTGACTTACTCGTAGACTATGACGTTGATATTATTGTTGTTGCTGGCCTATACGTAACAGTAAATGGTTCAAGTGTAGGCTTTGAAGCAGCTAATCTCCTTGCAAAGCATTGCTATGAGGCATCTCAACGTGTTGGCGAGAGACATGGTGTTATCGCTGTACAGCCTATCGAAAATCCAACGCTCGATGCAATTAAAAACACTGTAGATGCTCTAGCACAATCTGATGTTAATCTCCAACATGACTCTATTGTTGGTAGCAACGGCGAGCCATTAGATGTTGGTAAATACATCTCGATTGTGTTTGCTGAGCCTATTTATAGCGACCACAAGTTGGGTGTATATACTTCCGATGGTGCAAGCTCATACGCTGGTTTAATTACCACCTTGGCTCCAGAGTCAGCAACAACTAACAAGGTTGTAAATGGCGTTCAGGGTATGCGTTATATCTTGTCTCCAGCACAGTTGAACAACCTTGCATCTAAGCGCTTTGTAACCTTACGTAATCGTGTAGGTCGTGGCGTAGTTGTAACCGATGGTGTCACCGCTGCTCGTCCTGGATCTGACTATGGTCGTCTGTCTACTGTTCGCATTGTTAACGCAGCTATCGGTGTTACTCGTGAAGCAACAGAGCCGTTTATTGGCGAAGCTGGAACACCTCAGCACTTTAACTCTATGCAGACTGCTATTGAGTCTGGATTAAGTGCTATGAAGATGGCTGGCGCTATTGTCGATTATCGCTTTACCATCCTTGCTAACCCAATGGATTTGGCACGTGGCGAAGCTGTTATTGAGCTAGAGCTTGTTCCTGCATTCGAACTCAGAAAGATTAAGACAGTTGTAACTGTACGAGCAAGCTTTGATAATGCTCAATAATAGTACTTTATAAATAAAGGAGGATGGAGATGGCTACCGACAACTATACAAGGACGTTTACGTCTTTCTCAGGTGCTGATATTGTTGCTACCTTCGGCTCCAAGGTAATCGGAGAACTTCAGGGTATCACCTACAGTGTTACCCGTGAAAAAGCACCGATTTATACTCTAGGAAGCCCAGACCCACGTAGCTTCTCACGTGGCAAACGTGGCATTGCTGGTAACTTGGTGTTTACCGTATTCGACCGTGACGCACTCTTATCCGAGCTAGGCGCAGGTCAGAAAATCTACGGAATCGGACGTGGCTTGGACTACTCTAAGGAAGGGGGCCCCACTGCTATTCACGAATGGAACCCAACTGTTCCTACTGATAACGATCGTGATGCAAGAGCAACCAATGTTAGCTACGTAGACGAGCTTCCGCCTTTTGATATCACCATTACTTTTGCGAATGAATATGGTCAAATGGCTGTGATGAAGATCTTTGGAGTCGAAATCCTGAACGAAGGTTCGGGTATGTCTATTGATGATGTTGTAACCGAACGTGCTATGACTTATGTAGCTCGCAGAATTGAGCATATTGCTCGGAAGTAGAACGCTAAGGGGGCCCAGTCGGGCTCCCTCTTATGAAAGGATGTGAAGAAGTGGCTGACAACTATACAAAAACATTTACGTCCTTTTCGGGCGCCGATATTGTCGCAACATTTAACGACAAAGTTATTGGCGAGCTACAAGGGATCACCTATAGTGTTACACGTGAAAAGGCTCCTATCTACACTCTTGGTAGTCCTGACCCACGCAGTTTTTCACGTGGGAAGCGTGGAATTGCTGGTAACTTAGTCTTTACGGTGTTCGATAGAGATGCACTTATGGAAGAGATGGGTGAAAAATATATATATGGTGTTGATCGAAGCCTGGGAAGTTCTAGAGCCGACTACACCATGGATGAATGGAACCAGTTTATGACAGAACTAAATGGCGACCCATACCATAGCCCTCAATTGGCTAAGTATGTAGATGAATTGCCTCCATTCGACGTCACAATCACCTTCGCTAACGAATACGGTCAAATGGCTGTAATGAGAATTTTCGGCGTAGAAATTCTGAACGAAGGCTCTGGCATGTCGATTGATGACGTGGTTACTGAGCGTGCCATGACATATATTGCACGAAGAATCGAACACATTAAGCGCATTGATTAAAATGCTCAAGGGGGCTCTTTTGAGCTCCCTTTTTTCATTATAAGGTGGTGCTCTAATGTCATTAAAACAATATGCATCTTTTAACTCTTACTCTGGAGCAGATATTGTTGCAAGTATAAACCTCAACGGTAAGAATCGTGTTTTTGGAGAAATACAAACCCTCACCTACTCTATCCACAGAGAGAAAGGGCAAGTGAGGGCATTAGGCCACACAAACGTCAAGGGGTTTACTTATGGTCCAAGAACAATAGCTGGCTCCCTAATCTTTACCGTCTTTGATAGACACGTAATGGATGCATTCAAAAGACAAATGCTACACGATCTTCCCGATAAACTTACTGCTGGCAACTTCATCACAGATGAACTGCCACCTTTTGATATTACAATCACATTCGCAAACGAATATGGTCACATGTCTAGACTTGCGATCTATGGTGTAACTATTGTTGACGAAGGACAAACCATGTCTGTAGATGACATGATGACTGAAAACATAATGAGCTACATGGCTAGAGACATTGAGCTCATGACAGCTATGGGCGATGGGCTATGGACGATGGGCTATGGGCGATGAGCAACTGAAATAAACAGATAATTTCCACTCCAATCAAAAGACGGGCTTCCATGCCAAATATAGCCTTCACGGAGCGAGTGGTTTTTACCAGTCTCTGGATCTATCCATCTTAGGTTAGAGCCTACTATTCCATTTGGGAAAACAAAATGTTGCGAGTAAATAATTAAATCGTCCCATTTTCTGACCGTAGCATGGAGTCCGCCATCTGTTGTTAGTCTATGCATTGTTCCTTCTTCTATATCCACATACCATAGATCAGAATTAGGCAAATCATCAATCAGTATGGATGGTTCGTTCATTAAATTAGATCCAAATATTATTCTTTTCCCATCTGGGAAAAACTTGGGATAGTCTGCATAAGCTGGGATATCGACAACTATTTTTAGGTTTTTCATGTCGGGGTCGGCGACAACGAGCTGCTCTCGATTTGGCGAAATGATTCTTTTGAATACTATTTTCGTACCGTCAAAGCTCCATGATGGTTGTGTCTCTGCATACCTAGAATTAGATAGCTTTTCTTCATTTTCTCCACTAGGTTTAATTCTCCATATGGCGGAATCTCTATGGAACAGAATCCATTCTCCATCAGGCGACCAACTCGGGTGTGAGCCTTTGGTTAAAAACCTATAGTTGTAGATATTCCCTGGCTGTGCAATATAAAGATTGCCACCGTCTTCAAACACTACTTTTTCAGAATCAGATGCTGATGCTCTATACCCAACTGCACTTACTGCTGAATATGACTTTAAAGGAAAGGCCAGATCATCTGGAGCAACAACATAGTTTGCAAGTGGGTGTGTTAGCCAAGCATCTGCGTATCCACCAATCAACAGCATCAACACGAAGACGATCAAAATCCGTTTTCTCACTTTATCACCCCATGTGGTTTTCTTAATGCTTATTATACCACAAAATAAACTATTTAACCAGAAAAAAGAGGGAAAAAGTAGCAAATATAGAAATATATAAAGGGGCTATTGTTTATGAGCACTCAATATCTTAGAGAAGCTACGGTTCGCAGTGTACTTGATGGCAACCTTGTAGAGATACTGATAGACGGAAAAGTCGATGTCATTAAGCTTATTGGCAGTAGGTCTCCAGTTGCATGGGATGTTTTAAACAACAAAGAAATTGAGAGTCCATCTCCTTATGCCAAAGAAGCAAAAAGCCGACTACAAGAACTCTTGCCAGAAGATTCAAATATATATTTTCAATTAGATTTCGACGAAAGAGATCACAACAACCACATTCAGGCCTATGTCTATCTATCAGACCAAGAAACAATGGTTAATGCTGTACTTATATCAGAGGGTCTCGCAAAATCAACAGCAGAGCCACCTAATGTAAGATTCTTTCAAGACTTTGAAATGCTTGAAGTCAATGCAAAGCAATCTGGCTTAAAAATCTGGTCTGAGCCGAATGAAAAACCACTTGTCGCTCAAACCATTTCCACAGTCACACCTTCTCCTATAATCCCACAACGGAATTCTTCAAAACCATCCACCCTTAATTACTATCAAAGATTTCCACAGCAATATTTCGCAGGAGCTAATGTCTCCATATACTTTGGAAGCATTCACATTGATGAGGTCCAAGATCTGGCTTTTTCGTTGCAAGAAGTGGTACAGCCTATATATGGATATGCAAGTTACACAGCCGATGCCTTTGCAAGAGGTACTCGGCTTATTGAGGGTCAGTTCACAATTAATTTCAAGGAGGCGTATTACCTAAAGGCCATTCTTGAAAAACTTAAACACACAGATAAGGCTAAAGCCCCAGAGGATCCCTTTATTGCCTTTGATAATGTGGGTGGTGGAAGACAGAACATTGAGGAGGTAATCAAACATCTAGATCCTCATGATTTTGACACATACGCCAAGCAATATCAAAAAACCATTTGGGGTATAGGGGCAGATAGAACAGACATAGCAAGCCTCTCAGAATTTAAGGAGACAAGTCCATATTTTGATCAGCTAGATAGCGACGGCTTCAATATCGTGATCAACTATGGGAATATTGACTCCTCTCTACAAAACAGCACTACTAAAACGATAATTGGCGTTCAATTAACTGGTTGCTCTCAAATGCTTGCTCCAACTGGTCAACCAGTATTAGAACAATATAGTTTTATAGCAAAAGATCTAGACGGATTCATTTAAAAAAAGAAAAGGGGTTTAGTAATGGCTAAGAAAAAGATTGAAGAAGTAAAAGCGGAAGATATGATGCTTGAAGCTCAAGAAGAGCAATTGGAAGAAGAGTACAGCTTCGACAACATCGAAGACGAAGAAGGATACGTCGACGAGGGTGATGGGCTCTTGTTCCCTGGTGGTCCAACCCTAGACCAAGTAGAAGAATGGAAATCTAGATTTACCAATATTTATGCTACAGAGTTTGAAGAAGACATTTTCATCTGGCGCCCGCTCACACGCATTGAATACAAAGAAGTTCTCAAGGTCAAGAATGCCGACGCTATGTATCGTGAAGAGCGCATCTGCGAAAAATGCGTACTCTGGCCTGAAAACTATAGCTTTGTTGCTATGAGCTCTGGTGGAGCTGGGCAACCAACCATTCTTTCTGAGCAGATTATGGAGAAATCAGGATTTGTAGCTGCTGAAGCTACCAGATTATAGTTTCTTTAAGGGGTGACAGAATGACACCCGAAAGATTACTAGAATTAAAACGAGAATGGGGCCAAATCTTCGAAGATGAAATTTTAGGTAAGATATTTATTTGGAGGCCTCTTTCTAGGCAAGAATATAAGGAAATTATTTCGCTTGATATAAGCACTGAAGAGCAAGAAGAATTAATCTGTCAAGCATGTATCTTAGAACCGAGCATTGAAGAGTTTAAGAGTTTTTCTGGCAAATATGGATTGGTTGCCACAACGCTTGCAGATATGATTATTGGGACTTCATGCCTAGATAATGAATCAATCATGTCAAAACTAAGTGCATACAGGGCACAAGTTCAGCAGTTTGAGTCTCAGATGGACTTAGTTATCTTCGAAGGTTTTAGTGGTAGATACTCACTAGAGGAAATCAAGTCTTGGCCCATGGAAAAAGCAATCTCATACTTTGCTCAAGCTGAATGGATACTAAAAGTTCTTCGTGGTGTCCCATTAGAAACAGAAGACTCAAATCCATTTGTTTAAAGGAGGAAGAAGTCCGTGGCTAAAAACAGATATTCGGATTATTTAGGCGGGGCTTCTTCCCGTTTTGTCCAAGAGGAATATAACGCCCAGGACGACCGCACATCCCCTGGAAAGGTGGTAGCTGGGGTTGCCCTGGGCGTTGTCGCTTTAGGGGCAGTTGCGTACTCAGGAGCACTAAGATCGCCTATACAGCAGATTTCTAAAAGACTGGCGTCTGCTGATCTCGGGCCATCTCGTGCAGTAATTCAAGGATTGCGCAATTGGGCTAAAAATCCTTCTGATCTCAGGCATGGCGTAAACCGCATTTTATCTAGAGAATATCAAGAAGGGTTTTCTAGGCTTAGAAATATCCCTAGAGCTATCAGTGACGAAGTTGCTGCTGCAAGCTCAAGACTAAGCAAGACAACTGGTCGCCATCTCTTAGATAATATTCCATCTGAATTCGAAACTAGAATGGTAGGCCATCTAGCTGACCAAGAAAACATAGTTCAGATGGCTTCTGGTTACGCCAAAAGAAACTTTGCCACTAAAATCATTGATGGGACAATGGCTACAAACAGGGCATACGACGAAGGAATGCGAGATGCCTTTAGAAGAATCTCTGGTGTTGTTAGAGAAATATCTCCAATAAGCATGAATAGGATGTCCAGAGATCAGTGGTCAAGGTTGATGAAAGAAAGGCTTGGCGATAGCTTTAACCAAAGTGCCGTTGAAGAAGCGTGGAATCAGCTTAGTCGTTTAAACATTCATCGCACCCAAAAACTTGGTGATCGTGTCCATAGTCAATTCATCAATAAAGAAGAAATTAAACGACTTGCCAGATTGAGGAAAAGCGGACGAGCTGGGATGGAAAGAACTATCCTAGAGGCTCGATTCAGGGCTGAAAGAGATTATTATAAGATGGTAAACCGCAACACCAAAATGTTGCGTGAAGAATTCCACAAGCAGATGATGGTTAACGCATCAAAGGATAAGCTTCTTCAGAAGGCAACTGGCTTTAGACAGGCCACGGTTGGAGACCTCCATGATGCTGGCCTACTAGGCAAGATCCTTATCCCCAAAAGAGGGAAGGGGCAAATGGAGGAGTTTAACCTAGGCGAGCTATTGGCTGATGCCAGAAGTAAGCGAGCCCAATCGCTACGCAAACTATCTGCTGGCACTGGAATATACGTAAATGATTCTGGTGAAATAGTCGATATGAGAAAGCTGACATCCGTACCTGGAGATGTTTTAGACTTTCTCACTTATGAGACAAGAATACCTGTAGCTGGATTTAACCCGTTAAGGGTTATGCATGTGCATTCAAGAAGACAGACTGCACATATGCAACAATTCCGTTTCGGTACATTAAAATCTGTACAGCCATGGATTACCGAAGCAGCAAGTAAAGAACAAGCCAAACTTGGCTCGGACTTTATCCGTTTTGGAAAACATCTCTATAGCTTTGAGACAGGTGATATCCTTCGTAATGCAGATGGAGTAGTTGATACATGGTACGCAACTCATTCAAGAAGAGGCCAGCTTTCGACTATGACCACGAAAATGGTCGGCGCCACAGCTAGAGAAAGAGTGCGTCCAGAAGGCTGGAGAGGAACCCTTCACGATATAGGGCAATTTTTAGATATTGGCTTTCAAGATGAAGATTCCATTCTCCAGAAACTAGCATCCATTAAAAACAAAAGAAGCGATCCTAACTGGATTCCAAATAGAGCAAGGCTTATTACGGACTTAGATCAAACTCCCAACACTGCTGATTTCTATGAAAGCTTCGAATTCATTAGGAACGAAGCTAGGAGGAAATCTAAGCAATTCAGTTCAGATGCATGGGGCGTGCTTACTAGTACTCCTGCATACCAAGAACTGTTTGACGGGAAAGTCCTTAAATTTGACACCCCAGAGGACATCGCAAGTAGTCTACAGACTGTTCTTAATACTGAAAGAAGATCCAGAAGCATATATGAAAATGAACTGACAAGATATTGGAATGAATACGCTAACAACCCATCTATGTTTCTTCATTCAGTAGCTCATGATCCAGATAATATGCAAAGGCTAGAGACTATCACTAAGACTATCCAAAAAGAAGTGTTATCCAGAATAGAGGAACAAGCAGAACATCCCATTAACTTCCTGGATTTCATTGAGAACTCTGGATTGTACGGTAGTGACGCTAGAGAGGGTAAGCACACCGTTTTAAGTTTTATTTTGGATAATCTTGGCGAGTCTGTTGATAGAGAGAGATCTGATGATATTAACAGATTGATGAGTGCTTTGCGTTCTCGCACAGATGAAGGCGAGCAAGTCAGACAGGTTATTAACGAATTTGCCGAACATGTCTCTCCATGGTATAGACCAGTAGAGCCCGAGACCTATCCCAAGTTTGAATATTTTAAATCAAGTTTTGATGAGGATATTATCAGCTCAGATGTTCTATGGATGCGTGGCAAAAGAAAGCTTCCTATTAAAGAAGCATGGGAATTAATTGCCGACATTAATGACCAAACAAAACGAGATGCCTTCTTTAAGGGAACTACATCATGGGCTAAACAATGGGTTGCTGGTCGTCACGATATGGGTAACGTGACAACCGCTACGTTCATCCCTTATTCTTATCTTGAACGTTTAAATACCGCAATCGCTCCATCTGGCCTTGCTTTAAGCTCTAGGCATTTAGGTTCGGCTTTAGATTTAGCCAAAGGTTTTGGGTTAAATCGTTACGGTCTAGCCTATGCTGCGTTTGCCCTTGGTGGCGGAGGAATTTTAGGGTACGTCAACTGGGAAATAGGTCAACTCTTGGGCAAGACACCTACTGCAATGGCTGCCGATGTTGTTGCTGGAACACACAAAGCTACAGCCGCCTTGAGGGATGCAACTGGAGTAACTAGCACATTTAAGTGGCTTAGAAGTGTAACTCCTGGAAGTGAGCTTTTAACAGAGATTCCAGGTGGTCAATTCCTCGACTTCACCCAATCATATGAGGATCTAGAAGAGTACTACGAACACGGACAAGATCCAGTTCGTAAAGGCAGATACTGGACGCTAGGTAACACCCCATTCCAGGGTGGTAGGGTTAAGTACTATAGACCCAACTGGTATCAAAGAGCTCAAGCCGACATAATGCATACTGATGTCATGTATGGTTCAGGACAAGAGCACTATAGGAGAACTCCGTTCCCGACACTTAGAAATCCTCTTGCGCCGATTTGGTATTTTGCAGACCCATACTACTATGACCGCAAACACTATTATGATCGCCCATATCCTGTAACTGGCGGTCTTGCGGAACTAGAAGAAATTCCTATTGTTGGTTCTACGCTTAATGCCACGGTTGGTCAAATACTAAAGCCCACTAGGTACATGCACGAAGAGCAATGGGCTTCTAATACTGCCAAAGAAACGATTGCTAA
Source organism: Acholeplasmataceae bacterium (assembly GCA_012838705.1). GTDB lineage: Bacteria > Bacillota_I > Bacilli_A > ML615J-28 > CAG-698 > DUOT01. The sequence goes on from DUOT01000172.1 coordinate 14,065, forward strand.
TATAAATGAATATGAAAAAGCAAGAGCCACAAATAAGATTCGTGGCACTATTACTCCATCTGGTAGAATTCGATTTGGCGATGCATGGCGAGGAACTCAAGGGTTATCCCCAGAGTTTGGCGATGTAATCTATGAAGAAGATGCCGATACCGAAATGCTAGTGGATGGAGCAGGCAGTGTTCCTCTTAGCACATCTCAGCCTGGTCAAGATATGAGCGGAGGAGCGTTTCCAAGATTATTCTATAGGCCAAGATCGTCTGGTTCTGGCAGAGAAGCAGTTGCACAAATCAACGTAGCAACAAAAGAACGTGCGATGAGGCAACCGCCAGCAGACATGATCCAAACAACGAGTCCTCAGTATGCCTTCAGAGAAGGTATTGCTGATATATACCAAATCGGTGGTATATATGGATTCGGAGCGAAAATGGCTTTCGGCGAGCCTTATATGGATAGGTCAGTCCTTGAAAACGCATACAGAATGCACTCTGCAAGCGATAGATTTTGGGATATGGAGCTTGGTGGGTGGCTGTTTGGTGCTAACCTATCCGAGATTACTCGTAGGTTTATACCGCCAGACAAAGGCGACTATTTTAACCCAATTCGCAATACCATGCCATCATGGATGCCTGGAAATACCTACTTCAAGAACTTCCAGATTGGAGATCCATATTCCAAAGTTGAAAGCGGAGAATACAGACTACCTGGTGCTGGATACGAAGCCATTAATGATGTCGGTGGCGTAACAATGCGTCTAGAGGCGCAAATGCTCTCTAGATCCAGCAAAGAACTTATAAATTACTTCCTATTAAATGAGATGCCAGCAGAAGAATATGACGAGTTAAAATCCCGTGGTGATAACAGGATTAGAGCTCGAATCATGAGTAGCTGGGATCGCAAAAATATGCTTGCTGGCGACACAGAAAGAAAGATGACAATCTATGACCGACAAACAAACGTAATCGGTCAGATTGATGCCATCATAAATACTCAATACGGCCCAGAAGCTATTCAGATTCAAACTGTTAGCGAAGATGAATTTTACAGAATAGCGGAACAAGGGCATGCACACGCCAAGCATATTACCGAGCTTAACTTCATGCTTAAACCAGCAGGTGCTACTCGAGGCGGAATCCTGTATGTCAATGAAGAGGATACCTATGAACAAGCATACTACAACTTTGATTATAACGATCAGCTATGGTACAGCAGTTATAGAAAAGTTGAAAAGGCAAGAGCTCGGATTAATAAAATGGTCAAGAAGGGTCAAATAAATCGCTTTGACCTTTATGATGATTTCCACAAGTTCAAGATACTTGCAGATATAGCTCCGTTCTCTGACGAGTATCGCTATTATAATTCTATTGTTTCAAAGAGCCAAAGGCTCACAGATGAAGAAAGAGAAGAAATTAAAAGGATACGTAAGCAAGTATCTGAAGTCAAGAAAAAGCATAGGCATTTTGATTATCAATTTGCAGATGCCAATATCGTACAGCGCCGTTTTGTAGTTAAGGATGTGCTAGACAAACATCGCTTTACTGTTTATGGAAGACCAGGAGAAATCTTCACACTTGCTGGTGTAGACATTCCATCTTCTCAAACAGATCCAGTGGCTCAGGAAGCTAGGGAACGCATCGCAGAAACAATCGCACCAATGAGAATGGTTACTCTAGGTATCACAAATGACCCCGTTCACTTGCGAAATAAAGACACCTATCGAACAGTTGGTGCAGTTGTCTACGAGTCAGACGGAAGCGTATTACAGCAATCTTTAATTAGATCTGGACTAGCAACAGAAGACGAAGACGACATATCCCCAGCAGGAATCCATGCCAGATTTAATGCGTTCGAAAGGCAGATTGGTGCTCTGTGGGAAAGATTCGCTCACGCAGACACTCCATTTCACACAAAATTCCTACAGGTCAGAAGTCCACTAGAGGACTATAAGCGCAGAGAAGTATTCGGAAAGAACTGGCAATCATGGGATGCTCCAGTTAAAAATTTTATTCGTCCGACATTAGAATCTTTCTCCGCCAAGAATCCTCTTGTAGCTGGCTTCCTGGGTGGAATGCTTGGGGCGGCGTTTGGTGAACCATCTTCTCCAAGGGCAAAGCTTATCTTAGGAACAGTCGGAGCCTTAACTACTGCATCATTAAGTCTTGCACAGTCTTTGCAAGAAATACAATCAGAAGAAAGATGGATTCCTAAGAGGCGGGTACTGGAAAGAGAAATCAATGAATACTTCGACATTCTTAACTTCATCAAATGGCACGGCCTCTACCAGCACGCCTTGGACATGGCTGAAGAAGCTGGAGAAGGCAACGTCAAAAAGCTATTTGAAGAGATAGACCAAGAAGGCAGAAAAAGAAGACGAGTAACCAAGAGCCAGGAGCGGCGGAAGCGAGAAATCGTATCCAGGCACCTAGAAGAGATCCCTGAAGAAGAGATGCATCAGGAGTTTGGACTAGACTATCTACTAGAAAGAATTCATAACTGGAGAGCTAGACGGGACAAGAGAGATCTAGGAAAGATTAACTGGCAACTTGGAATATTAAAAAGTCACAATGAAGAAATAGAGCTTGGCGTCTGGGGTGCAAAAGCATACGAGTACAAGCGTCGCATGGAGACCACTCTTTATGGCGCAGACATGTACAACGTCCAGGATGCCATAACCGCAATGCCATATAAGGAAAGAGCTTACGCTCGTGCGTTCCTTGAGAATGCAAGTGAGAAAGAGCGAGAAGAGGTTCTGGAGCTCGTTCCAAGAAATATGCGTAGATTCTTCCAGACTCAATGGGGTATGGAAGTTGACGAACGTCCCAAGCTGGATGAATACTTCGCAACAAGATTTCTCCCTGGTCCTGATTGGGAGGGCTGGAGACCAGATAAAGACCTAACCGACGTTAAGGTTAAGGTTATTCGCAGAGAAGGCGCAGAGATGACAGAGTTTAATCTCTGGCCTGACGATGTCGCCAAAGCGGAGGCGAATAACGCACCAGCTCTGCCAATCTTCAACATTAACACTCAGGCGAGAAATGTGAGAAGAGTGTTAGAAGAAACACTAAGAGGCGCAGGTCTCAAAAATGTTTCTGTGGTTGTCATGCCGACAGCAGGAGACGGAATAAACATCGACTTTGACTATGAGCAAGACAGACAAGAGGAGTTCAGAGCCTACTCCTTAAACAATATCAATGCTATATTTTAAGTGAGGTGCTAATGTCGTTATGCCACAGAAGAATTTCAAAAGCAACCCCAGCAGAACAGCTGCAGATAGAATAGAAGGCGCTGGCATAAAAAGATATTTACCAGGCGAACCAGTACTCTTGTCTCTAAGGCACATACAGAGTCAAAAAACAGATCCTTCTGCCTACAAGAGAAAAGAGTTAACCAATCTTCAAAAAATATTGTTGAATGGGCCGAAGCATCCTTTAACATCGACTGAGATTTCTGGATTCGTTACTGCTTCAACATACCACAAAACACCACAGCAAGCCGTGGAAACATTCGACAGTATTCTCAATGGAAACAAACAACTTGTGGCATGGGACACAGAAATATTAGGGCTAAATAAGTTCGATCCAAATGTGCATGGCGGATTGGACTTATTTATGCCTACTGAAATATCTCTTAGGGCTTACAGTCCTAAGCAGGGAAGGGGCAACTTGTTAAGCAAAACAAGCCCCTTCCAGCACCATTCATCTATAAGTGTTTTGGTAAAACCAACCGAAGAACTGCAGAAAAACTACAGAGCGCTAATTGAGAAGGTAAGACAAGGAAGAAGTTTGACGCAATCTGAAAGGCGTACTTTTGTTGACTTAATGCGCTACTCTCAAATAGAAGATCCAGCTTCCTTTTCTGGAGTGTTCGGTATCAATCTAAAGAACGTGCATTTGTTTAATACGGGCGCATCCTTCATCAAGAGGAAGAACGGTATATTTGTGAAGCACCATGGAATGTTCTCAGGCAAGGGCATTCATGACTCTCTGTTGAAACAAAAGGCTGGCATCAAAACACTTCAAAGCCTAATACCGCACGCCGAGAGTGGCTTAGAGTCTCTAATTGGGTTTGGCATGTCTACTGATCAAGTTCAGAATCTTGTTGATGGCTTCATAGCTCAACATCAGAACTCAGTTTTCGTCGGTATGAACCAATTGGGTTTCGACATACCAGTAATGCAACAGTACTACAAGAAGCTTGGCAAAAAATTCAATATGCCAGCCAACCAACTCGATTTCTACCATTTAGCGAGCAGCCTTTACACAAACCCAGAGGATCTCCATACCGAGCTATTGGGGAAGCAGGTCTCAAGAATAGGAAGAAGAACAGAGATAAACTTCACTCTAGAGTCCATCCTGGAAACGCTTGGCGTAAAAGAACAGCCACATAGCGCTTACGAAGACGCTGGTCTTCTGGTGAATGAAGCACTGAATAAAACATATAAAACCTTAAAAAGGCGCATGGACAAAGACGTAGCGTTTAATCCGCTCTCTCTTGACCAACCACACATAGCGAGAAATACTCCGATCAAGAAAGGGGATACGCTATTTGCGTTTAGAAGTTTCTACTCAAAGGATGACGAGCTATCTTTCGCCGTAGAAAGAGACATATTTGATGAAAACAAGTTGGTCCAAGTTTACGGAGATTATAAGGGTAATAGTAGGGCTTTCTACAAAGTTCAAGACATCTGGAAACAAACAGTAGACCAAGATGAAATGAAAGATATTTTTGGAGTTACTCTGCTCGATGAAGAAATTGGCAGAGAGCTTCGTATAGCCGCAGAAAGTCCTGAACTTCTCGCTGCCAAAATCCAAAGTTTCGCTGTAACCCAGGATGTCTATGGCAAGGAGTCAAGACAAGTTCTTGTTGAGGCCGTAGCAAACGACAGAGCTAGACGACTCTATGAACGAATGTTTGAGTTTAGGACTAGCCCCAAGCAACAAAGCAGAGGAATAAGTCTAGCTAGAAACCTATATTCTATTGCAAGCGAGCTAGAAGACGGATACACTCAGCAAGATTTAATCAACGCATTCAAATCACGCAACATTAACTCTCAAGCAACCCTAAGAGACTTCCAGACTCTATTCCCTAGACTTAAATCAGAAGCTGAAGTAATGCTTAGTGCGATTGGAAAAATAGACGAAGCCGTAGAAACACAGGGCAATAGGATTAACGCTGACGCTGCATGGTTGGCTTTTTACAATAGACTTCCAGAGCACGTTGAGTCCATTGAGAGACTTAATTGGAACAACAAGGGAGTTTATGTAAGAAACGCCCTGTATGATGGAACAACTTTGATCAATCTCCAAAATATAGACACAGCCAAGGCTTCTCTCTTCGGTGTTATTGATAATAACATCGGCAACAAGTTTATCTCAAAAGCATATCAAGACTCAGCTAGGGAGCAATACCTATCCAGAGAGATAATTGATGATCTGATTGAGAGAGAAATCCTGAGCTACTCTGACGCTAAAAGGATATTGGAACAAGATGGCATCGGAAACAAAATATCTAAGTTGATATCAGTTCTCTATGAAAAGCCAGAAGCCGATATGCTCCCAGCAGTAGAAGTGGAAAGTATGAGGGCTAGAGCCAACTTCAATCTTTCCGACATCGGCGAAAGTTTCATATATCAAGCTATTGAAGAATCTATTGATGAAGTAAGGAATGTAATGGCTATGCCGAGAGCGGAAGCTGACATTTCTATTCAATTGCTTGAGAAAATGAGAGAGATGGATATTTACCAGAAAGATGAGCAAAGGCAAGCTATAGCCGAATTTGCATCTAAAATATATCAAGACTTGACTGGTAAGGGAGTTCAAGTCGATTTCGTCAAGCGTGTTCTCCCTGGAGACCAAACAGCTCTCCAACTAGTTATGTATTCCAACAAGAATCATGCAAGTGTGGCTCGTGCATTACTTGAAGGTAAACACACTGGTGTTGCAGCGACGTGGCAACTTCCAACATTTGACGAGAGTGGCAATATCGTTTTTGGAAAGCAAGCAAAGCTTAGACAGCACTTCTTGAGATATAGTAAAGAGGGGCCATTAGAGCGTGTTGGCATTCTAGATATGCTTTATGATCAATTTTCTTATTCTTATGGCATAGAGGGTATTGCCAGAGAAATTCGTGAAGGCAATATTGAAGAAGCTCACAGGCTTATTAGCCGCAGAACTAATGACGCAATCAAAAGGCTTGGTGGTTCCACCAAATACATTAGAAGCTCTGAAAGAGATTATGCTGATGTTTCAAAATATGGACGGACTCTCTCTGATGTGAATAAAGAGCGACATCTTATTATTGCCGAACTTGCCAAACAAGAGTATGGCAGAGAGTGGGGAGATCTGGGGATTATCCAAAAAGAAGACTTCATGCGTCGCAAACTCCCTGAAATCCTTCAGAAGAGTGGCATGGATATTGGGTACATCAATGCGCACTCAATTAAGTCTGATCATATTATGGCTGGTAAAATTGCAGTTCACGACATTAGAAAATGGTCTGCATTTGGGACATACGGCGCAACAACTCGTGACAACATAGTTCAGTTTTTAAACTACGTACCAGTCAGTGAGGAAGCCTCAGTAGCAATAGTTAAGAGTGGTGCGAAAGGTTTAGTTCCAGGCTCGTTTTCTAGAACCGCATCTGGTATAGCTGCAGAGATGCAAACAACCAAAAACCACACTACTGGTATTTCTGCAATAGGTGTTATAGCCAACGACCAAGACTTGGAAACACTTAGAAAAATGGCTATCGAGAAAGCCAGGCGTGATGGCGCTGACGATGTGGTTAGAGAGCTAGAGAGTTTAGCTCTAACTAGACCAAGAACTTACGAGAACTCAATAGTTTTTAGACAGAGCTTTATTGATAATTTTGAAGTGACTCAATCTAAAAACTATCAATTTGCTGTCGTAGATGCCACAGAGGAGTTCATTGCCATTGCTGATAGATTCAGAGCTGGAGAAGCAATATCTATTGATGATCCTAAGTTTACCTACGCAAGATTCCTTCAAGGCGAGGACGACGAAGTATTAAGGCGGTTTGACCTCCTTAAAAAGGGTGGCAAAATAGACGTCGTAGATATTCAGCAAGAGAACGGGATATTTAATGTAACCGTTACATCCAAGAGGAAGGCTAGCATTGCTGATAAGTTTGCCGTCGAAAGCGAGAAGGGAACTGGTGGTTCTATCATCAGCGATATGGCGGCAAACTATATGTTTGGCGAAGACGTTCAGTATGCTTACTGGACGAACATGATAAAACACAGAGACTTCAATGCATATCTAAAGGGTATGTGGAACTACGCCGCTTTAGAATCTCTAGCTGAGGGTAGAGAAGAAGAATTCGCAAGAGCCACAAAAAAATACTTTGGCTTCACTCCAGAGAAAAAAGTAGCATGGCATGGTGGCGTGTATTACGAGGTACCAGACGTAATATATAACAAAGGTGAGAACGCCATCGCTGACATGATGAATCTCTATAAAGAGATGGGATACAGTGAAGGCATCTGGCTAGGCGAAGGTGACATGAGAGTATACCTAAGACGAGAGATGAACGAGGTCAGGCTCATGAATGTAAACACCGAACTCAGGTCAGCCAACGTAAGAGGTCACGGCCAAGGTATAAAATTTGGCATGCGTGAATGGCAAGCGCTTGAAAGGCGAGGTTTAGCATACAAGGATCCAGTATTAAGAACCATGTATGATCGTGGTGGGGCAAGCAACCTAACCGAAATAGGCAGATGGCTCCAAGATGGGCTAGACTCAGACCCACAGAGAAAAGAGTATCTCGCCCAAGCAAGAGGATTTGTTAAAACGCTCGACTCAGTGTTTGGAGAGGTAGATGATTTAGCAGAATCACAGTTCATGACAATATCAGACTTTAAACCGCTTTCAAGGCGAACTGGTCTTTTTACTGACGTAGATATAGCTGGAACAGTATTTGATCAAAGAAGGTTTTTCAAGAAAGCAACAGGCGATATTGTTCAAGATGGGTTTTATCTAGACCTAGGTACAGATATTACCATAGACATGGGCAAAGGCAAATTCAAAACCATTGATAAGCTATGGATCGGCCCTCAAAAACTTGGAATGACTGAAGACAATCTCTATGTCATGAGTATGGACAAGAGAAAACTAGCAGACCTTTTAGACACAGTTGCGGAATTCCATGCGCTTTATGATATGCCAGATGCCCTAGATGATCAGGTAGTTAAAGATAGCGCACAGCAACTCAAATCCAAAATGTCTACTCAGATCCGTGACTGGCTGGATGAAGCCGCTTATGAGCTCACAGACTCCAAGAGCTCTACGTTCGAGCGAGTTCTCGGCGGAAGAATGCCCACATCTTTAATGAGTAGATTACAGATAGCATCTCCTCTAGCATACACGGATGGCACTCTATCTTATGATGATCTAGCCACTATATTTGTCTCCAGAGACCGAATGGCAGAAGTCTTTGGAGAAAAAACTTTAACCAGTAGAATCAAACTAGATGGAGGAGGAACGACTACTCTTGAAGAATATTTATTAACAGAGGGTATTGAGGCTTACGGAGAGCGCTTTCCGCTCATTCACCAAAAGGGACTAACCTCAGTTAATATAAAGATTTCCAATGAATTAGAAGGCAATGCTGCTATAATTTCCCCATCTCTAGCTGAGTTCATGGATGGTGACATGGACGGCGACATCCTTGGTAAGGCAATAGCATGGTTGCAAGACATGAACCCCCTAGAGTCAAGTAGTGTGGCTAGCAGAAAAAGATTCTGGGCAACTCAAGAAGAGCTAAAAAAAGCCAGGATAGCTCAAATATTCGGAGATGAAGAACTTATAACTCAAGGCCTTGGAGATCTTCAGTACGATACTCATGCCCACATAATGGACAGACTTCTAGATAAAGAGACTGGTGTTTTCGCTGCAGGCAAATACAGCCGAGAAAAAGCATTCTCTGAGGCCCTCATTCAAGAAGGAGTCACTAATCTAGCTGATGATGCGCTCAACGATAGTGCAACACTTTCTGCCAAAATAACAAGACAATCCATTGGTCGTCTATCAAATATATCGGCAAAGATAAGCTCTATTGCACAGGACATCTACAAAGGAGACTTTGATAGATATGGCAATGAAGAGAGCTATTTGAAATTCCTACAGATTGAAGAGTTCGGAAGAGTACTAGAGCAAAACGTTGGTTTCTCATCTAAGCACTTTACTGAGGGCTCTTCCTTACTGGCAATCGAAACACTGGTTCACCAATTAAGTTCATCTGAAGATGCCGACAGGGACATTTTGCTTGACACTCTAAGGATTCTAGATATAGACAGTAGCAAAATTAAAGTCCGAATGGCAAGAGATCTAGACAGCCCTGCATGGGCTATGGAAGAAATAGTCGATACATTTGTTGAGATGAAGTCAATGATAGGCAGACATTGGAATGACCTTCAACTAAAAGTTGGTCTTTCTGGATTAAGAACTGCGCCAGAAGCCTATGAAGCTCTTACTAGCTCTGGTGGAATTGTCGACTCAAAGATGGTTAGCTTCTTAGAAAAGATCGATATGCTTCAGGAGGCTGGCTATTACGTTGATCGTAGTAAAAGGCCAAAGCTTGGTGTTCCTCAGACATTTACCGACTTGCTTGAAAGTGGACACACACAAGTAGGCGGAGCGACACGAGAAGCAATTAGTGAGGCAACAGAGCAAGCAACATCTCAGCTAAGTAGACTTGGTGACGCTGTAGGCGAAACCATAGAAGATATAAGCACTCAAATGAGTGCACAAAAGGGTCTAAAAACTGGACTTGCTGTTATGGGTGGTATGCTCGCTATCGGGCTGGCGCTAAGAGTGATGAATCCTAGAGATTCGGATGTCATTCCCGACGAACCCCCGCCCCCAGTAACAACTCATAACTTAGGTCCAAGAAGCGCCTACGTAGAAGAAGATTCTCCGCAAACACGTGGACTCAAAGTTAATATTAGAGCGACTGGTACTGCTGGAGGACATGAAGCAGCTAGCTATGTAGATCAGGCTATGAATAACGGAATGCCTTTTACTGTAAGAACACATGTAAACGTAACAGATAACACTCAAAAATTCAGTCCACAATTCCTGCAAAACATGTTTGCAGAGAGCCTGAGATAGGAGGTAGCTCATGAATAAAAGAGAAGGATTTGTAGAGAAGTTTACCTTCTATAAAAAACATGAAAACGACAGTATCCTCATACACGAGAGCATAGTTATTGCTCTCGTGGAGGATAGACAAATTAACAACAGGATAGAGATTAAAAGTGAGAAGTGGACGGAAATCTTCGACAAAGACAACAGAGAAGGCATAGGCATAATAACCTATAAAGGCACTCCCGACGAGGTAACTGAAGGCGATTATGTCATCTGTACATTTTCAAGGGACGATAAACTTGTATCGGTAGAAAAGGGTGTGGGCTCTGGCTCAGACATAACAGACATTGACTTCAGTCAAGGTAATCCGTTTTCTGAGTTCCTAGAGAGCGAATCCGAGTATACCAGAAGCGTAAAAGACTATCAGGTTAAAATAGGCAATTCTACATTTATCATTCCTCCACTTGAGATTGATGTTTCAACACAGTCTACGATAAACAGGGTTCCCGCTTTAAGGGCTAACGGCTCGGTAAAGTCTCAAACTGGACACTCAAACGTCAGGGTTGAAATGAATTTATACTTTAGCAATGTTGACCAAATAAATGACCCAGACAATGGACTAAGAGCTTTAATCGCTCAGTTTAAAAGAACTCCGTTTCTCCCTGTAGAAAGTAAGTACCTCAATGACATCCACAACGTCTACGCAGTAACCCTCGCTAACCTCACTATCAACACAGTCCCTGGTTTTCCAAACAATCTAATGGCAAAGCTCATTTGCTATAAGTTTAATCACACCCCTTATGTTTCCACAGAACCATTCTTTGCCAATCTCATTGACTGGCCTCTGTTTAACTGGTACTACAAAAAAGACTTGATTTACCAGTACGACGAAAACGGTAAACCTATTCCACAAGCCCATGGAAGATTAAAGGCAATCCCTTCCTCTGGAATGACCAACGACTTCACATTCAAGTATATCCCACTAAAAGAACTAACAGAATTCAGAGATAAGACACATGCGTTATCTAAGACCCAGGCTGCCAAAGCTTCTATTGGTGTGCACTCTAGCTACTACATGGATGACTTAGTTACTATGATGCAGGTCAAACAAGCGATCGAGGCCATCGAAAGCAATGAAGAGGTAAACAAGCTAAAAGAAGATCTGGTGAAAGCGAAGGGCGCCTGGAAAGAGGGGCTCTTTACTATTGAGAATAAGTACAAAAAATACCTAGAGATAGCAAATAGTATCCTAGGCGACGTTGTTGGATTGCCTACTAGAATAAAGCTTTTGGAAAACACGAGCATATGGCCGTACACCGCAAAAATGAAATATGAATCGCCTTCTGGTTTTAATTGGACGCCAAAGACCACTGACGATGGATTTGGTACTGAAGGGTATATCTTCGAAATTCCTATTAAGGGTCATTTGTCTGCAACTAATTTACCTGGATGGACTCCATTAGAACGTGAGGACGAGAAATATAAGCCCTATATAAATGATGATGGAGTATCTCTAGGATACGTCAGATTTATCATCAAAAGCGCAGACGAAATCAAAATATATAGCAAAGACGAAGACCTGACAACCGCAATTCAGACTAGCAACCCAAGGCTTACTCAGTTACTGTACAACATGCATGTTAATGCATTTTCAGATGAAAACGCAATAGATGCGCAAGGCGACGTATTGGCTGCGAACGAGCTTATTGCTGAGGATTACTTTGCCACGAAGCTTCTGGAGTGGGATATAACACACCCAGATAAACTGCATCTAACGAATGCTATGGCTGCATACGAAAACCTAGTAAGCGATCTACAACTTCAGGCAATGGATGCTCCTACACATCAATTCCTGGGAAGTCAAGACATATTCATTAAACTGGATATACGCACAGACAGCGAAGAAAACGTACAAGACCTTAAAGATCTATTCTCTTATTCGCAGGTCGTTGCTCGTGACTTTGCTGACTACGTAAAAGCTGGCTTTATCAAAATCGACCACGATCTAGCCAACTTAATGGGTGTTAAGTATGTTTTGATCGACCAGATTAACGTAAGAACAGTTCCCAATCTGCCAGGAGTGTATGACATTGAAATCATCATGATCGATTTCGACGTCATGCAACGCAGAATCGAAAGAACTGGCGGAATCATAGGAACCGCAGACTCGACAATGAGATACCTCCAGATTGGTAGTATGGATGAGAACAGCGCCAATGAACCACTAAAGGAACTCATTCGACCTCAGAACCACAATGAGTCTGTAGAGTACATGCATCAGGCCAATGATGGTCGCAGAAGTGCAGATGAGCTGAGAAGGGATATTTATATAGCTCACGATGGAGGCAAGCGTTCTCAGTACAGATACATCTCTATCAACAACATGTTTAAGTATTTTGAGCTGTATCCAGATCTTGAGCTTCCAACATGGGAAGAGCTGTCTCGAGTTAAGCTGACTCTTCCAAGCGGAGAAGAGCAAAATGCTACAGAAAGAATACGCTGGGTTCGAGTCGAAGACGACGGAACACTAAGGCTTGCGACATGGAACCCCAAAATGTCAGATGATACACCCAATGGTGGTATTTATGTCGATCCAGACTTCTATTTTAAACCGAGTATCCCAATATCTGCTTCATTGCAGAGAAAGCTAAAAACAAGAGATCAAGTTCAAATGAGCTTTGTCGACGTAGCTGGAAATTGGGAGCACTTGCCCTACGGTGGCGATTACTTGGGCCCAGTAGAGATTCAGATTGAAGGCGTCGAAGAACCAAGTGTTACACTTGAGGATCTTGACATAGACGCCCTACATGTGAACCCTGGCGACAGTGGAAAGCATTTCGAGATAACAGAAGGATACGAAATTCCTGATGGTAGGGGTTTGGTGGATACCATCGACAAGGCACTTAGAGAACACAATCCAAGCTACGACACCGAAGAAGAAATCGAAAAAGCTATTCGGCTATGCACAGATAAAGACAAGAGACTAGAAGTATTTCCTCCGCTAGAAGAAGTTGTTAGGTATTTCCAACCGAAGGGATATATCTCTCAAGAAGAGATCCGAAAAAGGATGACAGAGCTAATTCATAGTGAAATAGGCGCGGTCGCCACACAACCGATATTTGCGGATCCTCCTGAAATAGTGCATGGCTACGCAATTAAGAGCGGGCTTTCACTTAACGTAAATATAGCCAGAGCGTTGTTTGATTATGAATCCAATACTACTCAGCTCTATCCAATGGATGGCATTAAAGTAATTAACCACGTAGAAAAGTCAGTTATCGGTCAGCCAGTTCAGGCATATACCAGATGGGATGACCAATGGCATCGCTCGTTTGGTATAGGACAAATTAACCTAGGTGCTCACTGGACCAAAGGCGCAAAAGATACTAGCCACATAAGAAGAAAAGACGGCAGAGGTTACGAACCTATAGATCCTTGGCGAATCGTATATGACTACCAATACAATATCAGGTATTCATTGCAATACCTAAAGAAAAAGAGAGACTTTCTCTACAACAATCACTACAACGAAGTAGTAGATCTGCTAAATCACCTCATCAAGTATGCAGGATACCCTCTGCTCCGCAGTCTTCCTCCTGTACGCCAAAACCGCTCCTCAAACAAGCAATTCGACGACTACAGAAAAACACTCCATGACTTCTTCTGGAGGCTAGCAGCAGTAGCCTATGAGGGATTTAAAATGAGCGACATTGTTAAATCCTTCAAGAGTGGCAAAGGCGATCCTATAAAAAGATACGATGCGCTATTTAGTGCTTCGTCTGGAAGGATCGTCAAGTACCAGGCCGAACAAGAGCGTAGAGAACAATCAGCAAATATTTCAGTAAAATACGGACCAATAAAGCATCTCGAACAAGAAGAATACAAAAGAAGTTTCGAGTACCAGGTGCTTCAGCCAATTGATGACGACGATCATTTCTATGATATTCGTGCAGTCTTTGGCCCAAGGCCGCCAACAGAAGAAGAATCACTAGAGGGAAGCTGGTACGACTACATCAACACAGACTGTTCTGGCAGGATGGTCAAAGCATTCCCTACGTACCATATCTGCTTGATAGATGAGGGTCGAAAAATTAGATGGTGGAAGTTATGGGATAACTTCTACGACATGAGTGCTGTAGTTGATCTTTCTATACACAAGAGTAGAAAGAATGCCGCAGACACTTGTATGATTACTATGTCCAACGTCTATGGTGGGGTAGGAAACCTTCATAGTAGGGGCTCTCAATCCCACATCCCAATGATTAAGAAAAGCTTTTGGGAGGTAGTCCTGCACACTAAACCCAGCGACTTGCATTTAGAGTTACGAGACCAACTGGAGCCAAGATTAATGCTTTCTGCTGGTTCAAGAATATCAGTTAGACTCGGATATGGCTCTAATGCTGCGAAGATGCCAGTAATGTTCAACGGAACAATCACTGAGTTTGAGCCTGGAGATATGGTAGAAATCATAGCTCAAGGAGATGGTATAGAGTTAACTAACATTCTTCCGTTTAGCAAGAAGAGCTCTGTTAATGGCTTCCTAAAATTCGGAGCGGAGCCAAGAGATCTTTTGCTTGGATTAATGACGACTCACTCAGCTATTCAAAAAGCCATACGAGGAATAACCAGAGGTTACTTTGGAAGGCAAGAAGATTCATCTGGTGTAATCCACTTTGGAAGTGTAGACCACACCAAAGGCGTATGGTATTTAGCAGAAGAAATCGGAGAAAACATCTATCCAGCTAACTTCAAGGGAGAGCCGTACCAATATGACCATCTAATCAATCCATTTGCATGGCACTCCAAAGGTGACGAGCAAAATATCACGATTGATGTCTATAATAAGACAATTTGGGACGTTGCTCAGACCTGCGCTATGGCTATGCCGAACTATATAGCAACAGTGCTACCTGTTGGATTTAGGTCAACACTTTTCTATGGAATGGCGCATTGGGGTTATGTCTATGATTGGGAAATAGAAGATCTAGGTTTTGATATTGAGCCTGGAATTAGAAAGATAAGAAAACCACTTCAACAGTGGCACATCTACTCTAGTGTCTCTGATATTATAGACAACTCAATCAAAGCAACCAGCCGAGATATGTATACAAATGTAATTGGCACGTATCAGGCTGGAACTTCAAATATATTGGGCATGATTTCAGCGCTATGGGGTGCGGAAACATCTGGCAATCATGAAGCAAGTATAACAGCTTATGCAGATAAGGATATTTATCCGCAATTCCAAAGAACCACACAGATATACACAGGGATTAGTTCCGAAGCAACAGACGTTCTAACGAAAGCAGTCAACTGGGTTCCAATAGTTGGACTATCCAGAACCAGAATATCAGAAGCATTAGCTTTTGCTGTTGCTCAAAGTGCTGTTCGTGACTATCTGAAAGACATGTATCAAGGTGAACTTATAGTCTTGGGCGATCCGTCTGTTAAGCCCTACGACGCTGTGTATCTGTGGGACAAATATACTGAGATGTTTGGTATCTTTGAAGTAAAAGAGGTCACTCACCACTTGTCTTTAGAGACTGGATTTATCACAAGTATAGTTCCTGACTGTACTGTCTCAGTCGCTGACCCCAACAGAAATAAGTTGTGGGGATGGCAAAGCTCCCTGGCAGCTGCTGTTATAGTAGAAATAATCTTTCTATTTTTCAAAACCAGCACCGCTAAAATAATGTCCAAGGGCCTAGAAGAAGCAGGAACTAGCGCAACTGCAAAACTTACAGGGTTGCAAGAAAAACTTGCAGCTACAGAAGTTGCAGGAGCACTTGGAAAGCTAGCTGGGTGGGGCAGTGCACTCACTGGACTTGGAATTAGTCTTGCTTCTCTTTTGGGCGCTGCCAGTTCAGGTTTACTTGTAGCTCCACCAGTAGCGAGTTTTGTCTTGGGGGTTGTGGTTCTAGCAATCACAATCCAGTCGGTTCAAAATCTTCTTCAGAGATGGCTTGACCAAGAGGAATGTGTAGTTATTAACTTCCTGACATACCGTGGCCGTGAGTTCTCTGCTGGAGTCTTAGGGCACAAGGGCATTGTGCTCGGTACTCAAGCAGGTGTCACAAAGTACGCATGGCTAAACAAATCCCTAGAATGGTTGTCAGGGATTATGAATTCAGACCGCTTGCTTTTTTCCCTTGGTGACGAACTTGGTCTTTCTAGTGATGGTGTTAAACTTGCGGATAGAACAGTTGAGATGGCAAACTCTTGGTATGGTGACAATATAGTTGAAGCCAATAAAATGATCGAAGGCTACCAAGAGAGCTTGCATAGAGACTGGTCTGAAAAAGACGAAAGAATTGTGGCGAGAACTTCTCGTGGCACAACAGAATACATGGCAGAGCTTGACGAACAAGAGCTGGAGTCAAAACGGAATATAATGGTTCCCTTTAAAAACCAGCGTAGAATTAGATTCCATGGCCCCGCAGAGCAGACTGTATCTCCTGCGTTCCAGGATCCATGGGATGAATTCTTCAATACTACGCCAGAAAATATAATATTCATCCAATCCACATGGGAGCCCAGGCCAAATCAAAAACCATCTCATGCAAATGGACTAGCAATAGAGATAGGGGCGATTGGAAAGGGTATTGAATTCGACCAAGCCCTCGACGCTATTACTCAAGGAATAGACTATGAGGACATTAAAAACATGACTCTCAAAGAGTTAAATGAGCTGGCTAATTCAAAAGCGGATAGCTTCCCAATCTCATATGAGTTCTTCAATAAGATGGCTCAGTGGGGCAACTGGTCTGAACTATACGGTCCATGGGGCGCTTATCAGTTCGACAGGGATACTCAAACCTTCCGCAATATGGAAGATATATTAAACGAGAAGTATACCAATGGAACGCCAGCTTATATCATGTACGAGGCAAAGATTGCATCCATACGTAGAAAGTACATGGATAAGATTTATGTGTCTCGCTATCCGAGAAAAGGGGAGTTCGACGATGTCCAATGAGTTAGTTAAAAGAATAATAGATAAAGCGGTAAGGCCAGAGCTTCAAAAATTCCTCCACGAGACCATTGGGGTTGTTACGTCGTATAACGCTGACACAAGGTTAGCTAACATTTCGGCGTACAACCCCTGGACTGGGGGACTTATGGACTACAAGAATGTACCGCTAGATTACCTTAAAGAAAACATGCACATTGTTCCTGACCCTAAAAGAGGAACATTCGTAAAGGTAGTATTTAATAACGGTAGCCCAGCAAACCCTGTTATTAGAGAGATTATAAATCAAGACGAGATGCGTGACTACGCATCAACAGCTATGCCGTTTTCTTATGGGTATTTGTAAGGAGGAGATATTATGAGCTGGAGAGACAAAGTTTTAGAGACCAGAAAGCCATTCGATCCCAAAGAGGCGATGGAACAAGAGGTAAGGGTTATCAATGACGAAGTGGGAATTTCAAGCCCAACCAGCCCAGCAACAATAAGAATCTACCGAAATGGTCGCATTGACCTGTTTTCCAAAAACGACCTGGGTCTCCGAATAGATCCAGTTACGAATTCAATTACAGTACATGCATCCAAATTCTTGTGTATGGCTGATACTGCAAGTTTTTATACATCAGATCCTAAAGGTCTTGCATGGGCTCCTGGCGCAAGAAACTCCACAGAGGGTATGGCAACACTAATGCCCTTTAATCCATCTGGTTTTTTACCTGCCTCTTCAGCCCTACTTCCTCCTGGTATGGAGGGGCCAGCTCGCCTCGCCAAATCGCTTGAAAAAATAATAAAGCAATTGCCATTTAATTTAGGAGCTGATCACAATGGGTAGATATGGATGGCTTGCTGATATTGGCTTAACAGAGGATGGCGACTTAGCTCTAGATGAAACTGGAGATTTTGCAGTGCATTACGGACTGAACTGTTTAGAGGATGATATTAGGATCAGAATTCAAACCAATAAGTCAGAGTGGCGCAGACACATTACTCTTGGTTCAAACATGGAGGATTTAATCGGTCTCCCCAACACAGAAAAAACAGGCGAGATAGGGCGCAAACAATTAATTGAAGCTCTTACCAGAGATGATAAGGTAAACATTAACGACCTTTCTGTTCACGTAATGCCTACTGACACTAAAACTATTCTATACTTTATTCTTATTGATGCTCAAGAAGATGGCGAAGTAAGAATACCATACGTTTTAAAGCTCTAAAGAAGGAGGTAAGTCGATGCCATTCGCACCTAGAAAAGAAATAGATATTACCAACAAACAAGTTCAACTATTGAAAGAAAACACAGACATTACCAACTTTAGCCCTGGCGCAAGGGCTCGAATGATTCTGGAATTAGTCAATATGGAACTAGAACAAAGCGAGAAGAATCTTGAAAGAAACATGCTTCAGGCTTTCGTGTCAAATGCTTCAGGTGTTTACTTAGATTGGATTGGAGAACTCGTAGCTTGCTTTAGGTTGCCTGGCGAAAGCGATAGTAACTTCAGGTATAGAATTACTAACCAAGTGTACACACTGGCAACAGCAAACGAGCAGAGTATTAGAATGAACTGCCTTCTTGTTGAGGGCGTAAGAGATGCTAGATTAATCCCATACACTCACGGTACTGGCTCTTTTTCTGTTTACGTTATTCCAGAGGACAGCAATATCGCAGATCGTGTAACAAGCATGGTTCAAAGCGTTATTGATCGTTATCAAGCATATGGAGTTAAAGGGTATGCCATGAGGCCGAAAGATGTTCCAGTTAGAATATCAGCACGGCTAATTACTAAGCCAAATGTTGATAGACAATTCCTGGTAGAAAGCGTAAGGTCTACCATAAGACTTTTCATCGAAGCACATGACCTTGGACAAAGGCTAATCATTAACGCTCTAGAAAGTGCTATTTTAGGAGTATCAGACGATATCGAAGATGTGGAGATTCATAGCCTCCATTTAAGAGATAAGGCTGTTCTCATTCAAAACCAAGATGTCTATTGGGACGAAAAACTAAGCATATCATCTCAAGACATAACTATCTTATAAGGAGGAGATTAAATGCCTTTCAATGGTTACAACGAGAATTTTCCGTATTCAAACAAAACAGCTATTTGGGCAAATAACCTCCCTCCTTGGATGAAGATGGCTAATGACCCTACGTCAGTCGGGCAACAGTTTTTAAACTCGTTCGCATTAACTCTTGACGAAATAGACGATGCAATCAATCAAGCACTATACAATCAATATATTGGTCAGGCAAATCTTGGAGAGATTGCATGGGTGACAAAAGCATTCCATGGGCTTAGGCTTTCTCCATCTAAAAGGTACAAGGTCAAGGCAGGTGGCAATGAGGTAAATGTTGTAAGCACATTAAGAGAGTTTTACGAAAATAAAGGCTCAGCTATCTTAGATTTCGATAAGATGCTCATCTATCTAAATACAGAACACCCCTATGATAGCCTAGAGCTAATAGATAGAGATGGACAAACAATCTGGACAGGAAATAAGTCCTCCCAAGTTAAACATCATGTCTGGAACTGTTTTGACGAGCTTGGGCTTTTAGTTGGACTAATGAGAAGAAATGGCGAAGGCAATGAGGATTTTGCCAAGCGCATCAAAAACGTATTCAGATACCCTGGGAATTCTTCGCATATGGGTCTGATATTTGGTCTTGCTGGGCAAATGGATCTGATTGAAAGTATCACTTGGGAAAAGAACAACGAGAGATGTGTTCTCCCAGTAGACACATATATAGAGAGCATTAAAGTTGGAAATAGGTTTTCTAGACCAGAAGAGCTTGAGATCAAAGAAGATGCTGTTGAAATCAAAAACGAAGTATTGGTTTTCCCAGATAACAAGCCAGACCAAGACTATACTCTAAACAAGTGCGAAATACAAGACGGCAAAATAGTTTTAGCCCCATCTGCACTAAGCGGAATCATAACAACTCCAGTCATCTCGATAGATAATCTTGAGCACTGGAACAACCTTATATTAAAAGCTGATATTCCAGAAGAAACAGCAGTAAGTGTCGATGTAATGCACTACGAGCTAGATGTAGCTCACGTAGAAAACCTCACCGATGGCGACGAAGTTATTGTGACATTAATCGAAGATGGAGCTGAAGAAAAATACATGGTAGACTCCAGCGTAAGGCTGAGAGTTAAACTTAGTAGGCCAGATACAACCTACGAGTCTCCGAGCGTAGAGCTAATAATGCTGTCTTACGAGAATACCGATGCAGAAGTTACCTACATCAAAAAGGACTCTATCAAGCTAGATGTTTTAAGCGACGAGCAGTTCAAAAAAGAACTAACTAATCCAGACGGCAGCCCCTCAAATGAGCTCAAGCAGTGGGCGCAAGAGTTATCAGACATGATTCCTATTTTATGGAATAAGTTTATTTGGGATGAAGCGTATTGGGATGTAATAGACAAGAACTTAATGGGACTTGATGTGTTACCTCACAGATGGGATCCTACCATTGATAGAATCGCAAGTAAGTATCTTCAAATAGGGGTTGGTGACGGATTAGATTTAAAAGTTGCCGACATCGCAAAACAATCAGATTGGAATTTAAGAATCACTTCTGGTACTTACTTTGCTGGGGAAAACCTCGATGAATACTATCTGTTCGCAAAGCCCACAACAGAATTTTTCGTGAAATCAGATGAAAACAATCAGGTTAAAATCAGTGGCACACCAATGCAGGGCGCCCCTGTTATTGTAGAGACCGACAATGGATACTTAACTCAGGTATCTTTTTTGGATGAAGATTTCAACTACACAATAGAAAACGAAGAGGTGGTGATCGCCGATGGTGGCCCTGACATTTATCTTAAATACAATGATTTGGACCTCAATCATGTTAATATTACTGACAATGATAATGGATCTTATACTCCACTTATCGAACAGTATGATACGTCTAATCGGATTTCCTTATCGCCAGTACCAAAAAGGGGAACTGAGCTTAGAGTTTCTTACAGGGTTAAAAACTCGTTTATCATCTCTAATGAAGAAAATGGCTCAACGATTACGTTCTCTGAGGAGCAAAATAACATCAAGATAACGTACGAAGATTCAAGCGATACCAAATACTACGTGGAAACCAGAGTAACAATTGATCCGTCGCTGACTCACTTTAACCAAGGCTTTATATATGTAGCGAATCAAATCGGCGATACAGTTAGAATGAGTGCCTCCGCAGATCCTGACATTGTACGGGCAAACGGCTATGATAGATCTGTAGTACACATTGACTGTTTCGACCAATGGGGTAATCCAACAAACAATAATGAGATTAGTGGTACAGCCTCAATCGGAATACTTACTTTGGTTGCAATAAGTGGAAATAGATCAACATTTAGATATACCGCCCCAAGTTCTATTGCAACAGATACCAAGGCAGAATTAACTTTCTCTGTGCCTAATGGGACTAGCGTTAAAACATCAATATTAGTGAAGGCTGGTGAGAACGGTGCGTAATTTTAATCCTGAGCTAAAAGAAAACGAATCAACTATAAGAATCGGGAACACAGTTCCACCAGGCAGTGTTAACCTCGCTTTCGTTAGCGCACCTTCTCTTTCCTCTGATAAAGCGGTTCAGGTGTTCGACTACTCCGCTAGTATTCCAGAGAACAATAAGCCACTCAGTAATCTAAAGACCAATCTTTATGTAGACAAAAATGGTATTCTAATAAATGACGCTGGCGTGGCTAAATTTCCACTAAGCGATATCAAGATGACTAACGAATACTATAGATACGAAGACCCCAAGAGAGAACCAGTTCCGCTTTTCTACAGATATGTTTCTCGTTTCTATCACTACGAAGAAGGAATATCTGGAACAGAAAATAGATTTGAGTATACTGGTCAAAACATCTCTATAGTTTCAAACAGCGTCGCCCCAATCGGGCCACATAAGATTTACCTCAACAAAAAGGGGACGAATATCTACGAAGTAGAGGTTTTCTCGTCCTTCGCTACCAATGAGACGCTTACCTATCATTTAAGATATAAAAAGTATGATGGTGGCAAAGTCAACCCAAGCCATCAAGAAGTAATGAATTCGACGTTCGCATTCACCGAAACCACTCTTGATAAACTTGCTGATTACAACTATGCAGTAGAGAACGCCCCCAACTATGATGGGTATTACTTTAACGTAGGGTACTCAGCCACAGAAGAACTAAGAGAGCCAGTACTTTTCAGATGGAGATTGAAATATAATTCAATAGTGACTCCATGGAAATCTGAGTATCTGTTAGAAAAAGAATCCATGCGTGATACCGACTATACGAATCACGTGGGCGACACAGTGTATCATGATGATGAAGTCGGAAGTCACATTGTATCTAAAAAGCAAATCGCTAAATCTCCTGAGAGCGTATTCCAGACAATGATTCCAGAGAACTTCTATAACATGACGATGGAAGTTCAGGTTTGGAACGGAACAACTTGGTCAAGTGATGATGGAAGCATTATTTCCAAGGGAGAACTGCAATACAATAGCCCAATCTATGTATGGATAAACCCAAACTCAGAAGTTAAAACGGGACAGCCACAGTCGTTTATCGGAAGGTTCTTTCAGGAATATCCCAGTAGGTCACTTGCCTTTAAAATATCTGGGCGTTCAATCTACACTCAACACGAACATACGCCCGAGCAAATTATCAACCACGCAAGACTCCAAAGGGGGGCAACAGCTTCTTGGGGTAATCAGGAAAGTGGCTGGAAAAACATTTATGACAAATTAATCGGCGTTGATAATGTAATCAGAGGTTCGACAAGGCTACTCTTCTCCTCTATTCCAAGTTATGCATGGGGTAGAACAAAAGAAGGAAAAGGTTCTTATCCAGATCATTCCCGTCCAGAGATAACAGTTACCCTTGACACTCCAAAAAGTCTAGACCATGTGGAAGTTGTCATGGGAAGTGCGGGAGATATATATCAAGTTGAATTGCTAGATAACAATGGTGCTGTTAAATGGCAGGGCAAACCAGTTCAGACAAAAACATCTCTACTACCCTATCAGAGACACTTTAGGCAGGATTTCCCATCTCAAATATCGAATATTAAAAGAATAAGGGTGATTATTCAACCAGAGTCCAAGAAGGTAAAGGACTATTGGTGGATACTCAACATACTTGGAATTAAAGACAGATACATTGGAGAATGGGATGTCTATGAAATAAACGCTGTTGAGGTAATACCCGAAGACACCAAGACAGACGAAAATATTTGGGCTAAGTCCAAAGAATACACGGTATCTGTATCAAAAAATAGCAGATACAGACAAGAAATCAGAAGCTTAATCTTCGAGGATGAATTGTATCCTAGCGACCTTGACTTGAGAGAAAATTGCGTTTACAGTATTGAGCTCATTGATAGCAATGACTGCAACATTAAGCTCGTAGATAATTCGGGTACAAAATACGTAAACACTCTAGGTGAATGGAATCTAACCTATCAAGAAGCCACAAGGTCTGGCTCTAGGGCCCCGATAATCGAAGGAACGACTGACGCCTACGAGGTCTATGGTTCAAGACA
>DUOT01000025.1 GCA_012838705.1 Acholeplasmataceae bacterium
AATAAAAGGCGAGGTATGACACGTTTTAATTCATTACTGAAAACCTTTGACTTAGAAGATAGATTGATTTCCCCTGATAATAATCAACCAGATTCAATAATTTATAAGATAGATAATATAATACAAACTAAAATAGATTTTGAAAGAATTCAGCTTATAATTAATAACGAGAAAAATAAATCAATCAATTTCTTAAAAGAGGCACTAAAACTTAATAAGTAGGACTTTTTACTATGATTTTATTATCAATAATAATACCAGCATATAACGCTTCTGACCACATTAAGGCATGTCTAGAATCAATTATTTTTAACACTAATGTTGATGAAAATGACATAGAAATAGTAATCATCAATGATGGGTCGACAGATGATACAGAAAATAAAATTAAATTTTTAATAAAAGAGCACGCTACATTTAATATACAATATAAATATCAGGAAAATAAAGGTGCATCTGCAGCACGTAATAATGGAATAAGTTCCGCTCAAGGCGTTTTTGTATGGTTTGTAGATGCAGATGATGTTATAGCAAATTGTGCAATAGAAGAACTGACACAGGTAATTGAAAACAATGATGATAATATAGATCTAATTAGAATAGGTAATTGTAACAGAGGTATGTTATATAATGATGATTCTGTACTTGATAGTTATTCTTGTATACCTAATAATGACAAAGCCAGAATTATAGATGCTTATGAGTTATTAGATCCTATTTATCGGAATGGTCACACAATGTTTATATTACGAAGAGATTTTCTATTGAAAAATAATTTGATGTATCCTGAAAATATGACTTTCAATGAAGATTATCATTTTTTAGTCAATGTTTTGTTGAAAGCCGATAAAGCTTATATGAATTTATCATATGATTTTTATATTATTCGTGAAAATATACATTCAGTTTCTAGATCATCTTGGACATATATTAAACAGGAGAAATTTATCGAAGATCAAATAATACACATTGAGTTTCTTTTAAAATTACTTGATGGCTCAGAAATAGAAAGAAATAAAAAGGAGCTGTTAGGTAAATATTTTGATAGTTATTTGATTTATATCCTATTTTCAAGAATAAGGCTAAAGACTCAATTTTCATTAACGTATTACTTCTTAAAAAAGATTGACTCTATGAACGCAAAGTTTAGTCATTCGAATACTTTTAAAGGCTATATACTTAAAAACAAAATTTCTTATTTTTTTATATGGATATATTACAAGTTTTTCAAATAAATAATGAGCAAAACAAATAAGTAACACGTAATATTTATGAGATTTAAGGTTTTTATTTTCTATATTATTATATGGTTTTTTCGTGGGTTTATTGGTGAATATATATTTGGGTTAACTCCTGAAGAAAGTAGGGTGTCTGATCCTACTATTCTGAAAATATTTCTTGAATTACCTGTTTTAATTTTATTCTTAATGAGTTTAGTGAAAACTAACTTTCATAAAAGGAGTTTAATTCTAATAGTTCCAATAATATTATATTTCTTATGTGCTTTAATTTCTGCTTATGTAAATAATATTTCAATTATAAATGCAGTTACGTATTCAAGATATTTAATATATTCCCTAATGTTGTTTTTTATAAGCTATAGCACATTAAATTCCAGGGAAAAAATAAGAAAGTTTGTTCGAGTAATTTTTATATTATGCATACTGCAAATAATTGTTTCCGTCTTTAATTTATTTGCATATGGTCAACTTGAGGGTCGTATAGGTACAATTGCTATTGCATTTGGTTCATTAGCAACAATATTTCCTGTTACTGTATTAGCTTTTTTAATATCGTATTATTTAGTTTATAAAAAAAGCATGAAATGGCTTGTTTTTACTTTTCTATTTACTATTATAGGTTTTGCTTCTGGGAAAAGAGCTATTGTTTTTATTTTCCCTCTATTTCTATTGTTATTTTTATTGTTATCTGTAAAGTTAGATATAATTCCTGCTAAGAAATTTATTACTAAATATATAGTTACTTTAAGCTTAGTGTTTATTATAGTTTTGCCTTTTTTAAATTATTATATTTCAAATACTGATTTTGGTCAATCAGGTAATACTGTAAATAAAGGGTTTACAGATAAAATTGAACAGATTTTTGATTATGCTAAGGAATATGAACAAGGCACTGATGCACAAGGTTATTCAAGAGGAAGAAGTGGAACAAATTTAGTAATACTTAATTCAATCTATGATAATAATACCAGCATATGGGGTGTTGGACCTATGAGCCTATATGACGAAGAAACAAGAGGATATGGAAGTGGTTATACTCCAATGAATATACTTTATGGGATAGTTGGATGGGGAAGAGATGCATTATCAATAGGTTTTATTTCTGTATTATTTATTATATGGTATTTGATTCTTCTTTTTAGAAAATTCTTATTTGTAATAAAAAATAAGAATCAAGTACCAGAAGTTATCTTATTTATCGCTTTAGGTGGTTATTTTGCTGTATTAGTTTTTATCTATGATTACTTTTTTTATTCTGCAAATTCATTTATATCAGGATTTCCTCTTTTTTTAATCACGATTGCAGCAGGTGTTATAGAACGCTATAGTAAACCAAATGTAATTAAGAGTGAAAAAGTGAATTAAAAAAACATTTTTTTAAAAACTGGACTAATCAGAAGCTTGCTAAAGAACAAGATCATTTATTTATAAATATTAAACAACTAAATATGAAAATCTACTTTGACGCATTATCGTTAAAACCAACGACAAGTATTGGTACACAAGCATACATAATTGCTGGTATGGAGCTGATTCAAAGGAAATATCCTAATGTTGAGTTTTTCCTTTTGTCTGTCAATCCTATAGTTGATGAGCACTATTTAAAACATACTAAGTTAAACTATAAGTTAATACCAAGAAGGAAGAGTAAAATTGGCACTTGGAAACAAGTTAGAAAAATTTTAAAAAATGTTGATGCTGTTGTTTCTTCTTGG
>DUOT01000026.1 GCA_012838705.1 Acholeplasmataceae bacterium
TAAAATACAAAAAATCACATGATACATGTGTCTATAAATTTATTTAATATCATATTTTTCTATGAATTTTATTGTTTCCTGAAACCATGGCATATTTTCATTGAAATAAACAACATCGCCATTTTCGTCTTTATAGTGAGACCAAATAACTATTCCATCACACAGTGGATAAAGAGTTTCAAGTTGCAGTTTCCAAAAATCCGGCTCAATAAAACTATATCCTAAATCATGTTTACTATGATCAGGATTATATTGAGGCCAAATAAAAGCATAAATGGGCAGATTCTTATTCCGTTTCTTTATTTTATTAATGCCATTTTTGACCATGGATATCCATTCATTCCTATTTGTACTATGAGTATAATAACAAGGATAAACTACGTTTGAAGCATTATATATTCTTTCGGAAATAGCCCCATAATGAAAAACTGAAATGAGCGATTTTGAATCTATTACACGATACATATTTATTAAATTTTCATAGATATCTTCAGCATTACTTTTTGTAGTTTTGTTATACAAATATTTTCCCCAATATTCTACATCGAGACAAACGGGTATTTTTTTTATTTCTGTCTTACGTGCCTCTTTCATTATTTTTGTAAAATCAATATATCTCCAGTTATAATCGCCTTTTTTAAATTTGTAATTTGTAGATATCACCCCATCTTCATAAATCATATTGATCTTAGAGAACCCATAATTCCTTAGATCCGGCGTATTTTTATATAATAATGCATTGAAAATTTTAAAATCATTTTTATTTTGAGACAGTAGTTGAATAAAGGGGATAAAAAAAAGTATCATAATAATGATAAACTCTCGCACTGTTTTTAAGTAAAAACATTTATTTGTTAAAGCTTTCATTTCAGATAAGCTTTAAAATTGTGATGGATAACTTGCTTTTCAATTGGAGGTAACTGCATATAATCCCCAAACACGTTTGTTAAGTACTCATCATAGCCTTCCATTGCTTTTAACTTATTATTTTCGAAATCAACAAGGACATAATCACTATAAACACTTTTGTTGCATCTCTCTTTTATTCCATATCCCCAGACAATATTGCCAACAAAAGAACTATTTTGAAATTTGTATTTTCTAGTTTGCCTTTCTATAGTATTCAAAAATATTTTTGAAGGAATGCCATATAATAATATTTTGGAAAAGAAAAGAATACTGTTTTTGTACCATATTCTGTTTTTTGTGATTTTGGTTCGTTTTAATTCAAGAAAATTCCGAGATATTGAGCTTTTTAGCATTAATTTTCTACATTCTTTATAATCGGTTGGAAGTCCATCAATTGGGAAAATATCAATGTTTATTCCCAAGACATAATTAATATCTGAGTATTCTATAAGAATCGTTCTTTCATCCGACACTTTACAAAAGGGTAAAATATATTCTTTGTCAAGCTCCCTTGCATGTACTTTTAGATTTTTATCTTTTATCAGATGAAATTCATTTATAAATTTGTTATAATCAGGTCGAGGCATTGAAATATCGATATCATCGTCCCAAGGTATATATCCTTTATGACGGACCGCACCTAAAAGTGTTCCTCCATATAATGAGTAATTGATCCCTCTTTCGTCACAAAATTCCGTAACTTGTTTTAACACATATAGTTGGACCTTCTTAATTTCGTCTAAACTTAACTCTTCCATTACTTTACATTTACTATTCTTTTTACTTTTTCCACAACTCTTTGAGAACTTTTATTATCTTGGTAGGTATGAAATTTGGAAATAGTTTGTTGTGAAGGATTAAAATATTTTTCGTTTTTAATTACATCAATTAATTCTGACCAGTTTTTTACTTTAATTCCTTCAATTTCTTTATAATAATCGTAATATAAGGGACGTGATTTTGAGATATATGTGTCGTA
>DUOT01000027.1 GCA_012838705.1 Acholeplasmataceae bacterium
ACCAAAAATAGACACGCTTAAATGCACGCAACAAATATTATACAATATTTTTATGGGATTGTCAAAGGATTTTATCTTTATTTTTATAGTTTTTCCATTTTTTAATATATTATTATAAAAAATTAAAAGGATAGAAAAATCTATCCTAAAGAGGGACTTAACTTCTTATGCAATATAGGCAAGTTAAGTTGGGTCTATTAGCAAAAACTAAGAAGGGATAACGACCCACTAGTTAATATACCACGTAAAACTCTTTTTGTCTAGTATTTATTTAATAAATTATAATGGCTTAACTTCATTAAATTCTAATTCTGCTGGTGTTAAACGACCAAAGAAATCAACAAGAACTCTTACCGTCTTTTTCTGATGATCGATTTGGTCAATCTTTCCTGTTTGACCAGCAAATGCTCCGGCAACAATTTTAACTTCATCGCCAATTTCAGCTTCAAACTTTTTCTCAGATATTAAACCGCATTTTTTTAGTATAGGTTGTATTTCTTCTTCTAGTAAAGGTACTGGTTTTGCACCTCCACCTGAAGAACCTAAAAACCCTGTCACCATCGGAGTGTTACGAACCATAAACCATGTTTCGTCAGTAACAATCATATCAATGAAAACATAACCAGGAAACGGCTTTATAACAACTTCTTTAAGTTCACCGTTTTTCTTTCTTTCATAAACTTTTTCTTCAGGTACTAAAACATTAAATATAAAGTCTTGCATATTCATTGACTCAACGCGGTTTTCAATGTTTCGTTTTGCTGCATTTTCTAAGCCGGAATAAGTTTGAACTACGTACCAAGCTCGTTCACTCATTTAATCACCCTGCAATTTTATCGAGCCAAGATACTAAAGCACTAAATCCACTATCAATTAGTGCGAAAAAGACAGCAAGAATTAATGTAAATAAGAATACTGTTAATGAATTCGATATCATTGTACCTTTTGTTGGCCAAGATACTCTTTTAATTTCTTCGATCGATGGTTTGTAAAATGGCCATACAGCAAGAATTAATGAAATAACACCCAAACCTAATAAAGTCCATGCAAATGGTTTTGGATAATCTCCTAATAAGAATACATCAGATGGGATAGTTAAAATGTCAACTAATAACATTACACCTAAAACTATCGCAATTAAAGCAAGTACTAATAAAATTAGTCCTTCATGTTTATATTCTTTTGCAAAAACAGCCATTAATCTACTTTGTTTTTTTTCGGGTTTATTAGTTGCAAGATTTAATTTTTTATTAGACATAAAAATTCCTCCTATTTAGTCTCTTTGTGAATTGTATGTTTGCCGCATTTCTTACAAAATTTCTTAATTACAATTCGTTCTGGATTTGTTAGTTTGTTTTTCTTAGTGGTATAGTTACGAGATAAACATTCCTCACAAATTAAAATTACTTTTATTCTCATATTAACACCTTAATACCATACTATTTTATCAAAAATAGCCTTTTTTGTCAATCATTATTTTGGAGCTCTCTAACTTTTTTGCGTATATAATAAATCGCATTATACACTTTCTTAATATCACATTTTAAAATCTTTTGTATTTGTCGAGGTTTATACCCCTCTACAAAACGAAGCTGAAATACTTTTTTATTAAACCCTTCAAACAAAGAACTATAGTATTCGATTGAATAATAAGTATTATAGTCCTCTTGTACATAATAAGTAATATTATCTACTAGTTTTACACCATAAAAGTATTTCTTTTCTCGTCTTAAAACATTCATTATTCTTCTTTGTAATATTAAATCAAAAAACTTATTAAAAGATTTATTCATAAAAGGATTATAAATATTTAATGCTTCATGTAAAGCCATTAATCCTTCTTGGAAAAAGTCTTCATAGTTTTCTGGTTTAATATTAAATCTTTGAAGCCTATTTTTAATTAAACTTATATACTTCTTAAATAATATACTAACTGCAACTTCATTTTCTTCGTAAATCAAATATAATAATTCATTATCATTATATTCCATAATTATTCTTTACGTTTTTCAAGAATTTGATATACTAAGATTCCACAAGATACCGAAGCATTTAATGAGTTAACATGACCGTACATTGGTATCCTAACAACATAGTCACAATTTTCTAAAACTAGTCTCGATATTCCTTTACCTTCAGAACCGATAATTAAAGCAATTGGAATCTTGTAATCAACAGCGCTATAATCAACACTCATTTCCCCTGCATCTGATCCAACAACCCAATACCCTTTATCTTTTAATTTTTTGATTGTTTGCGTAATGTTTGTAACAACTGCAACTTTTACATACTCAATTGCACCAGTTGATACCTTTGCAACTGTATGATTTAGCCCAACACTACGATGCTTTGGAATAATAATCCCATCAACTCCA
Source organism: Acholeplasmataceae bacterium (assembly GCA_012838705.1). Taxonomy (GTDB): domain Bacteria; phylum Bacillota_I; class Bacilli_A; order ML615J-28; family CAG-698; genus DUOT01. The sequence goes on from DUOT01000027.1 coordinate 2,376, forward strand.
GCAGCATCACAAATCCTTAGGATTGCACCTAAATTATGTGGGTCCTCAAGTCCATCAAGAATAACGATAAGCGGATATTTTTTATTAGTATCTAATATTTCTTCTAATGAATAATATCGATAACTATCTACTTCCGCAACCGCTCCTTGATGTACTCCAGATACTAGTTTTTGAAGAAACTCTTGTGTAACAATTTGATAATTTACTTTCTTCCTCTTAGCAAGGTCAATCAACTCCTGATTATTTTTAGTTAAGTATAATTTGTAAATCTTTTTATTGGCATTTAATGCTTCTCTTACAGGATTCTTTCCATAAATAAACTCACTCATTATTATTACCCTCAATAATCATAATTGCTTTACTAATAATAGAATCTAGTCTTTCAAAATTTTCTTGTAAGTACAAGTAGCCAATTACAGCTTCAAATCCTGATGCATTTATGTAATCATCGGTTTTAGTCTTATATTGATAGTTTCTACCACGTTTAAATATTCTTATTTCCTCAGGATTTAAGTCATCAAAAATTTTATTAATTATAAAATGTTGAGCTGTTCTACTTACATACTTTACACTATAATCATGTAGTTTTTGTAAATTAGTTATACCTTTGCTTAAAAGATAATGGCGAATTTTAAGTTCATAATAAGCATCACCAATAAAGGCAAGATCAGCTCCAGATAATCTATGAGGGTCAATCATAAAATAATCCCACGCTCATAAACTTCATCACGTAAAGAATCAGCTAACTCAAAATTTTTATTCTTTCTAGCTTCCTGCCAACGTTTAACTAACTCTAATTCTTCTTCATTTAGTGGATTAAGTGGAAAATCAATTCCAAAAACCCATAAAAATTCATTTAATAACTTAAGACTTTCTTTCATATTAGAAACTTCTGGATTTCTCATTCTAGTTAAGTTATTTATAATCTTTACAAGTTTATATATAACTGTTAGACCATTTGCAGTATTAAAGTCATCACTTAAAGCCTTTATAAATTCTTGTTTTAGATTAACTAATTCTTCGTTTTTAATTTCTACTTGATAATCAGTAATTTGATAATCTAGTTGGAGTTTTCTATATAAACTAATAAATGATCTTTTTATTTTTTCATAATCAGTTTCTGATTGCTTTATCAATTCTTCTTTATAATTTAATGGTTGACGATACGGAACATTTAGAATCATTAATCGATATACTCCATAACCAATTTCTTCAACTAACTCATGAGCCATAATAACATTACCAAGTGATTTGCTCATCTTTTCACCATCTAAATCGACCCTACCATTGTGCATCCAATAATTAGCAAGGTGGTGACCAAATGCAATCTCAGCTTGTGCAATTTCATTATCATGATGTGGAAATTTTAACTCCAATCCTCCACCATGAATATCTATTTTTCCACCAAGAATGTTATTTGCCATGACTACACATTCGGTATGCCATCCAGGTCTTCCTTCTCCCCATGGTGAGTCCCACTTTTTACCGACTGTTGTTTTTTTCCATAAGTTAAAATCAGTTGGATTTTTCTTTAATTCATTTTCTGCAATCCTTGCTCCAACCATTAAATTTTCTTGGTTTTGCCCACTTAAGATCCCATAATCCTTAACTTTACTTACGTCAAAATACACATCGCCCTCAGCAACATAAGCTGCATCTTTCTCAATTAATAATTTAATAAAATCAATAATTTCCGGGATCGTTTCTGTTACTTTCGGATTTCTATAATGAGGCATACAATTTAATTTCTTATATGTTTCTAATATTTCTTTAATATATCTTTCCGCAATCTCTGTTTCTGTTGTTCCTTCTGCTTCTGCTCTATTAATAATTTTATCATCAATATCGGTAAAGTTTGATACGAGTTTAACTTCATACCCAAGATATCTAAAAAAACGAGCAACAACATCTAAAA
>DUOT01000028.1 GCA_012838705.1 Acholeplasmataceae bacterium
AAAAACAGCTTGAGTTAATGCTATTTTCTTTCGTGAATTAGGTGTTGATAAAACATAAGCTAAACTTCCTTTATCAATTAGGGTTGCTAGAAGCCTATGATTAACAACAATCGAAATTACTAGTGGAAAGAAAAATATTAATATTCCATTTATATAACCAGAAATAAATTCAATTAGCGTTGACCCGAAATTATCAAAACCTAATGCTTTAATTAGCTCTTCAGGAAGTAATTCAAGCATTTCATTTAATGCTTGAGTATTTTCAGGATCAAACATTGATACTATCATAAATATATAGAAACAGTAAATCGTTGTCATTAAAATCCATAAAAAACGATTATTTTTAATATTTGCTTTAAATAATGGCCAAATCATATTTTATCACTTCCATAATAACGAATAAATATTTGCTCCAACGTTTGTTCTGAAGCATCTAAACTTTCTACATTACACTTACTTAAAGTCTTAAAAAATAAATCAAAATTCTTCTCTACAAATATCTCTAATATATTTTCATCAATCAAAATATATTTAAGTCCTGATTTTTCAATAATTTCAATATCATCTTTACTTCTCAACGTTACAAAGAAACTTTTTCTAATGTTTTCTTTAAGTGTTGGAATATAATCAAGAGCAACAATCCTACCTTCCTTAATTATTGCTGCACGATCACAAGTTTTATCGACTTCATCAAAAATATGTGATGACATTAGAATCGTTTTATTTCTTTTCTTTTCCTTATTTATTAAATCAATGAACTTTCTTTGCATTAAAGGATCTAGACCACTTGTAGGCTCATCAAGAATTAGAATTTTCGGATCATGCATAAATGCTGCAACTAATCCTAGTTTTTGTTTCATTCCTTTGCTCATTTTTCTAATTTTATTTTCAGTTTCTAGTTCAAAGTATTCTATTAACTCTTCTTTGCGATGACAGTTATTACCCCTCATTTCTTCCATAAATGTTAGAAACTCATTACCTGTCATATTATCAAAAAATGCAATTTCCCCAGGAAGATATCCAAGTACCTTTTGGATTTTATATGCTTCTAATCTTGTATCCATGCCATCAATTATACATTTACCTTTAGTTGCATTTGTAAATCCTAGCAACTGACGAATCGTTGTTGTTTTCCCAGCACCATTCGGCCCAAGAAACCCAAATACCTCTCCCTCTTGTACATTAAAATTAATATCAAATACACCTTTACCATTGGGATAAATCATCGACATGTTTAATATTTGAATCAAGGTTATACCTCCAATACATTTTTCAAAAATAATTCTAATTTTTTATTTAGTTTACTATAAATATTATCTACCATCCACTTTTCAGTTGGAACAGTTAATGCATCCCCTAACAAAAACCATTTAACACCTTTATTTTCATCAATTTTAATATGAAGCTTGTCATTTTCATCAGCTTCAAGTAAAAATGTTACATTAATATGCATATGACTAGATACATATTCTCCATTTTTCATATGTCCACTAACACATAAATTTTCAAGTGAAAATATAGTATCAACAATCGGTCTTACATTTACTATACTAGTTTCTTCTTTTGCTTCTCTCAATGCAACCCTTAATAAATTACTATCGCCATCACAATGTCCACCTGTCCAAGCCCATGAATCATATATTTTATGATATGCAAGAAGGACTTTAGTTCTCTCTTTATTTACAATCCAACTTGATGATGTCATATGTACTATTTTGTTTTCACGACTTAAAATATTTGTATGTTTTTTAATACATTCTATTGCAATCTCTTTATCTACCTCTTCTTGCTTATTAAAAGGCTTAAAATTAATAATATCATTTAAAAAACTCATTTTTTTACTCCTTATCCTATTACCATAATTTGTTTTGATTTATTAAAGCAAATTATAAGTTATATTTATAGATTTCTGTTATAATACCATTATAAAAGAAATATTAATGCAAATAATATAATGGTATTGAAAGGTGGTGACATTATGACTCAAACTTTAAAAGTAACAAATATGAAATGCGAACATTGTGCAGCAGCAGTTAAAGAAACACTAGAAAATGTAAGTGGTGTTGAATCTGTTCTAATAAATTTGGACGAGCAAACTGCTACAGTAGAACATTCGGAACATGTAAAGACTGAAGATTTAGTAGATGCCCTAGCAAACGAAGGTTATAGGGTTGCAAAATAAATAAATTAAGGATAGATTATAATCTATTCTTTTTTTCTTTAAAAAAACCTAGAAATTCTTTGTATAGTATATCATATTCACATCCACAATTTCCGCATTCCTCATCAGCTTTTTTAACTGCTTATCGCAAATCTTCCAAAGCTTTTTGAAATTTTCTTGCAGGAATGTCAATTAGTTCCCAACCACTACTTGCAAACTTACTTACGATTTCATTTAATCTTTCCATAAGAATCCCCCCTTATTTTAATTCTTTCGCCATTTGAATACTATATGGAGAATATCCCATTTTTTCATATAATGCAATCGCGACTTTATTATGATTAAAAACATGAAGCAACATCTTTTTAATTCCTTTTTCTCTAGCATTACTTTCAACCAATTCTAATGCCTTTTTACCATATCCCTTTCCACGATATTGCTCATTAATTATAAAGTCACAAATGAAACCTTCTCCATTAGGTCTTACCATATACCATATCATTCCGATAGCATTTTTATCTTCATCAATTATATCATATAAAAACTGATTTTGAGTATTTATACCATTAGGAAGCAAGTCTTCAAATAATTTTTTAGTATATAAAAATGCATTATCTTCTGATAAATATCCTGCTAATACATACTCTCTTGCAATCTTATCAATTGCTTTATCACTATAAGCTTTAAAGCTTATATGAGTCATTTCTTGAAGTTTTATCATGCTACCTCCCCTATTAATATTATATCATAAGT
>DUOT01000005.1 GCA_012838705.1 Acholeplasmataceae bacterium
AATATTTATTTAGGAAAAGTTAAAGTAGACATGCGTAATGGTAAAATACAAGCTATTATTGAAAATGTTTACAATGTTGAGTAAATAGTAATTTATGATATAATAATTTTGAGGTGTTAACATGATTAAGAAGGTTGGAATATTAACTTCTGGTGGCGATGCACCAGGTATGAACGCAGCAATCAGAGCTGTTGTTAGAACATCGATTTACAACAACCTTGAAGTGTATGGTATATATGATGGATATCGTGGTTTATATGAAGGTAAAATCGAACGCCTATTCCGAAAATCAGTTTCGGAAAGATTAATGCGTGGAGGTACTTTTTTAGGAACAGCACGTTTACCTGAATTCTCGAATCCAGAAATACGTGAAGTAGCAATCGAAAATTTGAATGAATATGGTATTGATGCATTAGTAACTATCGGTGGCGATGGAACATTCCGAGGAGCTTTAGCATTAGATAAAATGGGAATAAAATGTGTTGGAATTCCAGGAACAATCGACAACGATATTAATGGAACTGATTATACAATTGGTTTTGATACAGCAATGAATACAGTTATTGACGCTATTGATAAACTTCGTGATACTTCTAGTAGCCATCGTCGTTGTTCTATTATTGAAGTGATGGGAAGAAATTGTGGTGCTATTGCGATTTGGACTGGAATTGCAGTTGGTGCTGAATATGTGGCTAGTAAAGAAACTGGATTTGATATTGACGATATTGTAGAGGTAATTAGACAAGCGTCTCGTTTTAAAAGACATGCAGTTGTAATTGTTACTGAAAATCTAACAAATGTTGATGAACTAGCAAAAATTATTACAGAAAAAACACCATTTGAAGCAAGAGCAACAGTATTGGGACATGTTCAAAGAGGAGGATCACCAACAGTACGAGATCGTGTACTTGCCTCAACGATGGGTGTCAAAGCAGTAGAAGAATTATTAAAAGGTAATAGTGGTTGCTGTATATGCGAAGTTGGAAATAAATTAGTTGCAATTCCATTTGAAGAAGCATTGAAAATGGAAAAAGATGATTTAATGGATAAATATCGAGCATTAAAAGTACTTTGGTGAGAGAGGTAATATAATGAAAGTTTATGTGACAACGCCAATATATTATTCAAGCGGAAAAGTTCATATTGGCAATTCTTATACAACAATAGCTTGTGACGTTTTTGCCCGTTTTCATCGATTAAGTGGTAATGATACTTTTTATCTAACAGGAATGGATGAACACGGTCAAAAGGTTGAAGAAGCTGCTGGAAAATTAGGAAAAGATCCTCAAGCATATGTTGATGAAATTGCAGAATCAACTAAAGCATTATGGAAACGACTACATATTAGTAATGATGATTTTATAAGAACGAGCGAGAAGAGACATGTAAAGATTGTTCAGGAAATTTTCGAACAATTACAAAAACAAGACGACATTTACCTAGGTGAGTATGAAGGAAATTATTGCGTAGCATGTGAATCATTCTTTACAAAATCTCAACTAAATGAAAATGATACATGTCCTGATTGCGGAAAGCCAACGACGGTTGTAAAAGAAGAAGGTTACTTTTTAAAATTAAAAAAATATGAACAAGATTTATTAAACTATATTTATGAGAATCCAGATTTTATCCAACCGGAATCTCGTAAAAATGAAGTTATTGCTTTTATCAAACAAGGTCTAGAAGATTTATGTGTAAGTAGAACTTCGTTTTCTTGGGGTGTTCCAGTATTAAGTAATCCAAAACATGTTGTATATGTTTGGATTGATGCTTTAAGCAATTATTTAACTGCATTAGGATATAAAACAACAAATGATGAAAAATATCAAAAATATTGGGTTAATGGTGATGAAGTAGTTCACGTTGTTGGAAAAGATATTTTGCGATTTCATGCTATTTATTGGCCAATTATGCTAATGGCATTAAAAGTTCCTATTAAATTTAAACTTTATGCTCATGGCTGGGTACTAATGAAAGAAGGAAAAATGAGTAAATCTAAGGGTAATGTTATTTATCCTGATGATGTAATATCTCGTTATGGAGTTGATCCATTAAGACTTTATTTAGTATCCGAAATGCCATTAGGTAATGATGCAATCTTTACTTATGAAAGGTTTGTAGAAAGATATAATACATTACTTGCTAATGACTTAGGAAACCTTGTAAGTAGGACTATTACAATGATTAATAAATATTTTGATGGAAATGTTTATAAACCAAAACAAAATTATTTTGATGTTGATGAAAGTATTGAAAAGATGATAGAAGAAGTAAAAGAAAAATACTTAGAGTATTTTTCAAACTTCCAATTTCAAAATGGGGTAAATGAAATTTGGAAATTAATTAGTCGTGCAAATAAATATATTGATGAAACTACTCCATGGATTCTAGCAAAAGATGAAAATAAAAAAGAAGAATTAAATAGTGTTTTATATCATCTCTTTGAAGTATTAAGAGTTGTTGCAATAATGATTAATCCAATTATGCCTAGTACAAGCGATATTATTTTTGAAGAATTAGGTGTAAATAAAGAAAGTCAAAATATAGATTCTTTACAATATGGACTAACAGAGACAAGTAAAGTTGTTGAAAAGCCTATAGTACTTTTTAAACGATTAAAATGGGAAGAAGAAATGAATAAGTATGATTGAAACATCATTTTTAATCCCAACAATAATATTATTAGGCATTAGCGTTGTTATTAGCACAATAATTAGTGTTTTAAAAATTAGAATTGTTCCAAGTTTCGTTCTCGAAATAATAGTTGGGATTATATTGGGGGCGACACTAAAAGATTATTTTACTGCTAATAACTTTACGCATATTGCTGATGGTTTATATGTGATAGGCTTTTCCTTGATAATGTTTTTAAGTGGTTTTGATGCGGATTTAAATATACTTACCGATGATGAACGATCATCTACAACTCATATTAATATTGTTAGAACATCAATAATATTACTTGTAAGTGTATATTTATTATCTTTAGTAGCATCATTTGCATTTATCAATAATTTTAATAAACGTTTCTTAGGAATCATTCTTCTGACAATAACTTTTTCATCAACCTTCGCTGGGGTAGTTGCTCCACTAGTGGTTGTTGAACGATTGAATCGTACAGGGTGGGGTAATATGATGATTACTTTCGCCTTTTTAAGTGAGTTAGTGTCAATAATATTACTGTCGATTTATATGATTATTAATGAACCTTCAATAAATAGTTTATGGGGAGTATTATTAATCGCAGTTGTGTTTATCGCTTTACATTTTTCTTTGAAATTAAAGCACGGAAGAAAGATGCAAGAAGGAATGGTTTTTCTAAAAACAAGGATGATATTTTTAGCACTAGCACTTTCAGTTGTGTTATCTGAATTTGCTGGTGGGGAGTATGTATTAGGAGCATTTATTTTAGGATTCTTCTTAAAATCAATGGGGATAAGTGAACATCGAATTCATGTCTTTGAAAATATTGGATATGGTCTATTCATTCCTTTATTCTTTATTCTAGTAGGTTTTCAAATTGATATAATTCATTTTGTAAATAATCCAAAGCTATTATTATTAGTTTTACTATTATTTGCATGTTTTATCGTTGTCAAGGTACCATTACTTTACTTAACGAAATGGTATAAATCTAAACTTGCAATAACTTCAGTCATTCTTTCTTCATGTACTTTAGTTGTTGCAATAACAGCAAGTCATATTGGTCACCAATATGAGCTGTTTTCAGAGGAATTCGGTCAAGCATTAATTCTCGCTTGTGTTTTAACTTCGATTGTTGCACCAATTGTTTTTGAAATAAACTTTCCAAAAACAATAAAATATCTTCGAAATAGAGAAAAGGGTATAACATATGGTCGATACTATCAATAATTTATTAAATAATCGAAATTTTAAAGCAATATTTGGAACTATTGTTGGTACGGTTATTTATTGTATGACAATTGTTTGGATATTAGATTTAGGTGAATTCTACGCTGGTGGAGTAACAGGTGTCTCACAATTAATAATTAATATACTTGCAAAATTTAATATCAAATTAAGTATTAGTTATTTAATATTCCTATTTAATGTTCCACTTTTCATTATTGGTTGGAAAATGGTTAGCCGTAGATTTGCATATTTAAGCTTAACATCTGTCATATTACAAGTTATCATTATTTTTGTATTAGAAGTTTTTGTTGAGAAAGGTTTTAATCCTTTTGAACCATTAAAAGATGATAGACTATTGCTTTCTATTTTAGGTGGATTACTTACGGGGTTTGGTTTAGGTATTATTTTAAGATATGGATCTTCATCGGGAGGGATGGATATTCTATCCCAATATGTAGATTTAAAGCATCGTGTACCATTCGCAAACTTCTCACTAATTGTTGATTTCTTTATCATCTGTTTTGGTGGTGTAGTTGGTGGTAGTATTAATATTGCAATATATACAATTATTCGTTTACTTGTTCATATTATTGTTATTGATAAAATTCATACAGTTTATAGATTTATGAAAGTTACAATATACACTACTAAAAAAGATGAAATGAGAAACGCATTAATTTCTACATTTAATCATGGAATTACAATTTATAAAGTAATTGGTGGATATACTAATCAAGAAAAATGGGTATTAGAGTCAATTTGTTCTCGATATGAAACGGAAGATTATCGCAGAGTAGCATTAGAAATTGATGAACAAGCATTTATAACTTACTCATCAATTTCTGGAATTGAAGGCTTTTTTAATAGAAATGTAATTACATAAATCACTTGACATTTTCTTAATAATGTTGTATTATACTTCTGTGCATTTTTTTCCCACTAATAGCCCACTAAAATCTCTACAAATGATTCCACTAAGTTTGTAGATAATTTATAGGAGGAAAAATGAATAACAAAACATATGTGCCTAGTGCTAAAGATATTGAACGCAAATGGTACGTAGTTGATGCAAAAGATGTTGTTTTAGGTCGTTTAGCAACTGAAGTAGCAACAATCCTTCGTGGTAAACATAAACCAACATTTACACCTAATATGGATTGCGGAGACTATGTAATTATCATTAATGCGGAAAAAGTAGCATTAACAGGTAAAAAATTAACTGATAAAATTTACTATAAACATTCTGGATATTCTGGCGGATTAAAAACTAGAACAGTAAAAGAAATGCTTGAAAAACAACCACAAAAAGTAGTTGAGTTTGCGGTAAAAGGAATGCTTCCTAAAAATAAATTAGGAAATAAAATGTATAAGAAACTTTTCGTTTATTGCGGTGAAGAACATCCACATCAAGCCCAAAAACCTGAAGTTTATCATTTGAAAGGTTAGGTGAATTAAATGGCTAAAGTACAATATTATGGAACTGGACGTCGTAAAAGTTCAATTGCAAAAGTACGATTAGTACCAGGGACAGGTAAGATCACTATCAATGGACGTAGTTTCGCAGAATATATTCCTTCCGCAGCAGTAAGACTTGATGTTTTACAACCATTAAATCTTACAGAAAATGAAAATAATTTTGATGTTCTAGTTAGTGTAATAGGTGGAGGTATCAGTGGTCAAGCTGGAGCAATTCGTCATGGAATTACTCGTGCATTATTAGAAGTAAGTGCTGATTATCGACCAATTCTTAAAAAAGCTGGTTTGATTACACGTGATCCTCGAGTTAAAGAACGTAAGAAATATGGTTTAAAGAAAGCACGTCGTGCACCACAATTCTCAAAGAGATAATTTATATGATAAAGGTCCTCAT
>DUOT01000029.1 GCA_012838705.1 Acholeplasmataceae bacterium
AGATTTTTTTACTATTTTTGTATTGCATGTGTCGGGTGAGTGTTATTTTTTATTTAACACCTTAAGGATAAATACTTTATCTGACACATACAACTTTTATTTGAGACTTTTAGGTTTTAAATTTATATTTACTAAGGCCAGGTTTTTCATTTTATGGATGCTTAGTAATTTGGCAAAATACTCAGTGATAGTTTGGTTTTTTCCTAGATTACGTTCTGTTATATGGAAAATTATTGGTGTGAAAATGGGTTCAAAAGTAGATATAGGTTGGGATGTATTTTTAGATGTACATTATGCAAAATATCTCACTATTGAAGATGATGTTTGGATTACTAATAAGGCAATAATATTTTGCCATCGAAGAAATATTGACAATTACTATATTGGGAATAGATATAAGAATGAACCTATGGAACCAAGACCTGTATTAATAAAGAAAGGAGCTGCTATAGGAACAGCTGCTATGATTATGCCAGGAGTTACAATAGGTGAAGGGGCAATTGTAGGAGGAGGTGCAGTTGTCACCAAAGATGTCCCAGCATGGACAGTTGTAGCGGGTGTTCCTGCAAAAGTTATAAAAGTTTTAGAACAAAGTCCAGAATATTAATCATGACTAAAATAATAATTAACGCAGATGACTTGGGTTTAAATTCTATCGTTAATAGTGAAATCGAAAGATTTATTCAAGATGGTTTGATTACATCTGCCACAATGTTGGCAAATGGAGAAGCTTTAGAGGATGCAATTAGAATAGCAAAGACATATAATAGTATATCATTTGGTGTTCATTTATGTTTAGATGAGTATAACAGTTTGACTAAGTCTGAAGTTTTGAGAAAGTTTGGTATAATTGATGATGATAATGTTTTCACAAGACAAGGAGTTTATAAAATAAAAAAGACCACAAAAGAACTTAGAGGAGCTATATATGATGAGTTAAATGCACAAATTGAAGTTTTCGTTAATGCTGGAATTGAAATTTCTCATATTGATGGTCATCATCATTGTCATACAAGAAATTTATGGATTCTTGAAATATTAAGTGATTTAGCTCAAAAATATAATATTAACATAATTCGCAGACCATCATCTAATAGGATAATACTACGGAACCACGAGTTCGCAATACAAAAATTATCAAATATTAAAGTAGAAAATCTAAGGTTAAAGTATAAAACATTTCTGTGGGTTACAGCTAGAGTATTATTTAACTCAATCTGGATAAGAAGAGTTAAGAAGAAATTTAGGACTACAGATAAGTTTTACTCGTATTATACGTTTTACCATAATATTTCAGTACTTAAACCATTGATTAAAAATAAGACAATTGAACTTATGTGTCACCCCGGTCATCCTGATTATGAAATAGAGGCTAATTTAATTAAGGAAAGAGTTTTAGACAACTTTATTAGATGCAAATATGTATCTTACAAATTACTTTAAACCCACTATATTCTTTCAAAATGACTACACCAGTTAAAAATATTTGGTTCTAAATGTAAATTCTATTTTAAATGAAAATATTACATGTTTGTCTGAGTAATTTTTATATTGATAATTACGGTTATCAAGAGAATATATTACCTAAAATGCATAAACTTCAGGGACATGTGGTGGCAATATTGGCATCGACAGAAACTTTTATTGAAAATTCGAAACTGGGATACGTTGAGCCTTTATCATATATTACAGAATATGGGGTGCCCATAACAAGAATACCTTATACAAAAAAGCTGCCTCATGGCGTAGCTAAAAAAATCAGAATATATAAAGGAGTGAAGAAAACTCTCTACTCCTTTAAACCAGATATTCTTTTTATTCACGGAGGGCAATTTGTTAGTATCATGGAAATAGTAAATTATGTAAAGAAGCATCCTCATGTAAAAATCTATATTGACAATCATGCAGATTACATAAATAGTGGAACGAATTGGGTGTCAAGGAAAATTCTACATGGAATTATATATAAGTGGGCTATGAATATTGTGGAGCCTTATACAAATAAGTTTTATGGCGTTCTGCCTATAAGAGTTGAATTTTTAAAAGATGTATATGGTACTCCAACTGATAAAACAGAGTTACTGGTTCTAGGTATAGATGATTCGAACATTGACTTCGCCAATAAGCATAATATAAGAAACGATATTAGACAGTCGTTAAATATTAGCGATGATGATTTTGTTATTATTACAGGTGGTAAAATAGACCGAAAAAAGAACATTCACTTATTGATGCATGCTGTAAGTGAAATTGTTATTAAAAATATCAAGTTAATTACATTTGGAACACCAAATGAAGAAATGAAACAAGAATTCGAGGAACTATCTAGTAGCGATAGTATAATAAACCTAGGATGGATAACACCAGAACAAGCTAATAACTATTTCTTTGCAGCTGACATAGCATGTTTTCCAGGCACTCATTCAGTGTTGTGGGAGCAAGCGGTTGGGTTGGGTTTGCCTGCAATATTTAAGAGATGGGAAGGAATTAATCACATTGATTTAGATGGTAATTGTATAATTTTGGATGATGTAAGTGTGGATAAAATTAAAAAAAGCATACTAGATGTTTATAATAATAAAGGACTCTTTGTTTCAATGCAAGAAAGCGCTAAGGAAGGCATAAAGATATTCTCGTATTATGATATTGCAAAAAGAGCAATTGATGGATAAAAAAATAAATTCAAATTATTTGATAAGCAGAATAAACGTCATAATAGATGAATTGACTGATTCTAAAGTTAATTTGGGAAGTGTGTTATTAAAAGTTCAGGTATTAGCTCATCTACTAAATAATACAAAACTAAAGGAATGGGTATATGATGAATCGAATGGATACAAAAGTAGCACTGATGTACCAGCTTATAGAATTATTCCATCAATAGTAAAAGGCAATATAATTCATGGTAATGCAAAATACACTGACATACAATTGTCAATACATGGCATAAAAGACAATTATAATGTTGATCTCAATGAAATTAGGCTTGGTAACTCTATAGGTGCTTTAGAAAACATGCTGAGTAAAGAAGACGATTTTTCAATACAAGTTCCAACGGGGTTA
>DUOT01000030.1 GCA_012838705.1 Acholeplasmataceae bacterium
AATAGTAATTATATTTTACTTCATTTACCTGAGAAGGCTAAGCCAATTTTACTAAATGCACTTTTTGATGTCTTAAGAGATTATAAAGTAATTATTGCAACTATTGAAAGATATAAGTATTTTTCCTGTAAAGATCTTATTGACTTAAAAAATCAAGGAGCGTTGTTTTTAGTAGAAAACTCAAGTCTTACTAAGGGGAGAGGGAAGAAATTACTAAAAAAAGGATTAGTTGATTTTATTGCTTCATATGATAATTTTAAAGAAAAATTAATAAAACCTAAATATATTAGTGATGAATATTTTGAGAAGTTAACTATTGGTAATTACCAAAAAATCATTAATTTGGACTTGTAAAGATTATGTTTATATAGTATAATTAATGTTAATGGAGGAGAGTATGAAAAAATTTTTATTATTCTTAGTTATATTCTTGATGTTTGGACTTGTTGGCTGTGGGCCTAGTAAAAAGAAAGCTACGGCAGAAACTTTTTATCAATATCTTCAAAATACTCAAGACGAATATGCTGAAAGTCAATCTGGAAATCTTAAAATAACTGTAGTAAGTGAAGGAGTTACAACAGAATTAGTATATGTGTATAATTATGATGGTGAATCTATTGACACAATGAAAGTTGAATTCACTGAAGGCGAAGACGTTATGGAAGCATATATAAAAGAAGGTTATGCTTATGTTAATCTAAATGGCGTAAAAACAAAACAAAAATTCTTCGCAGCTGAAGGTAAAGATATTATAGATAACTATGGGTTTTTAAGTCTAACAGAGATTGTATTTAATTTTCTTGATGAAAGTTTATTTGGAGCTTTTGATGTTGAAAGTAACAAAGACGGTGAAGCTACGCTAGTATGGGATGCTGAAAAATATGTGTTCCTAGATGAAAACATTCCAGATGAAGAATTTGCAGAGGCAGAAGAAAGATTCCGTGAGATTCAAGAAAATATAGTTGAAATCACAATGACTATTAAATATGAAGGTGAAAAAGTTACATCACTTGATTCTGTATTGAAAAACAAAGATAACGAAGAGTCACAACTTAAGGTTGAGTTCAATGGAACTGATACACAAACTATTGAATTCCCATCAGATTTAAGTGAATATAAAGATCGTTAATAAAAAAGTAGACATCTAGTCTACTTTTTTAATGGATTAATATCTTGATAAAAACTTATAATAATGATATAATAAAATATTAAGAAAGGCGGTGAATCATTTGAAACTCTTTCAAAGATTCTCAAGTAGTTTATTTGCTCCAAAAGAAATAGTAAAATTCAGGCATGATCGCTGGTGGACAACACTATTTTATTTTTTATGCTTAGCATTGATTCTCGTAATTCCGCCAATCATATCTACAGTCCAAAGTGATATGTTAAGTTATGATGCTAAAAAGGAAATACGTAATCATTTTAATAGTGAAGAAAGTATTCCATTTTCGATTGTTAATGGTGTTTTAGTCCACGATACAAATGATCCCGCTTATGTATATCAAACATCACTTTATAATTTTGATATAATAATGACTGTTGGAGATGATATAGGTCAGAAAACAACTGATACAAATTTATATCTTGTTTTTAAAAGTGATGGTGTGTATGTAAAGCAAATGTTTTTAAATCGCAAACTTTTTGATTATGATGATTATCCTATTTTAAATGGCATTCATTTTTCTAGTGCTTCATCATATCATAATCATGAGTTCTGGGATACAATTTTTACTGTTGCTAATCAAGAAATTAAAGTTATTAAACCAATTTTTAATTTTATAAATATTTTTTATATTGTCGTTGGTACTATTATAGATTTACTAATCGTAACATTAATCATTACTGTATTTCAAATGTTTACAGCATATAGTTATATAAAATTTATTAAATTATATCAATTATCGATATATGTTATTACTCCGTATGTAATAGGAAATTTATTAAGTTACTTATTTAACTTTAATCTATTATATTATATTGGATTTTTGATTTCCATCATTTATATGAGTATACTTTCCCGAACAATTATTCGAGATTCAATGAGAAGGAGTTGAATTAAAATGAGTTTTAATCATAAAGAAATTGAAAAAAAGTGGCAAAAATATTGGCTTGAAAATAAAACGTTTAGAGTTGATATTCATGATGATAAACCAAAATATTATGTCCTCGATATGTTCCCTTATCCTAGTGGTGACGGATTACATGTAGGTCATCCAGAAGGATATACTGCAACCGATATTATTGCAAGAATGAAAAGAATGCAAGGATATAGTGTATTACATCCGATGGGATGGGATGCATTCGGTTTACCAGCAGAACAATATGCTATTCAAACTGGTAATGATCCTCGTGACTTTACAGAAAAGAATATTGCAACATTCAAAGAACAAATTATTAACTTAGGTTTATCTTATGATTGGGATCGAGAAATCTCAACATGTGATCCAAAATATTATAAATGGACGCAATTTATATTTACAAAACTTTACGAAAAAGGATTAGCAGAAATTAAAGAAGTTGAAGTAAACTGGTGTGAAGGATTAGGAACTGTCCTTGCTAATGAAGAAGTAGTAAATATCAACGGTAAAATGGTTAGTGACCGTGGTCATCACCCGGTTGTAAAAAAGCCAATGAAACAATGGGTTTTAAAAATTACTAAATATGCGGAAAGATTATTAAATGATCTTGAAGACTTAGATTGGCCTGAATCAATCAAAGAGATGCAACGCAATTGGATTGGTAAAAGTGAAGGCGCAATCGTCAAGTTTAAAGTAAAAGATCATGACGATATTTTTGAAGTCTTTACAACTCGTCCGGATACATTATTTGGAGCTACTTATTGTGTATTATCTCCAGAACATGAGCTAGTAAGAAAAATTACACCAGAAAATAAATTAGAAGAAGTGGAAAAATATATTGAATATGCACGTAGTAAAACTGACCTTGAACGTACAGATTTAAATAAAGAAAAAACAGGGGTCTTTATTGGTGCATATGCAATTAATCCTGTCAATAATAAAGAAATTCCGATTTGGATTGCAGATTATGTATTAAAGAGTTATGGAACAGGTGCTATTATGGCTGTTCCTGCTCATGATGAACGCGATTATGAGTTTGCTAAGAAGTATGATTTAGAAATTATTCCAGTATTAGAAGGAGATATTTCTGAAGGTGCTTTTGTTGGTGACGGTATTCATATTAATTCTGATTTTATTAATGGATTAAATAAAGAAGATGCAATTAAAAAAATGAATGAATATCTAGTGGAAAAGGGACTTGGATATCCAGAAATAAATTATAAATTACGTGATTGGATTTTTAGTCGCCAACGATATTGGGGTGAACCTTTCCCTGTCATCCATTGGGAAGATGGAACAATCGAAATTCTTGATAAGGATGTATTACCGTTAGAACTTCCAGTAATGGATAAAGTAACTACAAGTAATACTGGAGAAAGTCCACTTGCAAATGCTACTGATTGGGTAAATGTAGTTCGTGAAGACGGCGTAAAGGGTCGTCGTGAGACTAATACTATGCCACAATGGGCTGGATCTTGTTGGTATTATATTGCTTATTTACTTCGTGAAAATAATGATTATATTGATTTAGAAAGTAAAGAAGCAAAAGAAATATTAAATAAATGGTTACCAGTTGATTTATATATTGGTGGAGCTGAACATGCAGTATTACATCTTCTTTATGCGCGTTTCTGGCATAAGGTTTTATATGACTGTGGAATTGTTAGCACAAAAGAACCTTTCTTTAAGCTATTTAACCAAGGTATGATTTTAGGTGAAGATGGCGAGAAGATGAGTAAATCTCGTGGCAATGTCATTAATCCTGATGATGTTGTAGAAGAGTATGGAGCTGACACATTAAGATTATATGAAATGTTTATGGGTCCACTTGAAGCAACTAAACCATGGTCAGTAAAAGGTGTTGAGGGGCCACGAAGATTTTTAGAAAGAGTATATAGACTTTATACTGAAGTTGCTGTAATAGTTGATGAAAATAAAAATTTAGAAAAAGTATATCATCAAACAGTTAAAAAAGTAACAATAGATTATGAAAATCTTCGCTTTAATACTGCAATTAGTCAAATGATGGTATTTATTAACGAATGTTATAAAGATACCAATATTCCTTATGATTATTTAATTGGTTTTTTAAAACTTCTAAACCCAATTGCACCACATTTAACTGAAGAATTATATTCACAAGTCTTTAATAAAAATGAATCTATTGCTTATCAAGAGTGGCCTACATATGATGAAGAAAAGACTAAAGAAAATGTTGTAACTATTGTTATTCAAGTTAACGGCAAAATCCGTGATAAAATTGAAATAGCAGCAGATACAAGTAGAGAAGATTTAGAAAAAAAAGCATTAAATAATCCAAAAGTATTACCATATATAAATAATAAAGAAATTAGAAAAGTAATAATTGTACCTAACAAAATAGTAAATATTGTTGTATAAAAGAAAAAGAGATTTTTATAATCTCTTTTTTTTAGTAAATATAGATTTATCTTTTAATTATATAAATGGTGATAATATGAATTGCATAAAAAAAGAAAAACGAAATTTATTTTCGCTTTTTACTATTTATGATTGCAACAGGTGTATTTATTTTCGAAAAGATGAAACAATTATTATTGGACGGCATGCAATCCAAATATATAGTATTACCCCTGGGTGTTGGCTTGAAAGTATTAATGATGAATATTTTATGTTTAATAAGATGCTTGCAAAGCTATTATTAGAGTTTTCTGTTAATCAAGAAAATAACCTTTTTCTATGGTTTGATGGTTTTCTCAACATTGATAATCATGGAGAAATCTTTTCTAGTTTTTTAAATATCGGATATAATATACATATAATTAATATGTAAATTTCTTGATTGTAATCAATAATGTGATATAATAAAAGTGTAAAAAGCGAAAAGGAGGAACTATATGAATGTAAATGTTCGCGGAAAAAACAAGTTTGAGCCTACTGAAGCTATCAAGAATTATGCTACCGACAAATTGCAGAAACTGAATCAGTATTTTCGAAACCCTGAAGAATTGACTGCTCATGTTTTGTGTAAAGTGTATGATAGTTATCAAGTAGCCGAGGTGACGATCCCAACAAAAAGATTAATTTTACGTGCTGAATCAAAAGATGAAACTATTTATGGTGCAATTGATATTGCGATTGACAAACTTGAAACGCAAATTAAGAAGCATAAATCTAAAATTTACAAAAGCTTTAAAAAACGTGAAAATCTTGGAAAACATTATGCGGAAAACACTGTATTTGATATTGAAAAATTCAAGACTCAAATTCTTGCGACAAATTTAGTTAAGTCAAAACAAGTTGATTTGAAACCGATGACTCCAGATGATGCAATTTTACAAATGGAAATGTTAGGACATAATTTTTTCCTATTTATCAATATTGAAACTAATAAACCGAGTGTTGTATATTTAAGAGAAGATCATAACTATGGTATTATAGAAGGCATATATGAGGGCGAATAATCGCCCTTTTAAAAAGCCATTTACTATTTGTAAATGGCTTAGTCTTATGTATTAATTTAGAAAATATTCATTGACTTTGTCCCAATTGATAACATTCCAAAATGCTTCAATATAATCAGGACGACGATTTTGATAATTTAAGTAATACGCATGCTCCCATACATCAAGAGCAAGAATTGGTTTACCTTCATTTAAAGGTGTATCTTGGTTTGCAGTTGATAGAACTTTTAATTTCTTATCATCTGTTACTACAAGCCATGCCCAACCCGATCCAAATCTTGTTGCAGCTGCTTTTGAAAACTCATTTTTGAAGTTTTCAAAACTTCCAAATTGATTTTTGATTTCGCGAAGAACTTCATTTTCTTGATATTCTTTTTTAGGACTTAATAGTTCCCAAAATAGAGTATGATTAAAATGTCCTCCACCATTATTAATTACAGCAGTGCGAATTTCAGCTGGTAAATCATTTGCATTTTTAAGTAAGTTTTCTAAATCTTTTTCTTGTAACTCTGGATAATTTTCTAAAGCTTTATTCAAATTATTAATATACGCTTGATGATGTTTTTGATGATGGATCATCATTGTTTTTTCATCAATGTATGGTTCTAAATCACGATAATTATATTTTAATTCTGGTAATAAGTATTTCATAATTAACCTCCTTACAACTACATTCTAACACTAACGATATATAAACGCAATTGATATGCTTTATAAAGTTAGCAATAACTAACTTAATATAAAATTTTTATGTTGGACTTGTAAAAAGGGGGTAAAAATGGTATCATATAATTAGTATTTGAAAGGATGTGATGAAAGGTGTTCAAAAGTTTATTTGACCCTGGTTACAAAGAATTAAAAAAAGCAATGAAAATTGCTGAACAAATAGATGCATTACAAGACGATTATCGCAAATTATCTGATGCAGACTTAAAAGCAAAAACTGATGAGTTTCGAAAACGTCTCCAAAATGGAGAAACATTGGATGATATTTTAGTTGAAGCTTTCGCAACAGTCCGTGAAGCCTCAACAAGAGTACTTAAAATGACGCCTTTCAAAGTCCAATTAGTTGGTGCGATTGCGATGCACCACGGTAATATTGCTGAGATGAAGACCGGTGAAGGTAAAACCCTTACTTCTACATTAGTTGCATATTTAAATGCACTTCCTGGTGAAGGGGTTCATATTGTAACTGTCAATGAATATCTTGCAAGTCGTGATGCTGAATGGATGGGCGAATTGTTTCGCTGGTTAGGGTTAACAGTTGGACTAAATTTACGTGATCTTTCAAGTGAAGAAAAAAGACAGGCTTATAATTGTGATATAACTTACTCAACAAACAATGAACTTGGTTTTGATTACTTACGTGATCATATGGTTTTATATAAAGAAGATATAACACAAAGACCTCTTAACTTCGCAATCATTGACGAAGTTGACTCAATCTTAATTGACGAAGCTCGTACACCACTTATTATTTCAGGTGGTGCTAAAAATACAGCTAATCTTTATCAGCAAGCTGATATGCTTGTTAAGAGATTAAAAGAAGATGAAGATTATGAAATTGATATTAAGTCCCGTACAGTTGTCTTAACTGAAGAAGGAATTAATAAAGCTGAAAACTTCTTTAATTTAGAAAACTTATATGACTTAGAAAATGTTCAACTATTACATCATATTAATAATGCATTAAGAGCAAATTATATAATGCAGAAAGATGTTGATTATGTTGTTCAGGATAATAAGGTTATAATTGTTGACCAATTTACTGGGCGATTAATGCATGGACGTCAGTTTAGTGAAGGATTACATCAAGCCTTAGAAGCTAAAGAACATGTAGAAATTAAGAAAGAAACAAGAACAGTAGCAACAATTACATTCCAAAATTATTTTAGAATGTATAAAAAATTAGCAGGGATGACAGGTACCGCTAAAACTGAAGAAGAAGAATTTAGAAACATTTATAATATGTTTGTTGTTGAGGTGCCAACAAATAAACCTGTTATTAGAGTTGATGCTCCAGATTCAATGTATGTAACGCAAGAAGCAAAATATAGAGCAATCGTAAATGATATTAAAAAGCGTTATGAAAAAGGTCAACCAGTTCTTGTTGGTACAATTGCAATTGAAACAAGTGAGTTAATTTCTAATATGCTTAAGAGGATGGGAGTTCCTCACAATGTATTGAATGCGAAAAATCATGGCCGTGAAGCGGAAATAATTGCTAAGGCTGGTGAGAAAAAAGCAGTAACAATCGCAACAAACATGGCTGGTCGTGGTACCGACATTAAATTAGGTGAAGGTGTTGTTGAACTGGGAGGACTTGCGGTAATTGGTACTGAAAGACATGAATCACGAAGAATTGATAATCAATTACGTGGACGTGCAGGACGTCAAGGGGACCCTGGATATTCGAAATTCTATTTGTCTGCTGAAGACGATTTAATGAGAAGATTCGGTAGTGATCGTTTCAAAACAATGCTTTCATATATTGTTAATCAAAAAGATGGTACTGAACAAGCATTAGAAAGTAAATTCTTTTCACGATTTGTAGAGAGTGCACAAAAACGTATTGAAGGAAATAACTATGATATACGTAAAACAGTTCTCGAGTATGATGAAGTTTTACGTAAACAACGTGAAATAATTTATAGACAACGTAATGAAGTATTATTTTTAGAAGATATATCTGAAGTAGTACTAAATATGATGCACAGTGTATGTCATCGTATAGTTTATTCACATTTAGCAAGTGATAAAAAAGAAGAAGAAATTGATTATAAAAAATTATATGATAGTATTAATGGAAGATATTTTCCACTTAATTATTTAAATTTAGATGAGTTGAAAGAGTTAAATTCCGAAGAACTTATTTCCTTCTTATTTGAGAAATGTAAGGATTTACTAAAGGAGAAAAAAGAAGCCTTTTCTGAAAAAGTCACTCATGAATTTTTAAAAGTAGTATTACTAAGAGTAATTGATACTTATTGGATGGAACATATTGACTCAATGAGTGAATTACGTCAAGCAGTTCGTTTGCAATCTTATGCGCAAATAAATCCATTACGTGAATATCAAGAAATAGGTTTCCAAAAGTTTGAAACACTTGTAATGAATATTGAAAATGATACAATGCGATATGTCAATTGCGCGCAAATCAGAAGTAATCTAGAGCGCCAACAAGTAGTTAAAAATACTTATGCTAGTTCAGGAAAAGAAGATAATGCGAAACGTAAACCAGTAAGAGTAGAGAATAAAGTCGGACGTAATGATCCATGTCCTTGTGGAAGTGGGAAAAAATACAAAAATTGTTGTGGCAGAGGATGATACTCAAGAACTATTCTTGAGTTTTTCTTCCTTGATATGGAGGTTTTATGGAAAATTATGAAATTGCTAAACATATAAAAGATTTTTCAACTCGCTTGGAAGAATTAAATCAAGCTTTAAATATCGATAAAGTAAGAGAAGATCTTAGCGAAAATGAAAAGTTAATGAATAATCCAGACTTTTGGAATGACCAAAGTGAAAGTACTAAAGTGTTAAAAGCAATTAAAAGTCAAAAAGATATTATTGATACTTATGAAATGTTATTTGAAAAGTTAGAAGAATTAGAAATATATTTTGATATGCATAAAAATGAAGAAGAAAATCTCGAAACAGAAATTGAAAAACTTGTTAAACTTTTAAGTGATGAACTTTCTGATTTTGAAACAAAAGTACTCTTAAGTAAAGAATATGACGACCATGATGTGATTGTGGAAATGCATCCGGGTGCTGGAGGAACGGAATCTCAAGATTGGTGTTCAATACTTTATCGAATGTACACACGTTATTGTGAGAAAAAAGGTTTTAATATCGAAGTTTTAGAATATCTCGAAGGAGAAGAAGCAGGAATAAAAGCTGTTACTTTTATTGTTCATGGTGACAAAGCTTATGGATATCTAAAATCAGAACAAGGGGTTCATCGCTTAGTAAGAATATCTCCTTTTGATAGTAATTCACGTCGTCATACTTCATTTTGTTCGTTAACATTGACTCCAGTTGTTGAGGATGTAAAAGTTGAAATTAAACCAGAAGATATTAGAGTTGACACATTCCGTGCTAGTGGTGCTGGTGGTCAGCATGTAAATACAACTGATTCAGCTATCCGTATTACTCATTTAAAAACGGGAATAGTTGTTACTTGTCAAAACGAAAGAAGTCAAATCCAAAACCGTGAAAAAGCAATGCAAATATTAAAATCAAAACTGTATCAATATGAACTTGAAGAAAAAAATAAAAAACTAAAAGAGTTAAGCGGAGAAGCTTCAGATATTAGTTTCGGAAGTCAAATTAGATCTTATGTTTTCCATCCGTATTCTATGATTAAAGATCATCGAACTAATTATGAAGTCTATGATGTTGATAGTGTAATGGATGGTGAAATTGATGGATTCATTAATGCCTTTTTAAAATCAAAATATAATACGAGGTAAAATATGAATAAAAGAAAGGTTTTAGAATGGGTATATATTACTATCGGAGTTGCTATTGCTGCCTTTCCATTTAGTTTTTTTCTAAATCCAATTAATTTAGTAATTGGAGGAGTTGCTGGAATTGGTACGATTTTAACTGCAACTTTCCATATTGATACTGCTTTTATTATTTTAGTAATAAATATTATTCTTCTTTTAATTGGACTTGTTTTTCTTGGTAAAGATTTCTTTCTTAAAACTACATATGGTTCAATAATTTTTCCTGCTTTTATTAAGCTTTTTGAAATTTTATACAATGCTTTAATCAATGAACCAGTTCAAGATCGACCGGTAATAGTTTTCTTTTCCGCAATTATGATGGGGATAGGGATTGGAATAGTAATTAAGTATGGTGGAACTACAGGTGGAGTTGAAATCCCCCAAAATATTTTCTTGAAATATTTTCATATTCCTTATTCAGTATCACTTTACTTTATTGATGGAATTGTTATATTAATCGGAACAATTGTTTTCAAAGATATTACATTACTTATATACGGAATTATATTTATCTATTTAAGTGGTTTTGCAATTGACCAAGTAGTCTTTTCTGGATTTAATAAACGTGCAGTTTATATTATCTCTAATAACAGTAGCGAAATTAAAAAACGAATTATTAATGAGATTGGTCGTGGAGTTACTTCACTAAAAGCTGTTGGTGGCTTTTCAAACGTAGACCGTGAAAAACTCGTATGTGTATTATCAAGTTTTCAATTTTATCGTTTGAAAAAGATAATTCAAGAATGCGATCCAAATGCTTTTTATTATGCAGTTCGTGCAAGTGAAGTGGGCGGAGAAGGTTTTACCTATGAAAGAGATTAAAATTATAGGATTAAAAAAAAGTAAAAGTAAATATATTATCGAAACAGAAACTGATGAATATAATGTAGATGATGATACTGTCATTAAGTTTCAACTTTTTAAAGATAGAATCATAACTGAAAATGAATTAAATAATGCATTAAGTTATTATCACGAAAACTTATATTTTAATAAAAGCTTAAATTATTTAAGTTATAAAACAAGGTCAGTTTATGAAATAGAAAAATATTTGCAGAAATATGATTTAGATGAAAATAAAATAAACAGTATTATTTGTAGACTTAAAAACCTTGGATATTTAGATGATTTGAAATTTGCGGAAGGATATTTAGATTATTGTTTTCGTAATAATAAAGGTCCAAACTATTTTAAGAATAAATTATTAGAAAAAAAAGTTAAATTATCATATATTGAAAAGGTATTAAAGAAATATGATGAAGAAACTGAAAAAAGTATAATTGAAAATGTTGTAAAGAAGGAAGCAAGAAAATTAAAAACATACCCCTTTACAAAACAAAAACAAAAAATTATTACAAAACTAATTCAAAATGGGTTTAATTATGAATCAATACTTGAAATAATAAATAAATTTTCATTTGTTGATGAAAGTGATGAAAGGCTAACAAAAGATTATCATAAGTTACTTTCAAAATACCAAAAAGAAGATTTAAATAATTACTTAATAAAACAAAAGATTATTAAAAACCTTTTGAGTAAAGGTTATGAATATGAAAAAATTCTTTCAAAACTTGAATAAAAAATTTGTTTAAACATATATTATAGTGGTGATTCGATGGCGAAAAAAGATAAAAAAGAGAAAAACGCGCTAATCAATCATAAAAACCTTGAAAGAAATGTCCTTAATGAAATAGCAAATGAATTTCAAAAATCCAAATCAAAGCAACAGTAAAACTGTTGTTTTTTTATATCCAGAAATATATAATTGCGGATATTTGGAATTTGTGGTATAATGTTTAGGACTAGATGTGAAAAGAGGTAGAAGATGAAGAAGGCATTAATTTTTTTACTTACGTTAGCTTTTGTATTTATTGTTCCTATGACATTTGCTAGTGATGAATATGTGCAATTAGTAACTGCAGATGGAAAAAAAGTAACTTATCGAAATAGTACTGAACCAGTAATGATTCCGACAACATATAATACACCTGAGCGTGATTTTCGTGGTGTATGGGTTAGTCAATATGCTGGTGATGTGAAAAATTATACTACTAAAGAATCATTCCAAGCTGAATTATTATCTGTTTTAGATACAATGGAAAAATATCGTTTAAATACGATTATATATCATTTACGAATAATGAACGATGCACTTTATGATACTAAATTAAGTCCGCAAGGAAGTTGGATTAAAGGACTTGATTTTAACGAATGGGATTATCTAGAATGGTTTATTGATGAAGTTCATCGTCGTGGAATGGAATTTCATGCATGGCTTAATCCTTATCGAATTCAAAATAGTGTTGCAAGTCCTAAGGTTATTTCTGAGCGATATAAAGATTATCCTTTAAATCCAGCAAGTAATCCTGAAAATATACTAGTTGGTAATTCCGGAGCAATTTTAAATCCAGGTGAACCAGCTGTCCGTGAATTTGTTATTGATACATGTATGGAATTAATTGCAAAGTACGATATCGATGCAATTCATTTCGATGACTATTTTTATATTTCTATGAGTCCAAGTGCTGATTTAGATACATATAACAAATATAAACATTTAAGTAATACAACTAATATTGAAGATTGGCGTCGTGAGCAAGTTGATTTATTCATTCATGAATTAAGTAAAGAAATGAGACTTTATAATAGAACGTATAATCGTCAAGTTCAATTAGGCATTTCCCCAAGTGGTATTTGGCGTAATGGTGATGGTATTGTTCATGGATATGATAAAAATGGAAATGCAATTACTAATGGTTCTAATACTAGTGGATTTGCTCATTATGGAAATTATTTATTTTCTGATACGAAAAAATGGATAGATGAAGAATGGATTGATTACATCATTCCGCAAGTCTATTGGTCCTTCACACAACCAGTTGCCCCATATGCTGATATCGTTGATTGGTGGGCAAAGGTTGTTAAGTATAAAGATGTAAATCTTTATATTGGTATGGGATTATATATGTCAGAAAATGATAAATCATATTCATGGTATACAGATAAATATGAGGCTGCTAATCAAATTTTATATAATACAAAACATGATAAAGTAGATGGTGTTTCAATATACAGTTATAAACATCTTAATGCATCACGAAATCAAATTGGACTAAACAAAATACTAAATGAATATTGGACAAATCCAGGACTTACTCCTATTATTGAAACAGCAAATCCGGTTATTCCTGAAAGTGTAAATGATGTGAATATTGTAAAGACTGCGAAAGGATTTGTACTTTCATGGGATTCACAAAAAAATGCACGTAAATATGCAATTTATCGTAGTGAAGGCATCGTTGATATAAATGATCCACGCCAGCTTGTTGGTGTTGTTGGTGAAAACAAACAATTTGATTTAGTTATTTTCAGTGATAAAGCGGATATTACTAAAGACTATAACTATGCTGTCGTTAGTGTTTCCGGAACAAATACTAAAGGAGAAGCATATTTTCTAGATACAAAAACATTAGACGATGGCGTAAATTTCCCATTTGCTTCATTTGATGATATATACTTTACTGGTAAATTATATCCAAATAATAGTTACCAAATACGTTTTCGTGAAGCAAAAGTATATGCAGGTTCTCCTTTAGAATATACACTTTATTATTCACATGACCAAGAAAACTGGTTCAAAGTTGAAGGGAAATTAATTCAAAGTGGTACATCCTATGCATTATTTAATACATATCCATATACAATTGCTCCAACATATTATAAAGTTGTTGGTGAAAATGAATTAGGAATTATTGAAAGTAATATTATAGTTGCTACTCCAGAAATAAATGACTTCCCTACTTTTATGGATTATGTATTTATTATAATGAAAGATAGATTAAGTAAAGTGATTCCAAGTGGTTCTTAGGAACCACTTTTTTATAATAAAAAAACTTTTACCATGTTACTGGTAAAAGCTAATTAATTTTATTGTTTTCTTCTAAACAAATTTTTGATTTGATCAAAATGACTTAATACTAAGATGATTAGATATATTGTTGTAATACCAACAAATATTGTAAGCATACCTTTCCATAAAATTTCTACTGCTTTTAATAATTGATCAAGGTTCATTAAATCACCCCAACATTCCTGGTACAATTGATAGGATTACACCACCAGCAAGTACCGAAGCGATTTGTCCCGATACATTTGCTGAGACAGCATGCATCAATAAATGGTTTTCAGGATCTTCTTCAAGACCTAATTTTTGTACTACACGGGCTGACATTGGAAAGGCGGAAATACCAGCACCACCAACCATTGGATTAATTTTCTTTTTCGTAAATAGATTAATAAACTTTGCAAATAATACACCACAAATAGTATCAAATACAAATGCAACTAGTCCTAAACCTAAAATCATAAGTGTTTGTAAACTTACGAATTCTTCAGCTCTCATACTGAATGAAATAGTTAGACCAAGTAAAAGTGTAATTAAATTTGCAAGTACTTTACTTGCTGTTTCTGATAATGTGTTTAATACACCACATTCTTTAATTAAGTTACCGAACATTAAAAATCCTACTAATGCGACTGATTGTGGTGCAATTAACCCTGCAACGATTGTAACTGCAATTGGGAAAATAATTTTTGCTGTTTTAGATACTTGTTTTGGTTTGTAATCCATACGAATACGTCGTTCTTTTTTGGTTGTTACAAGCTTAATACAGAATGGTTGGATAATAGGAACAAGAGCCATATATGAATAGGCAGCAACTGATATTGCTCCTAGATATTTACTATTTAACACATTTGCAACTAAAATAGATGTTGGACCATCTGCTGCACCGATAATTCCAATAGCTGATGCATCAGCTAAACCAAAACCTAATAAGCTTGCAGCAATAATTGTAAGGAAAATACCTGCTTGCGCTGCTGCACCGAAAAATATAAGTTTAGGATTTGATAGAAGTGGTCCGAAATCAATCATTGCACCAATACCTATAAAAAGTAGTAATGGGAATATTTCGGATGCTTCGATTACCCCTTCATAAAGCCATTGAATTGCTCCAGCAACTTCACCAATATTTTCTAAGTTTTGATTGATAACACCTGTTAATGGTAAGTTAACAAGGATTGCACCAAAGCCCATAGGTAAAAGTAAGGCTGGTTCCATGTTTTTTGTGATTGCTAGAACGATGAGTATAATTCCGACTGCAATCATGACTAAATCTTGCCATGTTAATAACTTGAAACTTTCTAATAAAAAATCCATTGATGACTCCTTTTCTTAGTATTTATATTATATTTTATCTCAATCGACATAATAAGTCAATAGTTAATGCTTTTCTTGATTTTTTTCAAGTAAATCTATTAAGAAATGATATACACCAGATTCTTTAACTGATTTAGTACTAAATTGTGCAACCTTTAATAAATCAGGATGACCATTTTCCATTGCAACACCAATATGGGCATATTTTATCATTTCGATATCATTATGACCATCTCCAAAAGCAATTATTTTTTCTTTCGGAACATTATAGTATTTTGCAACTTCTTTTAAGGCATTTGCTTTAGTTGTTAGGGAATTATAAAGTTCAGATACAACTATTTCATTTGCGTGCCAAATTCTAATTTTAATATTTCCTTTAAACTCACTTTCCACATACTCAATTAAGTGGTTTTCGGTACCTATTTTTGAAAAGACAATTGCTCCGTTAGGATTTCCGGGAAGTGATTTTTCTAAGTTTCCAATTGTGAGATTTCCTCCATCGGTATGTAGGTATGGACCAACATATTCATTATTTTTATGTAAATAAATATTATCACCAATCTCACAAAAAACTGTTTCAATAATTTCTTGGTTGTCATTAATAAATTTTAGTAATAACTTTTTATCAATATGTAAAGTTTTCTTAGGAAAAGTTGAATCTTTTGGATGATGTAGTAAAGCTCCATTATAATTAATTATTGGAGTATTTAATTTCAAAAGATCATAATAATATTTACTAGATCTAAATGGTCTTCCAGTAGCAATAACAATATAATTATCTTTAGATAACTTTTTTAAAAGTGAAAAACTTTTTTCATCATATTTATCAAAGTTAGTTACTAAAGTGTCATCTAAGTCAATAGCTATTAAATAATTTTTTAAGTTCATAAAATTCACCTTTTAATATTTTATCATATTTTAAATTAAATTGCTATATTTGAGCGAAATAAAAAAGATTGAAATTTCAAGCGATTTATAGTAAAATAAGGGCAAAGGAGTGTCGCTATGTTCTTAAATATTTTTACTAGTATAAAAGAATTTATTAATGGATTGCTTGCTAAATTTTCTTGGGGCAGTGTTGTAATTTTATTTACTGGTATTATTATTGGTTTTTTAATTTGTGTTATGATATATTTAGTTATTGTTTTAGTTTCACTTCGCAAAAATGACGAATATATTCATAAAAGCGATGCTCAAATTGAAGATGAAGAAATAAAAAGATTAATTCGCAATGCTCGTAATCAATATTATGAACGTTCTGCGTATTTAAATACAGCGCAAAAGATAACTGAGGTAAAAGAAATTTCATGGCAACTAATGAATGATATTGCTATGAAATTTTATCCTAAGTCTAATTATCCTTTATATGAGTTATCAATAGATGAACTTATGATTTTAAATCATTATATAACAAATAGAGTTGATCAGCTTTTTAAAGGAAAAGTATTAAAAGGTTTCAAAAAGGTTAAAATATCGCAAATATTAAAATTAATCGATATTAAGAAAAAAATTGATGAAAATAAAATGGTTAAGGCAGCAAATAAAGTTAAAATACCTGGAATAATGAAAGCTACATTATCAGTACTAAATGTTTTTAATCCAGGATATTGGGTTAAAAAGTTAATGATTAATACTACCTTATCCATCGGAACAAATAAACTCGCATCATTAATTATTGATATTGTTGGTGAAGAAACAACAAAAGTTTATAGTAAAAGTGTCTTTAATGAAGAAAAGGTTATTGAAAGTGAAGTTGAAAAGACAATTCTTGAATTAGAAGAAGGATTAGAAAGTGGAAATGTTTAGGGAGGGGGAAAAATGAAGAAGTTTTACATTCCTCAAGTAGAGGAAAACGAAGAAAGTGTGGAAGAAAAGGAACAGAAAAAAGAACCCAAGGTTAAACCCGAACCTTTCGTTTCAACCTTTTTTGGTACAAAAGTAAAAGATGAAATTACTTTTACTGGTGCACAATTTGGAAATCGCGGAATTCAATATGATGCTTTTCGCGACAAAGATAAACGAATAATTAAAGATGATTATAAAGATTATATTATTAAAACTGATATATTTGAATCAGAAAGTAAAAGCGAAGATGATTATGCTAAGACAATAACATATGAAAAGAAAGAAAATGATCTTCCTGATTATTATGAAACTTTTTCATATGAAACAAAATTAGAACAAGACCGTAATATTGAAAATTTTGAAGTGAAAAATGAAGAACAATATATTGATGAAGAAGTAGTATTAACAAACTATAAAGAAGTAATAAACCCTAAAGAAGAAATAAAACCGACAGTAAAACCAAAGAGTAAAAATAAATATATTGCTCCACCACTTTCATTATTAAGACGTGGGCGCAATATCACACAAAAAGATAATAAAGCAACATTATTTCAACTCGAAAGTATTGATAGTACATTAAAAGAGTTTAATATTGCTGGTCAAGTTGTAAAGTATACAAAAGGGCCTGCAGTGACACAATTTGAAGTACAATTAGAGCCGGGAATTAAAGTTCAAAAAGTAAAAAGTATTGCAAGTAACTTGCAAGCCAATTTGAAAGCACGAACACTTCGTATTCAAGCACCTATTCCAGGAAAATCTACAATTGGTATTGAAGTACCTAATCCAGAAACAGATATTGTGTTGTTTGGTAATTTACTTGCTGATGAGACTTTTCTAAATGATGGAAACCCAATGAATGTTATTTTAGGTCTTGGATTAGATGGTGAAGCTGTCCATTTAAATATTGCAAAAAGTCCTCACTGTTTAATTGGGGGGACAACAGGTAGTGGAAAAAGTGTTTGTATTAATTCGATGATTGCAAGTATTTTATTTAAAGCTCATCCAGATGATGTAAAACTAATTTTGATTGATCCAAAAATAATTGAGTTTTCAAATTATGAAGATATCCCTCATCTTGCAACTCCAGTAATTACTGAACCAAAAGTTGCTGCAGCAGCACTAAAGTGGGCTGTTGAGGAGATGGAAAATCGTTATCAATTATTCCGTTCATTACGAGTGCGTGAATATGAAGAATATAGTAAAGTTGCAGCTAATAATTTAGAAGTTAAGCATATTCCTTATATCGTAATAATTATTGATGAGCTTGCTGATTTGATGTTAGTTGCTGGTAATGATGTTGAGGATTATATTCAACGCTTAACACAAAAAGGTCGAGCGTCGGGAATTCATTTAATTATTGCAACACAAAGACCATCAGTAGATGTTATTAAAGGAACCATTAAAACTAATATTCCAACGCGTATTGCCTTTTTAGTTAAGACTCAAGTTGACTCTAGTATTATTCTTGACCATTCCGGAGCTGAAAAACTATTAGGTAATGGAGATATGTTGTATAATGATAGTGTAAGTGAACAAAGGGTTCAAGGTGCTTTTATTTCTCCTAAAGAAATAAAGGATATTACTAATTTTATCCGTAATAATTGTAATACTGACTTTATCTTTACATCTGAAGATTTACAAGAAAAAATGGATAATAATACAAACTTTAATGATGGTATTAACGATGAATATTTTCAGATAATTGCTAGGTATGTTGTTGAGAATCAAAATGCATCGATAAATCGCATCCAAAAAACATTTGGTATTGGATTCAATCGTGCACAAGCAATTATTCAAGGGCTCGAAGAATTAGGAATTGTTTCTGAAAACCTAGGGAGTAGAGCGCGAACGGTCCAAGTAAATTTAGAACAATTAGAAGGAATCTTAGATGAACTCTGAAAAAAAGAAGTCACAGATTAAGTTAATAATTATCTTTTCGTTGCTACTTATAAATATTGTTTTCAAGCTGGTAAATATTTTTAATTTCTTGCTTGTAAATATAGTAGCATTTATCATCATTTCCACAATTTTTATTACATTAGTAATATGTTTTTATGTAATAAAAAAGGAAATGATCCATAAATATGTTCGAATAATTATAGAATATTTTGCTGTTTTTATTTATGCTTTATTTTTTATTCAACTCGTTTTTAACTTTGTTGCTTTTCCTGCTGTTGTAAATCAAACATCAATGAATCCGACTTTATTTGAAGGGAATAGGATCATAGTGTTAAATGGCAATAAGGATATAAAACGTTTTGATATAGTTGTTTTTAGAATTGACAGTAAAAAACAAACATCAATGAATGATGAATTAGATAATCAATTATGGGTTAAAAGAGTTATTGGTATGCCTGGTGAACATATTTCCTATCAAAATGGAAAATTATATGTTAATGGCAAATTAATAAACGAACCTCATTTATATGATGATGATGGTAATTTATTTAATGGATATTATCAAGATAAAAATGGAAATATAAAATATTATAATTCATTTACAGATGATTTTATTATTGAAGATGTCCTAGAAGTAACAAAAAATTTAAGTTCTGATGATGTTAGGGCTGGGGTAATTCCCGATGACTATTATTTATTACTTGGAGATAATAGGGCAACTAGTTGGGATTCCCGAAAAATTGGACTCGTCCATAAATCACAAATAATAGGGGAAGGTAGATATATTATAAACGATATCTTTAATTGGAAGAAAATAGGTGATTAAATGATTCAATGGTATCCGGGGCATATGGCAAAGGCAAAACGAGAAATTCAAGGTATGCTGAGACTAGTTGATATTGTCTTTGAATTAATCGATGCAAGAGTTCCTTTGTCAAGCTCTAATCCGATGATTGAAAATATTATTAATAACAAACCGAGACTTATTTTAATGACAAAAGCGACAATGGCAGATGAAAAAATAAGTAAAGAGTGGCAAAATCATTTTACAACTCCGTCACTATTAATAGATTCAGTTACAGGATTAAATATAAATAAAATTATTCCGACATCACAAGAAATACTAAAAGAAAAATTTGAAAGAGACCGTAAGAAAGGTTTAAAACCACGAGCAATTAAAGCTATGGTTATTGGTATTCCTAATGTCGGGAAATCAACTTTAATAAATAAAATTGTTGGGAAAAAGGTTGCAAATGTAGGAAATAAACCTGGTGTTACAAGAGCCCAACAATGGATTCGTATTAATGAAAATTTAGAATTATTAGATACTCCAGGAGTTTTGTGGCCAAAATTTGATGATTTAAAAGTTGGTTATCACTTAGCGTTAACAGGAGCAATCAAAGATGATGTTTATCATTTTGATGACGTTATTTTATATTTCTTAGATTTTATGAGAAATTATTACCCGAAAGTTTTTGAAAGTAGATATGATGTTGATTTAAATCAAGACAATTTAACTATACTGCATGAGATTGCATCAAAACATGGTTTTGTAAGTAATAAAGAATATTTATATGAACGAGTATATGAAAAAATAATTAATGATTTTAGAAATGTTAGAATAGGGAGAATCACTTTAGATCGATTATGAACATTTATCAATATGAAATAAATTTAAGAAAAAAAGGATATAAATATATATGTGGAACCGATGAAGTTGGAAGGGGACCAATGGCTGGGCCTTTAGTTGCTGCAGCTGTTGTTTTACCCGAGGACTTTCATATCGAAGGTTTAAATGATTCAAAAAAATTAACTTCTAAAAAAAGAGAAGAGTTATATCAAGAAATATTAAAACATGCAATTGAAGTTCAAGTTTCATATATAGATGTTGATACGGTCGATAAATTAAATGTATACTGGGCAAGTAAACTTGCAATGACTAATTGTATTAAAAAAATGAAAATCAAACCTGATTATATTTTAAGTGATGCAATGAAATTAGATGTTGATATACCTTGTCTTGATTTAATAAATGGAGATGCTCAAAGTGCTTCGATTGCTGCTGCTTCGATAGTAGCGAAGGTTAGCCGCGATCATTATATGATAGAAATGGATAAACTATATCCCGAGTATGGTTTTAAAAATCATAAAGGTTATTGTACAAAGGGACATTTAGAAGCCTTAGATAAATACGGAGTATGCAAGATTCATCGAAAAAGTTTTGCTCCAGTTAAAAGATATTTATCAAAACAACTAACCTTAAACATATAATAACACTTTAAGTGTTATTTTTTTGGGTTGATATTATTTGTTTGACATATACTAAAAATAATATTATAATAAATACCAGTTAACATATTATAAAAAAAAGTAAAGAGTTATATAATATATATGAATTTAGAAATGGAGTGAAAGAATGGCAAGCAACTTGGTAATTGTTGAGTCACCTGCGAAGTCAAAAACCATTGAAAAATATTTAGGGGAGGATTTTATTGTCACTTCAAGTAAAGGCCATATTCGTGATCTTGCAACAAGAGGTTATGGGGGATATGGTGTTGATATAGACAATAATTTCGAACCACAATATAAAATATTAAAAGAAAAAAAAGAGGTTGTAAAAGAGTTAAAACAGTATGTAAAAAAGTGTGATAAAGTATATCTTGCAACCGACCCTGATCGTGAAGGAGAAGCAATTAGCTGGCATCTTTATGAAATATTAAAACTTGAAGATAAAGAATATGAACGTATTGTTTTCAATGAAATAACAAAAAATGCTGTTTTAAAAGCATTAGAAAACGGTCGTAATATTGATATAAATTTAGTAAAATCACAAGAATCTCGAAGGATTTTAGATAGAATAATAGGTTTTAGTTTATCGAAATTATTACAAAAGAAAATTGGATCTAAATCTGCTGGTAGAGTTCAATCTATTGCATTAAAATTAATAGTCGATCGCGAAAGAGAAATTGAAAAGTTCGTTCCCGAAGAATATTGGGAAGTATTTTTATCTTTTAGTAAATATAAAGCAAAACTAGAAAAGTATAAAAACGAAACTATTAAACTTTCTAGTCAAGAAGAAACACAAAAAGTTTTAGATAGGCTAGGTGAAGAATACAAAATATTTGATATTATTACTAAGATTCGTGAGAAGAGTCCAAAGCCACCTTATATTACTTCAACCCTCCAGCAAGAAGCATCTTCCAAACTAAACTTTAATGCTAAGCGAACGATGGCAATTGCTCAAAGATTATATGAAGGTGTTGAACTTGGTAATGAACGTGTTGGTTTAATTACATATATGCGTACTGATAGCCTGCGTTTATCAGGTGAATTTTTAAACCAAGCAAAAAATTATATTCTTTCTGAATTTGGTGAGAAGTATTATCAAGGTAGTAAAAATTTTAAATCTAAGTCAAAGAATGTTCAAGATGCTCATGAAGCAATTAGACCAACAAATTTAAATTATACCCCTGAGTATGTAAAACAATTCTTAACAAAAGATGAACATAAATTATATTCATTAATCTATGCTCGTGCCTTAAGTTCACAAATGAGTAAGGCTGTCGTTGAGGATCAAAAACTAATTATTGAAAATAATGATTATACTTTTGAACTAAGTGGAGAAAAAGAAATATTTGATGGATATTTAAAAGTTTATGGTAAATATGAAACATCTGAACGTAATGAAATTCCAAGTTTTTCAATCGGAGATACTATAAAAAATCCGGAAATTATTACTGAGCAAAAATTTACAAATCCTCCGGCACGTTATACTGAAGCTAAACTAATTCGAAAAATGGAAGAGTTAGGAATAGGTCGCCCTTCAACATATGCTGTAACTGTAGATACACTAAAAATAAGAAATTATGTAAAGATGGAAAAGAAAACTTTTATCCCTACAAAACAAGGAATTTTAACAACAGAACAACTTGAAAAGTTCTTTTCTGATATTATAAATGTAAAATATACTGCTCAAATGGAAGAAGTATTAGATAAAATTTCTGAAGGAAAAACTATTTGGTATAATGAGTTATATGATTTTTATAATAGATTTAAACCATTACTTGAAAATGCCAATGAACAAATGGAAAAAATATATCCAGTCGTATTAGATGAAAAATGTCCTGAATGTGGGAATGTCTTAGTAATTCGTAATGGAAGATATGGTGAATTTATTGCTTGTAGTGGTTTTCCTAAATGTCGTTATACACGTAAAGATGATAAAGAAGTACCGGAATCTACAGGAATTAAATGTCCTAATTGCGAAGAGGGTATGATTGTGAAACGTGTAAGCAAGAGAGGTAGAAGTAAAGGGAAAACTTTCTATGCTTGTGACCAATATCCTAATTGTAAGACGACATATACGACTTTAGATGAAATAGAAAGTAATTAAAAATGAAAGCACAAGCTTTCATTTTTATCGTTAAGATATTTATTTTAAACTATTAAATTTAAGTTTTTTATGATATAATTATTAATAGAAGTGAGTGAGTATTATGGGATTTTTTGATATTTTTAAAAGTAAAGCAAAAAAGGAAGCAGCAAAGAAATATCGTATCGGGATGGAAAAGACCCGTAAAGGTGCTTTTGGTCGTTTAGCTGCACTTTTTAATAGTAATAAACAAATTACCGATGAATTATTTGATGAATTAGAAGAAATTTTTGTAATGGCTGATATTGGTGTCGATACCGTTGTAAAGTTTATCGACGAACTTAGAAGTGATGTTCGTATTAAAGGTATAACTAATGCTGCAAGTCTTCAGCCTATTGTTGTTGATAAAATGTTTGATATATACTTAAAAGGAGAAATTGTTAACTCTAATTTAAATTTAAATAAAAATGGTTTATCTGTAATTTTATTTGTTGGAGTTAATGGTACAGGAAAGACAACAACAATTGCAAAGGTAGCACATAAATTAAAAAGTGAAGGAAAAAAGGTTTTACTAGCTGCTGGTGATACTTTCCGTGCTGGCGCTATTGAACAACTCACAATATGGGGCGAAAGAGTTGGATGTAAAGTCGTATCTGGACCAGAAAAAAGTGACCCTTCAAGCGTTATTTTTGATGCTATAAAGGTTGCGAAAGCAGAAAACTATGATGTGTTATTATGTGATACTGCTGGAAGACTCCAAACTAAAGTTAATTTAATGAAAGAACTTGAGAAAATTAAAAGAGTTATTGGTCGCGAAGTTGAAAATGCTCCCCAAGATACATTGCTTGTTATCGATGCAACAACTGGTCAAAATGGATTAAGTCAAGCACAAGCATTTATTGAAGCGACTGACGTTAGTGGAGTAGTATTAACTAAACTTGATGGAACAGCTAAAGGTGGAATTGTTCTTGCAATTCGTGATAAATATAATATTCCAATTAAGTTTGTTGGGCTTGGTGAGAATGTTACAGATTTAGAATATTTTGATATTGAAAAATATATTTATGGTTTATTTGCTGATATGATTGATGAGGATTAATATGAATATTCTAGATAAAAAAAATTATTATAATTCTTTATTTGATTATTATGGGAAGTTATTAACTCCCAAACAACAAGAATATTTTAAAAATTATTATTTTGAAGATTTATCTTTAGCTGAAATTGCAAATATTCATGATGTGAGTCGTAATGCGATTCATGACCAATTAAATAAGATTTATCAAATTCTAGATAATTATGAGGAAAAGTTGCAATTACATGCTAAGAGTATAAAGTTAAATGAAATTATCGATGAATTCAGTAAAATCGATGATGAAAATATTAAAAGAATGATTGCGAAAATAAGAAGTGTGGAGTAGATTATATGCCTTTTGAAAGTTTATCTGAAAGATTACAAATGACACTACGTCGAATTACTGGACGTGGAAAATTAAATGAAAATGATATCGAAGAAATGATGAAAGAAATTCGTCTTTCTTTATTAGAAGCCGATGTTAATTATAAGGTTGTAAAAAGCTTTACCCAAGAAGTAAAAGAAAAAGCTTTAGGAGAAAAAATCCTAAAATCTTTAACGCCTGGGGAACAGGTTGTAAAAATAGTTCATGATGAACTTAAGAAATTAATGGGTGATAAAGCTGTTGGCGTAACATATAAAGCCAGCGGTCTTTCAACATTCATGCTTGTTGGTTTGCAAGGTGCAGGTAAAACAACACATTGCGGTAAGTTAGCAAATTTCTTAAGAAAACAAGATAAAAAGAAACCGATATTAATTGCAGCGGATATTTATCGTCCCGCAGCAATTAACCAACTTGTAACTGTTGGAAAGCAATTAGGTATTGAAGTATTTGAAATGGGTACTGAAACGCCTGTTAGCATGATTGTTAGGAAAGGTTTAGAATATGCAAAACAAAATAATTATGATCTAGCAATTATTGATACAGCAGGAAGACTACATATTGATGAGCCTTTAATGGAAGAATTACAAGAAATAATAAATATTGCAAAACCAGAAGAAGTTTTACTTACTATTGATGCAATGATGGGTCAAGATGCTATTAATGTAATTAAAACTTTTAACGAAAAACTTAGTCTTACTGGTTGTATTCTTACTAAACTTGATGGTGACACTCGTGGTGGCGCAGCCCTTTCAATAAGATACCTTACAAATGTACCGATAAAATATATTGGTGTTGGAGAAAAATTTGATGCCCTTGAAATATTCCATCCTGATCGAATGGCAGGAAGAATATTAGGTATGGGTGATGTCGTTACACTTGTTGAGAAAGCAACTGAAAACATTGATGAAGATGAAGCATTAAAACTTTTTGAGAAGATTCAAAAAGGTGTTTATAATTATAATGATTTCCTAAAACAATTACGTTGGATTAAACGTTTAGGTTCATTAAAATCAATTTTAGGATTAATACCAGGCATGGGCAGAGCTTTGAAAAATATTGATATCGATGATAAACAATTTGAAAATATTGCTGTTATTATCGGATCAATGACTCCAGAAGAACGTAAAAACCCTGATTTAATTGCTCGCAGTCCTTCAAGACGCGAAAGAGTAAGTAAAGGATCAGGGAGACCATATACGGAAGTAAATGCTCTTGCGAAACGATTTGATGATATGAAAAACCAATTAAGAAGTATTTCAGGGATGACTTCTATGCCGGATATGACTAATCCAAATCGTTCTTTTATGCCTAATATGAACCCAACTCCTTCAAAACGTAAAAAAGGGAAAGGAAAAGGTAGAGGTAATTTCCGTATCGGATAGGTGGTGATTTAATGTCATTTGCAGATATAAAAGACAAAATGACGGAAATAACGAATAATTTATATGAAGTATTATCTAATGCGCATACTGAAATTGAAAATTTTAATAATAATATTAATAGTAAATTGAGAGATCAATATCATAATTCTTTAAATATATTAAAAGAAATTGAAAATAAACTTTTTGATAATGAAAATAAAGTTAATGAAGATTTAGATAAAATAAAAGCAATAATTACTAATCTACATGAGGAATTAAAAGCAAAAGTTGAAAAACATAAAAAAACTCATGTTTTAGAGGATGCTAAAACAAGTTTATTTAATGCACGAGAAGAAAATCTTAAAGACTTTATTAATTCAAAAAAGCGCAAGATATCAGAAATAAATCAAAAGATTAAATATTTAGATAATCAATGTTTATTGATGTTAAAACAAAAAAATCAAGAAATAATTGAGGCAGAAAAAAAACATAAAGCAAGACTTCAAGAATTAGATCGTAAAACAAAATTTGAAACAGAAAAAATTGAAGAAGATATTTTAACCCCTGGACCACATATTAAAACTGGTGCTAATGACATTGAGAAACTATCGAAAGAAGA
>DUOT01000031.1 GCA_012838705.1 Acholeplasmataceae bacterium
ACTATCAAGAAAATTATTAAATAAACTTTATATTATATATTATCCATGATATAATACTAATATATGGTGATACAAATATGGAAAAAGTAATGATAATAGAAAATACACAAGAAATGATCGAATTAGGAAAAAGGATAGGGGAAAATTTAAAACCCCAAATGATTATTACTCTCCTTGGTGACCTTGGTGCTGGAAAGACTACACTGACGAAAGGAATAGCTCAAGGTATGGGAATTACTGATGTTGTAAATAGTCCAACCTTTACAATTATGAAAATATATCAAGGAAAATATCCTTTATACCATCTCGATGTCTATCGTATCACTAATCCTGATACTGATTTTGAACTAGAAGAATATATCGATTCTGATGGCGTAAGTGTAATTGAATGGGCAGAAAATATAAAAAAACTTCTTCCAGATGAAGTTTTAGAAATTAAAATCTTTCATCTTGATGATAATATGCGTAAAGTAATAATAAATGCAAATGATGAAAAATATATTAAAATTATAAATGAGGCATGTAAATGAAAACATTAGTTATTGATACGTCGACACAAGTTATGTATTTAAGTATTTTAAGTAATGATGAAATTTTATATGAAAAAATATTACTTGGTAAAAATAATCATTCTGAAAACTTAATTAAAGAAATAAAAAAAGGTCTTGAAAAACTAAATTTAGAAGTTAAGGACTTTTCAAAAATAATCGTAGGGATTGGCCCTGGTTCTTATACTGGGTTAAGAGTAAGTTTAGTAGTTGCGAAAATGTTTAGTTGGACATTAAATATTCCTCTTTATACTGTAAGCAGTTTAGATATGATTGCTTCAGGTTTTTTTGATAACGATGGGAAATATTTAATTAAAACAAAAGCGAAACGTGGTTATGTTTATTGTAAATTAGTAGAAATTAGAGACGGAAAATATCATGAAGTAATTTCTGATAAATTTCTTAGTATCGAAGAATTTGAAAAACTAATTAATAATGAAATGAAAATAATAAGTGAGGATAATTTTTCATTTAATCCCTTAAACCTTGTAAATATTAAAAATGTAGATGATATTTATTTACTAGAACCAAATTATTTACGAGGTGAACTGTGAACTACAAAATAAGACAAATGACAATTGATGATATTAATGATGTTATAAAAGGAGAAAGCAATGCCTTTGGAGAATCATTAGGTTTTGATATGCTTTATCAAGAATTAACAATAAATCCTAGTGCTTGTTATTTTGTTTTAGAAATAGATAATAAAATTCGTGGTTATATAGGTACATGGATTAATGAAAATGCGGAAATAGTTAATTTTTATATTGATAAAAAATATCAAAACCAAGGTTTTGGAAAGATGCTTCTAAACTTTTTACTTGATTTAATTGAAATGGTAAATGAAGATTCTTTTAGAATTAAAAATTTAAGTTTAGAAGTTAGAGTAAGTAATATTAAAGCAATAAGATTATATGAAAAGTTTGGCTTCACAAAAAGCCATATACGTAAAAATTATTATAAAGATGGAGAAGATGCAATCGTAATGATTAAAGACTTTGAGGTGAATAAATGATTGTACTAGGTGTTGAAACAAGTTGTGATGAAACTGCTGTTGCAATAGTAGAAGACGGAAAAAAAGTTCTTTCTGATGTAGTTTACTCACAAATAAAAATTCATGAAAAATATGGTGGCGTCGTTCCTGAAGTAGCAAGTAGACGCCACATTAAAAAAATAATAACAGTTTTTGAAAAAGCACTAACAGATGCAAATATTGATCCTAAAAATATTGACCTTGTTGCTGTCACAACAAAACCAGGGCTCATAGGTTCATTACTAGTTGGGATTAATGCTGCTGAGGCTTTTGCTCTTGCTCATGGAATTAAATGTATCGGTGTTAATCATTTAACTGGACATATATATGCAAATTATATTGAAAGTGACTTTACATTCCCACTCTTAGCACTTGTTGTTTCGGGGGGACATACTGAATTAATTTTAATGAAAAAACATTATGATTTTACAGTCTTAGGACAAACCTTAGATGATGCTGTCGGAGAAGCATATGATAAAGTTGGAAGAGTTTTAGGGCTTAGTTATCCAGCAGGAGCGAAAATAGATAAACTTGCTCATGAAGGAAAACATACTTATAAACTTCCACTTACATATTTAGATGGATATAATTTTAGTTTTTCAGGTATTAAGTCAGCTGTTTTAAATTTACTTAATACACTAAAAATGAAAGGTGAAGAGGTAAGAGTTAATGACCTTGCTTGTTCATTTCAAAATAGTGTTGTTAAGGTATTAGTAGATAAAACAATCGAAGCAGCAAAAGAATATGATGTAAAACATATTATCATCGCTGGTGGTGTTGCAGCTAATTCTAGTTTAAGATCTGAGATGACAAAAGCAGCCGAAAAATTAGGTGTAAAACTTACATATCCAAGTATAAAATATTGTACTGATAATGCTGTGATGATAGCTGTTAGTGGTTATTTTCAATTTTTTACTAACTTTAATGAAAATTAATTGAAAATTATTACAATAAATGTTATAATATGTTTAAAGATATTTTCATCTCTATATGAATATATTGTATTGAGGTGAAAATATGTCAATTAACATTAACTATTCAAAAACTGCAAGTAAGAATTTAATTACTGGTGTAAAAAAAGTATATGATATTATCAAAAGAACAATAGGTCCTAAAGGCGATAATGTAATTATAAGCCCTTCCTTACAAATTACAAATGATGGACTAGAGATTGCTAAGACGATTACTTTAAGTAATGAATTTGAAAATATAGGTGCAAGACTCGTAGCAAAATTAGCAGAGGATGTAAAAGAAGAAGCTTTCGATGGAAGCAAACAAGCAATTATCCTCCTTGCAAATATTCTTTTCAAAGCTGAGAAATATATAAATCGTGGGTATGACATAGATAGATTAATTAATTCTTTTTCTAATATCCAAAATATAATAAATGAATACTTTACACAACAAACTATAGAAACTACTAATACTAATGAAAGCCAAAAAGTTTTAAGTAGTAATAATACCACTAACAATAATAATGTATTACAACTTAATAGTGGAGCAATAACATATCAAATGTTAAGCGATTTTAATAGTCAAAAGACTATTTTAGAAAATCCAATCGTTCTCTTACTTAATGATAATCGCGATCTCCCGCAAATCCTAAATAGTATTTCTACTCCAACATTACTTATGTCTAGTAGCTATACAGATGAAAATATATCTCTAATGAATAAGTTTCTAGCTCATTCTGATCATAAAGTTGTTGCAACTTTATTAAATGAAAATAATATTAGTACACTAGCAAAGTTTTGTAATTTTGAAAACAAAAATGGTAATTTAGTTGGGCAAGTAGATAGAGTTATTGTATCTAGTAACAGAACAACTTTAATAAATAATCTAAATAGTAATGAAATTTTTAATAATAGTTTATATCAGTTTAATGCACAAAATAATAATTTGATAAATAATACAAATGTTATATTAGGAGAAGGAATTGGGTTATTACAACTCCAAGAATATTTGCAAACCCAAAAACTACTTAGTTATGATGATTTAGCACGTAATATTATATCAGGGGCTTTAGATATGCCTTACTTATTAATATTAGATAATGCTGGAATAGTAAGCCAGTCAATGCAACCTTATGACTTTCAACAAAACAAATTTGTTACTCGTGAAAAGTTTACTATATATGATTCTATAGATGTAATAAAAACTGTTCTTAATTTAGTAATAGATTATTTACCAATATTTTTAAGACGTAATATTATTATTAATACGATTTAGGAGGGACACAAGTGCTAGAAGTATTTCACTTTGACATCATTATTATTATTGTAGTTTTATATTCAATTATTATCGGAATGTATCGAGGCTTCTACAAACAACTATTGCAGACTTTAGCACTTGCAATTCCAATAGTAATTATTAGTTTGTTTTATAATGATCTTGATAAATTATTTAGTAGACTCCCTTTTGTTGATAAAGTGAT
Organism: Acholeplasmataceae bacterium; assembly: GCA_012838705.1. Taxonomy (GTDB): domain Bacteria; phylum Bacillota_I; class Bacilli_A; order ML615J-28; family CAG-698; genus DUOT01. The sequence continues at coordinate 4,016 of DUOT01000031.1, forward strand.
TAATTATGCATATAAAGGTGGAAAGTATTTTTTAAATCTTACTATTGAAACAACAAAAGCGTTATTAATAATTATTGTTTCATTTTTGGTAATGTATTTATTTCTTAAACTAATTATAAGACTATTATTTATTACTGGAAAACATAATATTGCGAGACGGAAAACATTAAGCTCGCGATTAATTGGAGTGAGTTTAGGATTATGTAGTGGATATGGAATCATTTTACTGCTTCTAGTCCTTATTACTCCAATAATTACAAATCTAGGGACAGGCCCTTTATATATTAATCTATTAAAAATTATCCCGAAAGTATGGGTGTTTTAGATGAAAAAACAGCAAGTCCAAGTATATACATTAAAGGATACGAATAAAAAAGGAAAGCTAAAAAAGATTGTCAGCACTGAGGATTATGAAAATATAAGGGTTCAAGAACATGCTGCTAGATCTGTTTCCCATCATATTGATGGTGCGAGTGAAGAACTTTTTTCTTTCCTACAAACAAATCCTTTTCTATATAAAGGCCAGTATTCTGTTAGTTCAATAGAGGATTATTATATCGATGTAAAACGAAACAAGGTTCCATTTGGAGCTGTTATTCGTAGTAAAGATTTAAGTAAAGCTAAAAAACAAAAAATAATAAAAAAGTCATTTAAAGTATGGAAAAATGAATTTATAAAAGAGAAAAAATCTGTATTTAATAAAGAAAATGACCAACTTATTGTTGTTGGTGAAATTAACTCGTCAAAATTTTCACTTGCAAACTTCTTGATACTAATTGTAATTTTACTTTTGATTTCTTTAATATCTTTTAAGAACGGAACGATGTGGACAACTTTTGCTGCAAGAAGTTTCTTTTCGAAAATCAGTGCTGGAATTGATTCAGCATTTAGTAATAGTTGGGTTAAACTATTATCTAATGTTACATTATATTTTGTATTTCTAACAATCTTTTATGGGATGTTTCATAATTTTATTATTCGTGATTATATAAGGACAAATATCGGAACAAACTCCATATATAAAAAAAGTTGTAAAGTGTTAGAAAAAGATTTTAAGAAAAAATTCAAGCAAACATATAAATATTATGTAAAGCAAAATTGGAAAGACCCATTACAAGTAGCACCACTACTAATTTCAAAAACAGCAATTGGTGAAGTTGATTTAGATAAAATTAGAGAATTAATTGATGATTTTATTGCGAAGAGCGCCTCCTTAAAACGAAAAAAATCATTACTTTCAACCTTGCGCTTTCTGACTATCTTTTTTTCATATGGTGGAGGTATAGTAATAGTTGGGTATACTATATATTCAATTATAAGTAAATTATTTTAAGGGAGAAGGAAATGAATAATAAAAATGTCAACAACGATCGTGAAATATTAAAACGACGCTTAATAGGTGATTCTAAAGCACAATTATTAGCGCTTAGAAAACAACAAGCGGAAGAACTTGCTGCACTTAAAGGCGACAATTTAACAGTTGTTAGTGGATTAGATGAATTAAAAAAGACACTTCTTGTTGATGACATTGACAGTTCAAAAGATCCTCAAATGGAAACTCCAGCAAGTGAAGAAAGTGGTAAGAATATAAAGTCCGAAAATATAGCTTTAGAAACGGAGAAAGCTATTGATATTCAAGATATAGAAGTTCACGATGAAAAGAAAGAAGAAAGTAAACCGAAAAGTGAAACTATAAAGCCGGAAATAATTGAAGAAGAGCCTCTAGAAGAAGTAAAAGAAGAAAATAAAGTAGAAGAAAAAGTAAAGGAAAATTTAAAGAAGAAAAAAGAAGAAGCACCAAAAGATGAAGAAAAGCCGAAAGAAGAAGTAAAGAAAGAAGAAACACAAGAAGAAGTTAAAGAAGCAAAACCAAAAACCACCACAACTAAGAAAAAAACTACTACAACAAAAAAATCTACTTCTACTAAAAAAACTACTACTAAAAAAACCACTACAAAAAAATCTTCATCTACAACTAAAAAGAAAACATCTTCAGCAGCTACGAAAACTAAAACTACTGAAGATACAAAAATAAGAGGAGAGGAAGAATCAGTGAAAACTGATATAGTAAGTGATATGGATAATAAGGACTTAACATCAAAAAAGAATATTGAAGATCCAAGAACGTTTTTTGAAACGAAATTAAAACCTACGATATCCAAAATTGAAGAAGAAGATGAGAGAAGTAGGGGAATCATTAATAATCTACAAAAGTTAAGAGAACAAATAATGATTCAAAAACGTTTAGAACGCGAAATGATGGAATCTGAAGCTCAATTGATGCAGAAAAAAGAATTAGAGATTCAGAAGAAATTAAGTGACTTAGAAATTTTAATCAAAGATGATGATGATTTCGGATATGAAGATGATGAAGAAGTTCGTCGCTTAACAAATGAACTTGAAGATACAAAACAAAAATTAAATAACTTATTATCAATTACTTATAATAATATTCCTGTTTTTGATACTACTACATTAGCTCTTTCTGATAATTTTATTAAAGCAATAGCAAATAGTAATGATGAAGAAATAAATCAAGAACTCCTTAATATCCAACAAGAATTCCTCGAATTGCGTCAAGATCAAGAAAAAAATCGTCAAAGTTTAATTTTAAGTCATAATCAAGAAAAGATAAGAATGCTTAATGATATAAAAACTTTAGAATTGAAATTAAAAGATGTTGAACGCGAAAATGAAAAATTAAAAGATAAATTATCTAAAGTTGAAAATGTAGATCCAAAAGAAATTGAAAGAAAACATCAAGAAGAAATTAACACTATACATTATAAATATCGCGATGAAATTAAGAAACTTACTGAGCAATATGAAATTAAGTTAAATGAACAAACATCAAATAAGGGGCTTGTTGAGGAGTATTTAAATAAATTAAAACTTGAGAGAGAAAAACATAATCAAGAAGTGACTGTACTTAAACGTGAACTTGAAAAGGCTAAATATTTAAATTTTGCTCAGAAGCAAGTTATTAAAGATAATGAAGATCGTTATCATAAACAACTTGAAGAGTTAAAAGCTCAACTTGATCTCCAGCAAAAACAATTCCAAGAATATAAAGAAAATGTTGCTAAGGAAAAAAACGAAAAAATATTAATTCTTCAAGATGAAGTAAAAAGACAAAAAGAAATCATTCAAACATATAAAACAAAAGTTGAAGCAGAAGCTGAAAATAAAATTGCTCTATTAATAAAACAATTTAATGATGAAAAACAAAAGTTAATAGATTCTAATTATCAAAAACAAGACAAGTTGAAATTAGAACTTGAAAAGATGCAAGATAAAGTATCTGGTCTTGAAAATTTATTAGAAGATTACAAATATGAATTAGAAAAACTAACACAAAGAGTTAGAACTTATAAAGAGCAATTATTAGAAGAGCGTAATAATCATTATGAGATCGAGCAAAAATTGTTTAATGATTTAGATTATAAAGAACAAGAAATAATGCGATTAAAACAAAAATTAGAACTTTACAAAACAGAAGGACAACATTTTGGACCATATACACCACAATATGAACAACCAAAAAAATATTATCAACCATATAATATTCATTTAGATCCATTAAAGTCGTATTATGAACAAGAAATTGCTCGTCGTGATCACATTATTTCTTCACTTCAAAAACCAGAAAAAACACAAGAAGAACAAGAGTTTGAAAATAAAATCGCTAGTTTGGAATCGCAAATCAAAGATTTAGGTTCTTATATTAAATCTATTAATCAAGAACAAACGACTGAAACAAAAAGTAATACATTAAATGATTTAATTGTTGACTTAGAAAAGTTTAAAGAAGAAATAAGACAAGAATTAGTAAAACAAAAGGAAGAACCTACTGAGCAAAAACTAGAAGTAAAAGAAGTAATTTCAGAAAGAGAAGATGAAAAAGAAGAAATTACTTATCAAGAACCAAAAGAATTTTTTCAAGATGAAATCGAAGAAGAGCCAATAGAAGAAGAAAGACTTATCGAAGCAATAGAAGACGAAGAGAAAATAGAGACAGAAGTAAAAGAAGAAAAACCGAGAGAACAAATTGAAATTAATCTTCGTAGGGCTACACAAGAAAGTACAAGTTTTGTTGGTAAAGTTGATCAAGAATTTTTAAATAAACTAAATAATATTCGTAGGTTACAACAAGTTCTTGAAGAACGTAAAAATGAATATATTTTCAATTATAATGATGAGATAAAACAAAACAAAGAGTTACAGCAAGAACATCAAACTAAAGTAGATGAAGTTCAAGTACGCATCAATGATCTAAATAGAAATTATTATGAAACTCAAGACTTTAGTAATGAAGCGAAAAATGAATATGAAAAAGAAAAAACAAGACTATATTTAGAATTACAAGCTCGTCAAGAAAACTTACGAAAAGTCCAAATTGATGATTTAAGAAAAATAAAATTACGTCATCAAAATGAAATTGAAAATATTGATGCTCAATTAGAGTCTCTTCGTGAAGAAGAAAAACGTTTAAAAGATCAATATTTATTACGCCAGCAAAAAATTGAAAGCAAGCAAAAACGTGAAAATGAAATTCTCATGAAGCTAGAGCAAGAACAAATGCAAGAACAAACGCAAGAAGAGATGCAAAGTGAAGTAGGAAGAGTAATTGAAAGTCAAGAGGAAATCAAACAAAGAAAGTTCCAACAAGATTTATATCGTGAAAAAGAAGAAACATTAAAAGAAGAATTAGAACAAGATGAAGCAGTAGATGAAGAACCATTAAAAGAAGAAACGGTAAAAGAAGAAGCTGACATGACACAAGAGGAAGAGGCAACTGAGGAAGTAATGGAGCCTATAGTAACTGAAAAGACTGAGCCAGCTTCATACCAGCAAAGTTTCGGATTTGAGGAAGAAGAAAAACCGAAAAAACAATCAGAAAAACTCCGAACTAAAGAATTAGAATTACGAGAATTATTTGAACGTTATAGTAATGCAGAAAAGAAGTTATGTGAAGATTTTAATGATGTTCGAACATATAAAGCTATTAAAAATGAAAAAACTGGTTATGATATAGAATATGAGAAACAACAAGAACTACTTGTAGAACTAAAAAGAAAGTTAGATAGCGAAACAGATTCCGAACAAGTCATAAAATTAAAAGATGAAATTAAAACTACTAACTTGAAAATAAATAATTTAAAAACAAGGATTGCTTATCTAAAGAGACAAATGGATTCTTTAGAAAAGAATAAGCAAGTTGAACATTATAAAGCAATTACTGAACGTTTAAATACAATGAAAAACATTCTAAAAAAATATGCAGATTTAAGAGAGAAGGCAATTGAGAGTTAAAATGAAAGTTACGATTTTAAAAGAAATTCTTGAAATTCTTCCTAACTTTAATATCATCGCTTATACGATGGATGTGAAAGTTGAAGATAGCAAGATTACTGAACCAATTATATCTGAATATGAAAATAAAATAAGGGAGGAATATTCATTGGCGGATGTCTTGAATATTCCTCTTATCAAAGAAGCTCGCGATGGATATAAAGCTTTGGGGAAAGATCCAAGTCGTTATCGCGTTGCTTGTGAGTCACTATTACGTCGGCTCGTGAAGGGGTATGGATTATATCGTATAAATAATGTTGTTGATGCAGGTAATATTTTATCAATAGCATTATTTCGTTCGACAGCAGTATTAGACTTAGATAAGCTTCAAGGTGATATTACAATTAGATTAGGAACACAAGATGATGAATATTATGGTATAGGTAGGGGATTAATTAATGTTGATAAAATCCCTCTATACTGTGATGAAATTTCACCATTTGGTTGTCCTACTAGTGATACTGAACGAACAAAAATAACCCCTAATACTAAACGAGTTTTGCTTTTTGTGATTTGCTTTCAAGACACTTATATTGAGGAGTCGAAAGCAATGGCAATCGATGTGTTTAAAAAGTACGCTTATGCACAAAATATTAAAGAAATAGAAGTAATAAAGGAAAAGTAATTATGGCTGAAATAAACAATTTTATTAAAACAATAATGGAAAATGATTTAGCAAATGGTAAGGTGGATAAAATTCTTACTCGATTTCCACCTGAACCTAATGCATATTTGCATATTGGTCATGCTCGGGCTCTTGTTACAAATTTTGAGCTTGCTAAACTATTTGGTGGTAAAACGAATTTACGTTTTGATGATACAAATCCAGAAACTGAAGATGCAAGTTTTGTCGAGGCAATTAAAGAAGATATTGCATGGTTAGGATATAAACCAGCAAATGTTTTCTTTGGTTCTGACTATTTTGATAAGACTATCGACTATGCAATTTTATTAATTAAAAAAGGTTTAGCATATGTTTGTGATTTAAGCCCTGAGGAAATTGCTGAATATCGTGGTTCGTTAACTACACCAGGAAAAGAATCACCGTATCGCAATCGTAGTGTTGAAGAAAACTTAGAACTTTTTGAAAATATGCGTAAAGGAATGTATCGCGAAGGAGAAAAGACATTACGAGCAAAAATTGATATGGCAAGTCCTAATATGAATATGCGTGATCCAGTCTTGTTTAGAATTATTTATACTCCACATCATCGTCAAGGCACAAAATATTGTGTTTATCCAATGTATGACTTGGCTCATCCTCTTCAAGATGCAATTGAAGGTATTACTCATTCTTTATGTAGTTTAGAATATGAAAATCATCGTCCTTTATATGATTGGGTTATTGAGAAATGTGAAACAGAACATAAGCCCCAACAAATCGAATTTGGACGACTAAACCTTACAAATACGATTTTAAGTAAAAGGTATTTAAAGGAACTTGTGGGAAGTGGAAAAGTTAAAGGATATGATGATCCAAGAATGCCTACACTTGCAGGATTAAGAAGACGTGGAGTAACACCAGAAGCTATTAAAGAATTTATTCTTGAAACTGGTCTTTCAAAAACGAATTCAACTGTAGATGCAGAAATGCTTGATCATGCAATTCGTGAAGATTTAAAACTAAAAGTAAAGAGAATAATGGCAGTTAAAGATCCTTTGAAAATCGTTATTACTAATTATCCAGAGAATAAAGTAGAATACTTAAATGCAATTAATAATAACGAAAATGAACAGTTAGGATCAAGAAAAATTGCGTTTTCTAAATATTTATATATTGAAAGAGACGATTTTGCTATTAAAAAACCAAATAAACATTATAAACGTTTAGCTTTAGGTCTAGAGGTAAGATTATTCCATGCATATTTCATTAAAGCTAATGATGTGAAATATGATGAAAATGGGAATATTGTAGAAGTATATTGTACTTATGATGAAAGAACATTAAGTGGAACAGGATTTAATGAAAGAAAACCAAACGGAACAATTGGATTTGTTGAGGCAACAACAGCTAAAAAGGCAAGATTTAATTTATTTGAGCCTTTAATTCTTGATGAAAAGGCAGATGCATCGAATTTTATGGAAAGATTAAATCCTAATTCATGGATAATTTTTGATGGTGTTGTAGAAGGTCAAGAATTTAAAAAAGGAGATAGATTCCAATTTATCCGTGATGGGTATTATATTGTGGAAAATGACGAGAACTTAGAATTCAATCGTATTGTATCTTTAAAATCATCTTACAAATAAGGGGAAGTATATGTTAGAAAGCTTAAACAACAATCAAAAAGCAGCAGCTGAAGCAATACATGGTCCGGTGATGGTCTTTGCTGGTGCAGGAAGTGGAAAGACAAGGACTTTAACTTATCGAATTGCTCATATGATTGATGAAGGAATAGAGCCAAAATCAATTCTTGCCATCACCTTTACCAATAAAGCAACAAATGAAATGAGAGAAAGATTGTTTAAGTTAGTAGGTCCCTCAGCGTCATTCCTTACCATTTCCACATTCCATTCTCTCTGCGCAAGTATTCTTCGTAGAGAAATTAAAGTCTTAGGTTATTCTAATAGTTTTCAAATAATTGATGAAGAAGATCAACTGAAAATAATTAAAGAAGTATTAGATCATGGTAATTATGATAAAAGAACATTTTCACCAAGACATATTAGAAGAGTAATTAATTATAGTAAATGTTTTGATACGAAACCGATGATTCCTACTGAAAATCAAATTTTTAATGAATATGAATCTTTAATGAAAGAATTAAACTTACTTGATTTTGAAGATTTATTAATTAAAGTAAGAGAACTTTTTTCAGACCATCCAAAAATATTAAAAAGGTATCAAAACAAGTTTCAATTTATTTTAGTTGATGAATTCCAAGACACAGACTCAATTCAGTATCAAATAATTAAGATGCTTGCAAAGGAACATCGTAATATATTTGTTGTTGGTGATGATGATCAATCAATTTATAGTTTCAGGGGAACAAATTATGAAAATATGAAATTATTTAAAATTGATTTCCCTGAACATAAACTAATAATACTAAACCAAAATTATAGGTCAACACAAACAATATTAGATGGTTGCAATCGCTTAATAAGTCATAATACTGACCGTGAAAAAAAAGAATTGTTTTCTGATATTGAAGGAAGTAGTGATGATGTAATTGTCCATCAAGCGATGAATCATCTTGATGAGGTTGATTATGTAATATCAAATATTCGCAGTTTATTAAAAAACGGATATCAATATAAAGATATTGCTGTATTATATAGGTACAGTGCAGTTTCGAGAAACTTTGAATTGAAGTTTGTTCAAGAACAAATTCCTTATCGGATTTTTGGGGGAATAAGTTTTTTAAGACGAAAAGAAATTAAAGATATGATTGCATACTTAAGATTAATCGTCTTTAGCAACGATATTCAAAGTTTTAAAAGAATTGTAAACGTACCAAGTAGAGGAATTGGTCTTAAAACCATTCAAAAACCTCTTGATTTTCAAAAAGAAAATAAATTATCATTATTTGATGCTATTGATGAAAGTAAAGATATTGTAAAAAGTAAATACAAAAGTTTAGTAAAATTTAAAGAATTAATTCTTGAATTTAAAGAAAGAATTGAAAATACAGATTTAGTAACTTTGTATGATGAACTTTTAGTAAAAACAGAATATTTAGAAGAATTAGAAAAAGATGAAACATATGAAGATCGACTTGAAAACCTAATGGAATTTAAAAGTATCCTCTATAATATTGAAAACAATGGTGAAGTTGCAAGTAGAAGTGAGAAATTAATTTCCGCATTCGACGAAGCAATCCTTGCGGATGACTTCTTTACTAATTCTAAACAGTCTCATGATGGAATAACTCTTTCGACTGTGCACTCTGTAAAAGGTTTAGAATTTAAAGTTGTTTTTATTTGTGCCTTTGAAAATGGTATTTTTCCTAATATGAACTTAATTGAACCGCCAAATATTGAAGAAGAAAGAAGAATAGCTTATGTTGCAGCAACAAGAGCAAAAGAAAAACTCTTTCTAACTTGTGCTTCTTCAAGACTTCTTTATGGTGTATATCATAATAATAAACAATCACAATTTTTACTTGAATTTATTGGAAGTAAAGAAGAACCGAAAATAGACTTTACAGACAAAGAGGAAGAAAAGAGTGATACTCCATTAGATTATCAAGTTGGAGATAAGGTTGTCCATACAATTTATGGGGAAGGAATTATTGTTCAATTAAAAGATACTATTGGGAAAATATGTTTTACCGATAAAGGTATGATAAAACAATTTGATATGACTCATCATACGATATCTAAGAAAATAAATTAACCTACGATTTAGTTGTAGGTTTTTTTATGGTATATATATTGTTTTTCTTTTATTAAGACGCAATTTATGATATAATATTTTAGTATTAAGGTGATTAAGATGAGTGTAAAAGAAAGAATTTATCAATTAACAGAATTGCTAAATAAATATCGTTATGAATATTATATTTTAAATAATCCTTCTATTTCTGATGGTGAATACGATACTCTTCTACGTGAACTCGAATCATTAGAAGCTAAATATCCGGAGTATGTGATGCCGAATTCACCGACTCGAGAAGTAGGATATTTTGTAGAGAATACATTTGAAAAAGTAATTCATCAAAATCCAATGCTATCGCTAGCCAATGCTTTTAATTATGATGAAGTTAAAGATTTCTTTAATCGAATTAAAAATGCAGGGTTTAATCCAACATTTATTTGTGAACTTAAAATAGATGGTATTGCTAGCTCAGCAAAATACAAAAATGGAATTTTTGTTTTAGGTGCAACAAGAGGTAATGGTGAGGTTGGAGAAGATATTACTTTAAATATGCGAACTATCAATTCTCTTCCGAAAATATTAAAAGAAGATATAGATATTGAAGTTCGTGGCGAAGTATATATGAAAAAATCCGTTTTAGAATCTATTAATAAAGAACGATTAGAAAATAATCAAGAACCTTTCCGTAACCCTCGCAATGCTGCTGGAGGATCATTACGACAACTTGACCCTAATATAACTGCATCACGAAAATTAGATATTTTTAATTATACATTAGTTAATCCAGAAAATTATCAAATTAAAACTCAATTTGAAGCGTTGAAGTTTTTAGAAAAATTAGGATTTCAAACAAATCCTTATTATAAATACTGTCATACTATCGATGAGGTTTTTGCATTTTTAGATGAATGGAAAGATAAACGTCACGAGTTAGATTATGAAACAGATGGAGTTGTAATCAAAGTAAATGAATTTGAACTTCATGATAAAATAGGATATACAATTAAAAATCCAAAATGGGCAATTGCATATAAATTTCCTGCTTTAGAAGTAGCAACAAAACTTTTAGATATTTATTATACAGTTGGAAGAACAGGGAATATTACTCCAAATGCTATTTTAGAACCAGTGATGATTGCCGGAACAATGGTATCAAGAGCAACTCTAAATAATGAAGATTTTATTAAAGATCGTGATATTCGAATTGGCGATGTTGTTACTGTTCGTAAAGCTGGAGAAATAATTCCTGAAGTTGTTGGAGTTAATTTAGACTTTAGAGATTCCAAAAGCAAGCCATTTGAAATGATTGATAATTGTCCTGAATGTGGGGAAAAATTAGTAAGGAGAAGAAATGAAGCAATTCATTATTGTGTTAATGAAAAGTGCAAAGGTAGGATTTTAGCTTCCTTAATTTATTATGCTTCTAAATCAGGAATGGATATTGAAGGATTAGGGGAAAATTTAATTACATTCTTATATCAAAATAATTATGTAAAGGAAATAACTGATTTTTATTATTTGAAAAATTAT
>DUOT01000032.1 GCA_012838705.1 Acholeplasmataceae bacterium
AACTTTCCGGAAATAGGAGAGGAATTTCAAAATGAGTTAAATGGTTTAGATATTGTTGGAGAAAACTCATTATATCAATATTTAAATATTTGCAAAACAAAAAATAGTAAAAGAAAACTTGTTGAAAGATTAACTAATCCCGCTAATACAAAAGAGGAACTTAAAGAAAAGCAAATGATAATTAAAGAATTATCTGAGAAAATAAATTTTTCTTTAGAGTTTCAAGTTGCTTTAAAAGAATATTATAATGAATCAAAAAATTTCAATCTAAATTATATAATAAATTTCTTACAAAAAGATATTAAGTTTAGTAATATCCATTTATATGTGGTCATAGGATTTATTTTTCTTACAGTAATTACTTTTTTCTTGGCTATTTTTAATAGTATTTCTTGGAATTATTTTCTTTCTATTTTTGTGATTCAATTTTTATATTCATCATTATTTCGCAATTTTCATAGAGATGAGTTTGCGAAGATACAAGATGTTTCCTTAACAATTGTATTGCTTGAAAATATTTTTCAGGTAATTGCTAGCGAAAACTTTACAAATGAAAATTTACAAAACTATCAAAATAATATAAAAATCTATGGCTTAAAAGGGATAACTGGTATAAATAAAGTTAAAAACATCGAATCTTATAATCAATTTTTTATAACATATATTATTTTAAATGGTTTATTTTCCTTGAATATTATTTTGATTAAAATGTTTAAAGATTATATAAATGAATATGGAAAAGTTTTTTTACTAAGTGTTGAAGCCTTGGAACAGTTTGAAGTTAATGGAAGTCTTGCGATTATAGGTCAAGTTAAACAAAACATTTCAATGCCTGAATATGTTGATGAAGTGAAATTAAAGTTTACTGAACTAAGGCATCCTCTGATTCCTGAAGGTGAATGTGTTCCCAATAGTTTTAATTTAGAAGAAAATATGAATATTATTACTGGATCTAATATGAGTGGTAAAACATCATTTTTAAGAACCATTGGTATTAATTTGATATTAATGAATGCTGGTACTTTTGTTAATGGATTAAGTTTTCAAAGCACTTATCTAAAGATTTTTACTTCAATGAGGATTACTGATGACCTTAATAAAGGGATATCAACATTCTATGCTGAGTTATTAAATATTAAAAAGGCAATCGATTATGCAAAAGAAAATAAACCAATGATTGTATTAATAGATGAAATATTTAAAGGAACAAATTCTAATGATCGTATCAAAGGTGCAATATCATTGATCGAAAGATTAAATAATGATAAAATTATATTATTTATTTCAACTCATGATTTTGAATTATGTAATATTGAAACTCTGAAACTGAAAAATTATCATTTCACAGAACATTACTTTAATAATCAAATTCATTTTGATTATAAATTAAGAGAAGGAAAGTGTAAAACTACTAATGCACAATATTTAATGAAATTAGTAGGTATTATAGAATGAAAAATAAAGCCAAATTTTCAACTTGGCTTTATTTTATTTTACTCTTTCCTTAGATGAAACTTTATATTTTCGATAGCATTAATAGCATTTTCTTTAGCTTCGATTCTATCATTTCCTGTTGCGATAACATATGCGTATCGATTCCCCATTGATTCTGGGAGATTAAGAATATTTCCTTTTCGTGGTTTGACATAAATAGATAATACATCTTGAGAATTTGTTGCTTTTGATACTCCTGTTATTTTTTCTAATATACCTTTTTGATCTGCTGTTAGATATTTTGTATAAACATGTTTTTTATATTTTGGAGTTATATCTATTTTTTTATTTAATACTAATTTTAATGTTTGTTCAACTAAATTTATCCCTGTACCTAATTCAATTAATTCATTCATTGCTCCGCCAGATATACGTGGATTTATTTCAACAAGTTTCCATTTTCCATTTATAAGACGTAGTTCAAGATGACAAGGACCAAAATGTAATTTATGTTGTTTTACAATTGTTTCAAGTGCGCGATATAATTTATTATAATATGAAGGTTTTTCAGGGATTAGATAATATCCTGTTACTATAAAATGATTATTTATGTAACTTATTTCTTGTTCGATAATAGCAATAATATAAACTTTACCATCTATAACTAATACTTCAGTTAAATATTGATTTCCATCAAGATATTCTTCAAGGATTATTGGTTCATATGGATATTTCTTTCTTAGTAAATTTAATCTATCATTTAAATCTATTATATTAAATATTTTATAAACATCTTTTGATCCTGCAGATGAAGGGGCTTTTAATACTGCAGGAAAATCGATATTAATATTTGGGTAATCTTTTTTAGGTTCAAGAATCATAAAATTAGGACAATATGGGGTATCCCGTATTGATAAACGTGAATAGATTTTATTTTCCATATTCTGAATGCCTTCAAGTGTGAAATGATTTAAACTCAATTCACTAGCAAGTTTGTTTGCTATATAACATAAATTATTTGTAAAGGAAATTATTGCTTCTATTTTCAGACCTGTATTTTGAAGATTTTCAATCATTTCCTTGAGTTCATTTAATCTCTCGAAATTACAGAATTTCATCAAATGAACATCTGGATATTCAAATCGTTGTCGCAGTTGTTTATGGGAATTTGTAAATAAAATAGTGTAATATCCCATCTTTTCCGCAACCCGAATTGCTTCACGACTTGAACCCGATTTTTGTGTACCAATAAATATTATTGTTCTCATAATAACATCCCTATTTATCTATGCAATTAATTGTCTATTAATTGCTTAATAACACTTGTAATTGATTGATCAAGCATTGACGTTTTAAATAATACAATTGTGTTTTTGTCAAGCAAACTTCCGAGTTTTGACTTTAATTCTTCATTGTTTTTACAATGAATATGATAAGCCGGATTAAAACCGTGTTTTATTGCACTTTTTGCTATTTGTTTTGAAAAGGAATCAGTTGTAAAGATGAAGTCGAATCCATCTTCATAAAATTTTCTTCCTATTTCTTCATAATATTTCGTAGCAAATTCACCTAAATAAGATATTCTTCCAATTACTACAATTTTCACTTTTCCTTTTTCATATTCCTTAAGTGTATCAAATGCAGCAAAAACTGATGTTGGATTTGAACTCCATGTATCATCAATAATAGTACTGCCATTTTTACCTTTAAGAACTTCCGTATGTGAACGAATAAATTTTACATTTTTCAAATAATTAATACATAAAGGTAAATATAAACCGAGAGTTGATAACGCCGATAAAGCAGCTAAAGCATTATATACATTATGAATACCTATTCCAGGAACATAGACTTGATATTTACCTTTATTACAGTTTAATGTAAACTCCATTCCTAAGTCTTTAAATTTAATATTTGATGCTTTGTAATCTGAATCGTTATTAATACCAAATGTTATTATTTTTCCTTTGAATGGTTTCATATTAATTTTTTTTGTGTTTTCGCAATCATTATTTATAATTAATGTTCCTTTGTATTGTAATCCTGCAAGCATTTCGCTTTTAGTTCTTATATAATTATCAAGAGTTCTGCAACCATTTAAATGATCAATACCGATATTTGTTATTACTCCGATTGAAGGTTTGAAAATATTACATCCATAGATTAAATTTCCAGGGGAAGTAATCGCAGTTTCAAAAACTCCATACTCTGTTTTATCATCGATACTAAAAATATATTCATGATTAAAACTAAGGCTATTCCTATTTCCAATAGTAGCTTTAACATTATAATCATTTTCAAGGATTTGTTTTATCATTTCTTTTGTTGTTGTCTTTCCACATGTTCCGGTTATTGCAACTATTGGTAATTGAAACTGGTTGCGATAGGCATTAATAAATTCATAATATGCTTTTACACAATCCTCTACAAATATAAATTTGTTGAGATCAACATTTTCACTTGTAAGAAGCGATCTATCAGTAATAATATAACAATTTTTTAGGGTATTGAATTTGTCGATATCAAGTTCAACTACTCTATTTAAATAAAAAACTAAAGTATTATTATCTATATCATTTATACTATTAGCTACTTTCGTAATTAAAGCTTTTTCTTGACTTGTAGTACCTATCTTTTCGCAAATCTCAGTTAAATACATTGGTTTCATTTCTCATCTTCCTTTCTTTTTAAGCTTGCAAGGTATTTAGCATATTTTATTACATTAACTGCAGCGTTAAATTCGATGAATATATGACCTGGTCGCCAGTTCACTTCATATATCCAAATTCTATTGTTTTCGTCTAATCCAACATCAATACCTAATTCATCAAACTTATGTTTATATAAACTTTCAAAATGATTGGCAAATTGGATTGCAAATACTTCAAGATATTTTTTCATATCAAAATATTCTTTTCCATATAAACTTTCTAAAAATGTTTTTAATAGTGTAATCTTACCACCACTAGAAAGATTAGTTATAACTTTATTACTAAAACCCACTTTTGGATAAATCTTTGTGTTTATCCATTTTCCATTTTCATCTTTTTGTAAGTGTATTCTAATATCAAAAGGTTCGTCAGTATTTGTTTTACTATTAATATATTTTTGAATAATCATTTTGTTTTTTTCTTGAACTTTGATAATGTATTCATATAGTTTTATACGATTTAAAATTAAGTTTTCATCATTTGTTTTTATTATGAAATTCTCATCAATTTTTTCAATAAAAATGATACCTTTTCCATGGTGACCAGAAAGAGGTTTTAATATAATTTGAGGGTGTTTTTCTAAAAATTCTAAAACATCAATAGGTTTTTTTAATTTTTGATAAGGAATTAAATAATCAACAAATTCTTTACCTTTTTTTATTTTATTATAGACTGTTAGTTTTGTTCCGACAGGATTGCTTGTGAATGGGACTAATTTCATAAGTTTATTGTAAATTGCTCTTTGTTTTTTTGTGATTGGACCAACATGATTAATAATAACATCCGGAAAAGGAAATTCTTTTTCTAGCCATTTTCCGTTGTCATAATAAAATCCGTTAATGGTTTTGTTATCAAAATCAACACCTTTAGAAGTAAAATAAAAAATATCAACATTTTCTAGTTTTGCTATTGCTGCATAACGGTACGCTCGACCATAATTTTTTGGATCTTTCCGATAATGATATATTCCGATTAATGACATGTAGATTTCCACCTCTTATATAAAATATGAAGTATATACAAAAACGGAAGTTCATTTATCTATTTTTTTAATTATTTCTACTTATCCATAATATAATTTAATGGAAGTGATAATTATGAAAGTGGATTTAGTTTTTGAAGGTGGAGGAATACTAGGAATAGCATTTGTGGGAGCATATCATGCCTTAACTATGAAAGGATATGAAATAGATAGATGTGCTGGAACTTCAGCAGGAGCAATTATTTCTTCATTAATAATAGCAGGTTATACAAGTAGTGAATTAAAAGTGTTAATTAAAGAAACAGACTTTTCTCAATTTCTTAAAAAAACTTCTCTTTCCAAAATATCATTAATCGGTAAAGCATTATCTTTTGTTTATAATAAAGGAATCTATGATATTAGGGCTGTAGAGAAGTGGATCGAATTTTTGCTTTTAAAAAAACAAATAAAAACGTTTAAAGATATAAAAAATAATGTATTAAAAGTTATAGCTGCTGATATTACGAATCGAAAATTATTAATTTTACCTGATGATTTAAAATTCTATGGTATAAACTCAGACAACTTTAGTATTGCTAAGGCTGTTGCAATGAGTTGCTCAATACCTCTTTTTTTCACACCTATTATCATTAATAATAGTTTTATAGTTGATGGTGGCCTTTTGAGTAGTTTTCCAATTTGGATTTTTGATGTAGAGGGGATGCCACGTTATCCAACATTTGGAATAAAAATTAAAGATCCAGTCAGTTTATCATTTCAAGGGAAAACGGGTATCATTTCTTATATTAAGGATTTACTTTATGCTACTTATAATAAAGAAGAAACAACGTTTTTGCGTGATGAAGATTTAGTAAGAACGATAATAATCGATTTTGATAATAAAACAAAAGCTACTGACCTTACAATCAGTAGCAAAAGAATAGATTATTTATATACTTGTGGTTATAAGTCTACTATTGATTTTCTAAGTAAATGGAGTTTTAGAAATTATATAAAAAAATATAGAAGTTAAAAAAGCATCATTACGATGCTTCCTTAATTTCTGCTCCAAATGGTAATAATACTAACTTAGCTAATTTGAACCATTGTTTTCCGAATGGAATACCTATGATGGTAATAAATAATACTGCTCCTGTAATTAAAGCAGATAAAGCTGAACCCCATCCAACGAGAATAAGCCATATAATATTTGCAATTGGATGTTTATCAAAATTTGTTTCAACTTTCTTTCCAAAAGGCCAAAGGAATAGTTTTCCAATCTTAAAGCATTGAAGACCAAATGGAATTCCAATAATAGTAACGCATAATAAAGCACCGATAACCATGTACATAAGGAAAGCTATGAATCCCCCAAAAATTAACCAAATAATATTACCAACGATTTTCATAAAAAAACTCCTTTCCGTTTGATTGGTAATAACGTTTTAAGATTTACTTATTGACTATTTTTTTTCTATGAATAACTAGTCCACTATCATGTATATTATTTAGAATATATTTTTATGATAATAATTTAATTTACACATTTGAAAATTTCTTGTAAATCGATAGAATAATTGATATAATGAAACTATTAAGGAGGAGTAATATAATGAATTGGGAGAAATTAACTTCAAGTGATTTTGCAAAAGCTGTAAAAGAAACTGGAGTATGTATAATTGTCTTTGGAGTTGTAGAAAAGCATGGTGAACACTTACCTTTAGGAACTGATTACTTAAATGGTCAAAAACTTGCTACTGCAGCTGCAGAAATAGAACCAGCAGTCGTATTTCCACCATTTTATTTTGGTCAAATATATGAAGCAAAATGTTTTCCGGGAACTATTACAATTAAACCTAGATTATTAATTGACTTAATTGAAAACGTTTTAGATGAAATTGGTCGTAATGGATTTAAAAAGATTATATTATTAAATGCTCATGGTGGTAATGATTTTCTATTGAAGTTTATTGCTCAATGTCAATTGGCTGAGGAAAAACCATATCAAGTTTATATGTATCAACAAGATCCAGAAGTCAGAAAACATTTTAATGAAATCTTTGAGTCTGAACTTCATGGACATGCATGTGAATGCGAAACAAGTATATCATTATATAATCATCAAGAACTTGTGAAGATGGAAGAAGTTCCAGCAGAAACTGAACTTCCAAAAAGACATTTAGCGCATTTGCCTAATCATTTTAGTGGACTTAGTTGGTACAGCAATTATCCTCATCATTATGTTGGGAATGCAAATTATGCTAGTTATGAAAAAGGTGAAAGGTATGCTAAATTGCAAATTGATGCATTAGCAAAGTTTATTGCTAAAGTAAAGAAAGATGAAGTATTACCAATGTTAAGTAAGGAGTTCTTTTCAAAAGTTCAACACTAAATATTTTTATAAAGGAGTTGAAATTAATGGATAATTTAATCAAGTCATTTGAACGGATCCGAAGACAGATTAAAGCTTATTTGTATGTCTTAGGAATGATAAATTGGGATTCAGCTACTGAAGCTCCAAAAGGTTGTTTTGAATATCGTGGAAAGCAAGTTGGAGTTATATCTGAACTACTTCATCAAACCTTAACATCAAAAGAATATATTGATTGTGTTAATTCATTATATAAAAGAATCGAAGACTTAGAGCCAATATTTGCCCATGAAATATTTGAAACAAAAAAGAAATTAGATAAAATATTAAAAATACCAGCTTATGAATATGTAGATTATTATATTTTATTAAGTTCAAGTCAAGAAGAATGGATTAAAGCAAAAAATAATAATGACTTTGGTGATTTTATTCCAACATTAGAAAAAATAGTTGAGTATAAAAGAAGGTTTGCAAAGTATTTAGAAACTGATAATCTAAAAGATTATGATGTTTTATTGGATGATTATGAACCAGGCTTTACAACTAAAGAATATGATGAGTTTTTTTACCTTTTAAAACAAGAGTTGTTGCCACTTTTTAAACAGGTTTCAAAAACAAAGCTTGAGTTTGATAGTAGTTTTAATAATCTTGTTTACTCTCATCAAAAACAAAAAGAATTTTGTGAATATTTACAAGATGTATTTTGTTTCGATAAAAATCGTGGATTAATGAAAGAATCTGAACATCCATTTACTACTAGTTTTAGTACAAACGATGTACGTTTTACTGTTAAGTATCATGAAGATGATTTTACTTCTTCAATCTTTTCCGCAATCCATGAATTAGGTCATGCAATATATGCTCAGCAAATAAATCCGAAACTTGATGATACATTTAGTGGTGAAGGTGCTTCAATTGGTTTTCACGAATCCCAATCACGTTTATTTGAAAATATGATTGGAAGAAGTAAAATATTTTGGGAAACACATTTTCCAAAACTACAAGAATTATTTCCAGATCAATTACGTGATGTAACTGTACTTGATTATTATAAATTAATAAATAAATCTAAACCATCTTTAATTAGAATTGAAGCTGATGAATTATCATATCCATTCCACATCATGTTACGTTATGATATTGAAAAAGGTCTAATTAATGGTGATTATGAAGTAAAAGATTTAGAAAAAATATGGAATGAATCATTTGAAAAGTATTTTGGTATTAAGGTAGATAATCCTAGTCTTGGTGTCCTACAAGATATGCATTGGTCTAGTGGGATGTTTGGATATTTTCCAACCTATGCTTTAGGTTCAGCATATGCTGCACAAATATATAAATATATGGAAAAAGAATTAGATATTAAAAGAATACTTTCATCAGGCAAAAATCTAGAAATTAACAATTGGTTAAAAGAAAAGATCCATAAATATGGTTCAACAATATATCCGAAAGAGTTAATAACACTAATAACAAATGAAGATTTTAATCCTCGATATTATATAAACTATTTAAAGGATAAATATATAGATTTATATGGACTCAAATAAAATAGAAGTAGTATCCTATGATAAAATTGGAAAAAGGCTTTTTTAGAAATATAAAAGTTTCTAAAAAAACATTTTTCAAAACTAAAAATTAAAGTAAAGTATCCATATTCATATTCTTGCTTTAAATTTGTCATTTATATGTTTGCTTGAAGGATGGACAGGGATTTATCGAGCACCATTTTAAAGCACTCATGCTAAAGTTACAGAACAGGAAATGATTGTTCCTTTGATAATCTATGATAATTAATAAATATTACTTGAAAAATATAGCAAAATATTATAAAATATAAATAGTTTGTTTAGGGAGGTTGTAATCAATGAAATTAAAAGGTGCATGTCTATTTGGTCAATCGGGTGGTCCTACTTCAGTAATAAATGCAAGCGCTTCCGGTGTTTTTTTAGAGGCAATGAAGCACGATTGTATTACTGAAATTTATGGTGCAGAACATGGTATTAAAGGAATTCTTGAAGAAAGATTCTTTGATATTAGACAAGAAGATGTAAAAGAACTAGAATTTTTGAAAAATACACCTTCATCAGCTTTAGGTTCAGTACGCTACAAATTAAAGCCAGTTAATGTTAGTGATGCTGACTATCGTCGTATTTTAGAAGTGTTTAAGAAATATAATATCCGTTATTTCTTTTATAATGGCGGAAATGATTCGATGGATACTTGTAATAAAATAAGTAAATATCTTCAACTTGCAGACTATGAATGTAGGATTATTGGAATACCAAAAACAATTGATAATGATTTAAACGGAACAGATCATTGTCCTGGTTATGGTAGTGCTGCAAGATATGTAGCAACAACAATAATGGAATTATTCCATGATATTCATGTATATGATACTGGATTAATAACTATAGTAGAAGTAATGGGTAGAAATGCAGGATGGTTAACAGCAGCAAGTGCACTTGCTTCTCTAAAAGGTGCAGGTCCAGATTTAATATATTTACCAGAGGTTCCATTTGACGTTGACAAATTTGTAAATGATGTTAAGAATGTTGCGAAAAAGAAAAATGGTAAAGCATTTGTTGTTCTATCTGAAGGTATTAAAGATATGGATGGCAAATATATATCTGAATATTTAGTTAGTCTTGATCGTGATTCATTTGGTCATGCACAATTAGGTGGTGTTGCAACAGTATTAGCAGGTATTATTAGTGATAACCTTAAAGTAAAAGTTCGTCCAATTGAATTAAGTTTATTACAAAGATGTGCTGCTCATCTTGCTTCAGGTCGAGATGTAGAAGAAGCATTTATGGCTGGTCAAATGGCAGTTAAATATGCAGTTGAAGGCGAAACTGATCGTATGGTAGCATTTGAACGTTTACCAGGGAAAGAATATAAAATCAAATGTAAACTATTAGATATTCGTCAAGCAGCTAACATTGAAAAGAAAATCCCAATATCATGGATAACAGAAGATAGAACTGGAGTTAAAAAAGAATTCTTGGATTATGCATTACCTTTAATTCAAGGAGAAATTAATTTCCCATTAGAGGATAATTTACCTCGTTTCGCTAAGTTAAAAAAAGTCTTAGTAAATAAAAAATAATTTGTTTTGAAAAATTTATAAAACTATTTACTTTCAGTAGTAAATAGTTTTTTTATTTTTATTTATAAAGGTATTTTTATTGTAGATAATAA
>DUOT01000033.1 GCA_012838705.1 Acholeplasmataceae bacterium
AGGAATCTCATTCCACACTCAAGTGTAATAATTTTTGTAGAGAGGACAAGATATTTTAATTCAGTAAAAGTTAATTCATCTTTTAATATTTCTAAAAATCCTCGAGAAAACTTTTCAAATAAATTCAAATCTAGTTCTACTTTACTTAAGTCTTCTTCATCTTCTGCAGCTGTAGAAGCTCCAACCCGAATTGCATCACCAAAATCATATAATACGCTACCTGGCATTACTGTGTCTAAATCTATAACACAAATAGCTTCCATTGTTTTTTCATCAAGCATTATATTATTTAATTTGGTATCATTATGAGTAACTCTTTCAGGAATCGTATTATTTTCAAGCCCCTCAACAATAGCCCCCATGTCATTTTGGCGATCAAAAACAAATTTGATTTCATTAAATACATCCATTCCTCGTCGATATGTATCTTTGTGAGCAATTTCTAAAAACTTTTGAAAACGTTTAGGGGTATCATGAAAATCAGGGATTGTAATTTTTAATTTTTTAATTGGAAAATCAGACAAAAGTTTTTGGAAATTGCCTACAGCTAGTCCTACTTGATAAAATTGTTCGGGGTCTGTAATAGTTTCATATGTTTTTGCTCCATCTATGAAGCGATAACATCTCCAGTATAAATTTTGATACTTAAAATAGGATTTATCTTGTCTTGTATAAATGATTTCTAAAGCTGCACGAGAAGCATCAAGATTAGCTTCTTTATATTTATTACGTATATGACATGTAACTGCTTCGATGTTTTCCATAACATCATGTGGTTTTTTAAATACATCAGTATTGATTTGTTGTAAAATAAATTTTTCTTTAGCTGTAGTAGTAACTAAATAGGTTTTATTGATATGTCCATGTCCGTATTCCTCTGCATGTATTATTGTTCCATTTATCTTGAAATTGCCAAGAATCTCAAACATTTGCATAACGCAATCCCCCTTATCATATTTTTTATTGTATCATACTATACAAATAATTCCAAGAGTTTTTTTATTTTAACGTCATTTTTACCAAAATTCAATACATTATATAAAATTTATTTGGGAGGATTTGTAGAAAAATGACAGAAATATCAAATTATGAAAAATAAATTATTAATATACCAATGATTATTCCTAATATTACACAATTTGCTACCCACTTAGGTTTTTCATATTCTAAAGATTCGGGAATCATTTCCAAATACACAACATAAAGCATAGCTCCGCCAGCTATTGCAAGTGTTATTGATTGTGATAACTTGGAAAGACCTCCAAATAATAATCCTAACATCGCACCGATTATTGTTGTAGTTCCTGATATAAATGAATATATTATTACCTTTTTTTTGCTATAGCCTGCAGCTAGTAATGGAACTGCAATTGCCATCCCTTCACTAATATCATGTATCGCAACAATAAAACTTAAAATTAATCCCAATGTTACATCTGTTGCACCACTTGCACCTATTGCAAGTCCTTCTGGGAAATTATGCAAACCAATTACAACTAATAAAATTAATCCAGTTCTTTTTATCGATCGCATTTTTTGATTGTCATAATAATTAAAAATCATTTCCACAATCTCAACTAGTACTAACCCAACTAATATAAAAACTATTACAAGCAAAATATTTGTAGAATTGAGAGCTTCAGGAATTATTTCAAATGCAACAACACTAATCATAATCCCACTAGCAAAAGCCAAGATTTTACCTATATTCTTTTTTCTCCCAAAAATAGTACCAATAATACCACCTATACCAGTAGCAATTACTGTTGCCATTATCCCAACAATTATCATAAAGCCCTCCACTAAATTGTATTAATAAATATATTCTTTATGTGTTAAACTATTTAAATTTATTTTCTTTAGTGCTATAATAATAAAAATGGAGGTTATTATGAAAAGTTATCAAAGATTTTTAGAATATGTTAAGATCGATACTACTTCTAATCCAAATAGTAAAACTCAACCGTCAAGCCCCGGACAAAAAATACTAGGAAGTATGCTTGTTCAGGAGATGAAAAATATCGGAATCAAAGATGCCAAGATGGATGGGTATGGATATGTTTATGGCACTATACCATCAAATATAGATAAAAAGGTTGATACAATCGGTTTTATTGCTCATATGGATACATCATGTGATATGCCAGGGGATAATATTAAACCTCGCATTATTTATGATTATGATGGAAAAAGCGTGAAATTAAATGATGATGTGATTTTAGATGTTAATCAATTTCCTTTCTTAGTTGATTTAAAAGGTGAAAGTTTAATCGTTACTGATGGCACAACCCTCTTAGGTGCTGATAATAAAGCTGGGATTGCGGAAATAATGACAATGGCTGAAATAATTATGAATAGCCCTGACATAAAGCACGGTACAATAAAAATTGCCTTTACACCTGATGAAGAAATTGGTGAAGGTACGATGTTTTTTGATATCGATGGATTTAATTGTGATTATGCATATACAGTTGATGGTGGTAAAGAAGGATCAATCGAATTTGAAAACTTCAATGCTGCTAGTGCAACCGTAACTATCAATGGTGTAAATATTCATCCTGGTACTGCAAAAGGTAAAATGGTTAATAGTATTGAAATAGGTTATGAATTTCATAATCTTCTACCACAATTTTTAAAACCAGCTTATACTGAAAAATATGAAGGCTTTAACCATCTAAATGAAATATCAGGGAATGTAGAAAAAACAGTTCTAAAATATATTATTCGTAATCATGATATAAATAAATTTAATAAACAAAAAGAAGACTTTCTAAATATTCAAAACTTTATCAATCAAAAATATGGACCAAAAACTTGTATTCTAGATATTAAAGATTCTTATTTTAATATGTATGAATATCTCAAAGATAAAATGGAAATTGTAGAGATAGCAAAAAAGGCGATTACAAATGTAGGCTTAACCCCAATCATTAATCCAATTAGAGGAGGTACAGATGGCGCAATGCTTACTTATAAGGGACTTCCTTGTCCGAACTTAGGTACAGGGGGATACAACTTCCATGGACGTTATGAATGCATAACTATAGAAGGAATGGATCGTGCTCTTTCAGTTTTATTAGAAATAGTACGATTGGTTGCTGAAAAATAGAGGAATTATTCTTCCTCTATTTTTTATGGGAAATTTTTGTATAAAATATATTATTTTGATAAGACTAAAAGTATCAATAACTAGGAGGATATTTATGGATAAAAAAAGAAATCGTAATGACAGAAATGTTGAATTTGGACGTGACGATGATGTAAGACGTAATAGAAATCTCAATGTAGAGTTTTCAAAAGATGATGACTTTGATCGCGATCGTGACTTTGACTTTAATCGTGATGATGATTTAAACCGTAATGTAGAGTTTGGTCGTGATAATGATTTTGATAAAGATAATGACTTAAACCGAGATCGCAATCGAAATCGTGAACGTAATGTGGAATTTGCTCGTGATAATGGATTTGATCGTGTTCGTAAAGACCGATAAATAAAAACCTCTTCCTTTCCGAAGAGGTTTATTTATTTAATCCATATTTTTATCATTAAAGCCATTTAATACTTCTTCTATTTCTACCATTACATTTGCAATTGTACCATCATTGAAAGGATTATTTAAACCTGCTTCTTTAACTAATTCTAAGAAAGGTTTAGATCCTCCTAATGAACATAAATGTAAATAACTATTCCATGCTTCATCACGATTCTTTCTTGAACGAATGAAATATTGGAAAGCACAGATTTGAGCTAAAGTATAATCAATATAATAAAACGGAACAGAGAATATATGACTTTGTCTGAACCAATAACATCCTTTTTCCATCATTTCATTGCCTTCATATGTTTTATGTGGCAAATACTTTTTCTCAATTTCACGCCATTTTGCTTTTCTTTCATCTGGTGTAGCATTGTAGTTTTCATATACATAGTGTTGGAACTCATCTACTGCTACTCCATAAGGTACAAATAAAACTGCTTCAGATAAATGTGTAAATAAATATTTATCTTTACTATCCCCAAAGAATAATTCCATCCACGGCCAAGCGAAAAACTCCATACTCATTGAATGTATTTCGCAAGCTTCTAATGTTGGGAATAAATATTCAGGAATATCAAAACCACGTGACATATATGTTTGGAATGCATGACCTGCTTCATGAGTTAGTACATCTACATCTCCACTAGTACCATTGAAATTCGAAAAGATAAATGGTGATTCATAATCACTAATAAATGTACAATATCCACCACCACGTTTACCTTCTTTTGCTTCTAAATCAAGAAGCTCACGTTCAACCATATATTCAAAAAATTCTTTTGTTTGTGGTGACATTTCAGAATACATTTTTTGAGCTTGAGCAACTAAATAATCTTTATCACCTATTGGTTTAGCGTTTCCACTTAAGAATTTAAGATTCAAATCATAGTATTTAAAATCTTCAATACCTAAACGCTCTTTTTGACGTTTGATTAATTTTTGAGCAATAGGTACTAAATCTTCATATACTTGCTTACGATAATTGGCAACCATTTCACTATTATAATCAGTTCTACCTAATCGTGCATAACCTAAATCAATATAATTTTCATATCCTAATTTATGAGCCATTTGTGTTCTTACTTTCACAAGCTCATCATAAATTTCATCAATTTCAGATTCATGTTGAGCTAGGAATTCAGCAACTTTAAGTTGTGCTGCTTCTCTAATTTTACGATCAGGTGATTCCATAAATGGAGTCATTTGCGATAAATTACGAATTCCACCTTCAAATTCAATTTTAGCACTTGCCATTAACTTATCATATTTCGTTGATAGTTTATTTTCATTAATTAAGTCTTCAATAATTTCTGGCTTAAATGTTTTTAATTCAACTTCAATTTTATCAAACAAATATTTACCATATTTATTTTCTAAATCATTTTTAAACTTAGATTCATTTAATGCTTTATATACTTCATTAATTACACCTTGATATGTTGGAAGAGTTTCATCAAAAAATTCTTTTTCTTTTTCATAAAATTCGTCAGTTGTATTAATTGAGTTGCGAATAGATACAAGTGTTGCCATTGTATTAATGTAATTACGAATTTTATTAATTTCATCAAAAGCTTTTATTTGTTCTTCTGATGAAGAACTATTTTTAAACTTTTCAATCAATGCAGTTAAATCATCTTTTACTTTAGTAAAATCAGGTCTTTCATACTTATAATCACTAAATTTCATTATTTTCCTCCCGTGCTTCAATCAAAGCCATAAAGGCTTTATTTTTTTCTAAATATTTAAACATTGTATATCCAATTATTGATACTACAATGAATTCACCAACGATTGGTATTATCATTGCCTCAACAAAAGGCAATTCATAAAGAAAATATAATTCAAGTCCTACTATTGGCATGAAAATTGTTGGCATTAATGATGCAATAAATAAGTTTTTTGATTTACTTATTGCTATTACAGATACTGCTGTATGAAAAGTTCCAATAATCATATCAAAAGCTACTGGACTATTTAAATTAGAAATAAAGCAACCAATAATTAAAGCATATATATATTCTTTTCGATAAAAACATAATAAAACCAAAACCTCAGAAACTCTTAATTGCAAATATGATATTGGTCCTAATACGACAGTCAAAACAACATAAATCGCAGCAACAATTGCTATCTTAATAATCATTTTTGTATTCATTTTAATTCTCCTTGTTTTTTTTCGATGGTTAAGCAAGGTAAACATCTAATAATTTTTATACATTATCAGGGATTGCATTAACACGATAAAGAATAAAGATATAATATATAGCTAGTAACATTCCATAAAATGCTAATCCTTGTGGGTAGAACCATAAAATAACAAAAGTAATTAACGTAGGGATAATAGAAGTTATTGCAGCTATATTATAATATTCTTTGAATGTTTTTAATACTCCACTTTTTCTGAAGAATAACCACATAATTAAAATAATCAATATTGGATATAAAATAACATATATAATCGCTTGAAAAGTATATTGATTCTTTAGATACGCGGTTTGATGGTTAAGTAGATCGTAAGTCATTTTTTTACCCAAATCATTTATTGATGTCATTTTCTTAACATCGAAATCAAAATCCTTCGTATAACGGAAATTAGCAGAAGGATATTTAACTTCATCTTCTTCATATAATGGTATTTGATAATCATATGATTCTTTGTTGAAGATGATTAAGAGGTTTTCATGTTCTTCATCCGGGGAAATATTAAAATAATCGAAAAGAGTAGTATTCTCTAATCTTTCTTTTAATTTTTCATCACTTAACTCTTTTAACTCTTCAAAATAATCTTTACGATCTAATTCAGGATTTTTTTGTTCTTCAATATAAGTCAAATGAGCAATGTTTGTTGCTTTTGCATCATTCTCATAAGTATCATCATATTCCTTTTTTATATCCTCAATTGTGTTAATTCGCACATTATTTGTATCAAAAACTAAATGAACATCGATTGTTTTTTCCTCATCATTTACATATGAAAAATAATAATACTGATATTTATTTTCTGTAAATGTAGTATTCATTTCGTTTTCTTTTATTTGATAATTTCCTTGCTTTAACTCTTGAAAAGTTTCTTCATTATTTTTTATTTCATATAAGTATTTAACATACAATACATTTTCTTGAATAAAGTCATCTTTTTTATCATTAATCGTTACCCTAAAAGGTATAATTAATAAATAAAAAGATATTATAAAAATAGCGAGAGCAATTAAAATACTCATATAACGATATTTTTTTAATTTAATTGGTATTACTAGTGATTTAAAAAATTCTACAATCATAATTTTGTCTCCTTTATAATCCCTAACATTTTATCACATTTTCCTCATTTTTACAATCATTTTAATAAAAAACTAATTCAATTTCTGAATTAGTTGCCAGCTTGAATGTCTAGACTTCTATTTGCATTATTAATATCCATTGTTATTTGTTCATTAATATTTTCAACATGATAATAACCATTACTAATCATATAATCAGAAAGTTTTTCATGATATGATATTGCATTTGCTAATTGTTTTTTTAATACGTTTCGCACTTCTTTCGTATGTGTTTCTACAAGTGCACTTGCATAATTTAAAATTGCTGATTTAGATGCAATTAACATATCAGTTGCAATAACCTGTTCAGTTAGAATATTAAGAGCAGCATCGGGATTATTCATTTTAACCTCCTAAAATGTTTGTTCTTCAAGCAAATTCTTTATTTCAACGATATCACTTGTAGCATTAGATATAACTTGCTCAATGATGTTTTTAAGTTGTGAATCTGAAACTAAATTATAATATGCTTTTATCTTATTTAACGAATTAACTTTATAACTTAATAATTCATGTAATTTTAATACTTCATGTGGAGTATATTTATTCATATCTAACCTTCCTTCTTTATTTTCTATTTTATCCTAAGTTGCTAATTAAATACAAAAAAGTTTTGAAGTAACTTCAAAACTAATTTGGATATTCTAAATTTTTTTCAGTTAGATTTTCTAGTATTTTCAGAAATTTTTCTGATGCATCTTTCGCACCTTTTAAATCATGATCTAAATAGTTTCCGCAATCACGTTCTGCTGCTCCAGGTATATCATCATTAAAATCGATAATAAACTTTAGCATATCTATAATTAAACTTACAATATCGCGTGATTTAAACTTTCCATATACTATTAAATAGAATCCTGTCCGACATCCCATCGGTCCAAAATATACTATTTTATCTTGGAAAGAAGCATGATTTCGTAAAAAGGTTGCACCTAGATGTTCTATTGTATGAATCACTCCTGTTGATAATACCTTTTCTACATTTGGCCTTACAAATCGTAAATCAAAAGTAGTTAATGTACAATCATTAAATTGATCATAACGAGAAACATAAATACCTGAAAGCAAATCTAAATGATTAACTTCAAAACTAGGTATTTTTTTCATTATTCGATTCCAACAACTTTATAATCTTTGGACTCAATAGCTTCTTTTAATAGTTCTTCGTTAAGATCCTTTTTTGACTTAACAATAACTTCTCCCTTTTTTAAACTTACTTTTACTTTATTTACATTTTCTACTGCTTCTAATGCTTCCTTAACATGTGTAGTACAACTCTTACAACACATTCCTTCTACAATTATTCTTTTTTTCATTTTTATTCTCCTTTATAAAGTCCAAATGTTTTATGAACATCAAGGATAAAGATGATACCTCTTCCAGGTTCATCAATACGTAATTCTTTACGTATTTCATCAGTAATTGTATCAGTATTTTCACTTTCAACTAAAAGTAAAACAATTTCTTTTTCTGGTTCAATTTCAATATTGAAAACTTTTTGCGTTTCATGTATTCCAGATCCACGAGCATTAACAATAGTTGCACCTGTTGCACCTGCTTTTAATGCAGCATCAACAACAGCTTCTCCGTTTCCCCTTTCTACAATAACAACAATTAATTTATTTTCCATATTATCTTCCTCTTTTACATTTATTTTTCTACTTGAATCATAGAAATTAGAACCAATAATAGCTTCTAGGGTGATTGAAAAACAAATACCCCGTTTTGGTTTATCTAATTTTAAGCGATTGCATACTTCTAAAAATGCCTTATCACCAGTTTCTTCATCACATCCACTAATCACTATTTCTTTACGAACATCATCTAAGGCAAAAAATGTTGAGATTTTATCATGAACTGTTCCTTTGCCTTTAAATATAGTAGCTCCGTTAACTCCTTGTTCCTTTAATATTTTTAAAACTTTATTACCTAATCCTTCATTAACAATTGCGCAATATATTTCAAGATTCATTTTCTAATCTCCTTTTTGTTTTTATTTTGAAAATTATTCCAAGGATTTGAATCGTGATTAATGGAGTTAAAGCAACTAGAGCTATTACACCAAAAGAATTTGATAATGGAATTGTTGAGGAATTGCGGAAAGCGACTCCTTGAGACAAAGCAAAAATAAAGGTAACATTCATAGGACCAGATGCCACACCACCAGAGTCAAACGCCATCCCAACAAATAATTTTGGAGTAAAAAACATTAATACTAATGCAATTATATAGCCTGGGAGCACAATATGCCATAATTCTAACCCTGGAATAACAATGCGGACAACACTTAAGGCTGTTGCTAGTCCGACAGCAATAGCAAGTGCTCCTAAGACAAATTTTCGATTTACATAACCATTTGTTATATCTTCAACTTGACTTGTTAGGACATGGACAGTAGGTTCAGCAGATACTGTTACAAAACCAATAATGAAAGCAACAATAATCGCTACCACATCATTATGTAGATTTAAACCGATAATTCTTCCGGTATCCATAAATCCACCATTAACCCCAACAAGAAAGATAACTAAACCTACAAACACGTAAACAATTCCTTTTAATATTTTAACTAATGGTTTCTTTTTCATTTTAATAAAGAGAAATTGAAATATTAAAAAGAAAACTAATACTGCAAGAATTGCAAGTAATGTATCAAATGTTTGTGATGGAATAACATTTAAATATGGCTTTAAAATTCCTTCTTGAAGTTCTTCTTGTGGGAGCACCCCGATTAATTCCATTTTGCGATTAATTATTGAAAGAATAATAACAGTAAGCATCGCACCAGCTGAAGTAATTCCTAAAAGTCCAAAACTATCTTCTTCTGACTTCTTTCCGTCCTTTTTCATCCTTGATACTCCTACCGCCAGTGCCAAAATAAATGGAATTGTGATTGAGCCAGTCATTGAAGCTGAAGCATCAAAGACCATAGCAAGGAAATCAGGAATAAAAACAGCTAAAATTAAAACGACAGTATATGAAATAAATAACAATTTATATAGTGGATAGTCATATAAAATATGAATAATTCCTAATGTAAGAAAAATTCCAACGCCCACTGCAACAAGTACATGAAGCATGAGTGCAGTAATTCTTCCACCTGTCACCATTTCTACTTGACCTGAAAATATTTTTAGTGAAGGTTCCGCAAGTGCAATGACAATTCCTAAAATAATTGAAAAGACAATTACAAGAACTATTTTATTTGATTTTGCAAACTTCGAACCTATAGATTCTGCCATTGGTGTAATGCTCAAATCTATGCCGACTAAAAACAATGCCATTCCTAGTATAACTAATAGCGATCCAATTATAAACCGGATAAAATTATCTGTACCAAGAGGAACGATTGTAAAGTTTATCAGAATTACAATAAAGACAATTGGTATGACTGAAATAATTACTTCTTTAAGTTTCTTTAATAATAGCAAAAACTAGTATCCTCCTTTTCTTGTTAATCATAGCATGAAACTAAATAATAATCAAATTTCTAACTACTATTTAAAGTAGTATAAAAAATTTCGCTTAATGTTGGATGGGCATGGATGATATCTAAAAATTTATCTTTCGTAATATTAACATTCATTGCAGCAACCATTTCATGGATTAATGTTGAAGCATCATAGCCGATAATATGAACTCCTCTAATATAATCGTTAATTACGATTATCTTTACAAAGCCATCTATTTCATGATCAGCTAATGCTTTCCCATTTGCACGGTATAAACTTTTATATACTTGATAATTAATATTTAAACTTTTACACTTTTCTTCAGTTAATCCAACCCAACTAATTTCCGGAAAAGTAAAAACAACACTAGGAACTAAATCAAAATTGATATTACTATTTTTTCCTAATATATGATTTAATGCCTTTTTACCACTATATGTCGCGTAATGAGCAAGCATATTTTTCCCGCAAACATCACCTATAGCATAAATATTATTAATACTAGTTTGAAAATTATCGTTAACAATTATACCTTTATTATTGTATTTAATTCCCAAATCATCAAGGCTCTTCACATCAATATTAGGTTTTCGTCCAACCGCAACTAGAACATTTTCAGTTTCAAATGTTTGAATAATATTTCTTATACTAACTGTTAATATCTTATTCTGAAACTTTTCTGCTCTCGCATTAACATACACTCCAATTCCTTCATTACGTAAGAAACTTGAAATACGTTTTGATATTTCTAAATCAGCTTGCGGAAGGAGACGATCACTCATTTCAAATATTTGGACTTTTGTTCCGAATTGATTGAAAATAGTAGCCATCTCAATACCAATTACACCACCACCGATAATTGATAAGGATTCTGGTATTTTAGTAAAATCTAGTAAATCCTCTGCGTAAATAGCTTCTTCAAAACTTGGCAGTGATATTGGTTTTGATCCTGTTGCAATTACGATATAATTTCCTTCATATTCTTCATTATTAACTGTTATGGTATTATGACTGGTAATAATTGCTTTACCATAAATTAAATCTATATTAGCTTTTTGAAGAAGAAAATTTATTCCTTCTTGTAACCTTTTTATAACTTCATTTTTTTGAGATAAAACTTTTGAATAATCAAAACTAAAACTATCTATATTAATACCAAAATTATTGATGTTTTTTAGTTGATATAAAAGTTTTGCATTTTTATATAATGTTTTCGTTGGAATACAGCCAGCATTTAAGCAAGTTCCACCAATTTTATTACTTTCAATTAATAAAACTTTTTGATTATGTTTGCTGGCTTCTAAAGCCATCTCATACCCGCCCGGTCCAGCACCAATAATGATTATATCATATTTCATTTAATAAATCCTGATATTTAATAATCGGTTTACGTGCTGCTAAGGCTTCATCTAATCTACGAACTGGGGTATGGTATGGGGCATTTTTTAGTATCTCAGGATTTTCTTCTGCTTCTTGTGCGATTTTTATTAAAGTATTAATAAAACCATCCAATGTTTCTTTTGATTCTACTTCTGTCGGTTCAATCATTAGGGATTGTGGAAATAGTAGTGGGAAATATATGGTTGGTGGATGGTATCCAAAATCTAATAGTCTCTTTGCAACATCTAAAGTAGTAGCTTTTTCATTTACTAAACCATTAAATACTACTTCATGCATACAATTATTTTCAATTGGGAGTTTATAATATTCTTTTAAAGATTCTTTTACATAATTAGCATTTAAAACTGCTAAGTTAGATACATTTTTTATATTTTCTTTACCTAAAGTTAAAATATAAACATAAGCTCTTAAGCACACTAAAAAATTGCCGTAAAATCCACTAATTCTACCAATTGCATTTGGACTTTCATATAAATGAAACTTCCCATCTTTTTTAACTACATGTGGATTTGGTAGGAATGATATTAAGTCTTCTCTAACACCAACTGGACCTGCACCTGGTCCACCACCACCATGTGGTGTACTAAAAGTTTTGTGAAGGTTTAGATGAATAATATCAAATCCCATATCTTTAGGTTTAACTTTTCCTAATAACGCATTTAGATTTGCTCCGTCATAATATAGTAATCCCCCTACTTCATGGATTAATTTAGAAATTTCTAAAATATCTTTCTCAAATAATCCTAATGTATTAGGGTTTGTAAGCATGATTCCAGCCACTTCATCATTAAGTAGTTTTTTTAACTCAGCAACATCAACAAGTCCTGCTTCATTCGTTGCGACAGTGATAGTATCCATTCCGCAAAGACTGCTACTAGCTGGATTAGTACCATGAGCAGATGTTGGAACAATTATTTTATTACGTTTATAATCACCACGGTTTAAATGATATGCTTTTATAATCATTAATCCAGTTAGTTCACCATGTGCCCCTGCAAATGGATTAAAAGAAAAAGCACTCATCCCGGTAATTTCGTTTAATAATAATTCTAAATTGTAATATAATTCTAAAGCACCTTGGATTGTCGATTCAGGCTGTAAAGGATGGATATTAGTAAAGTGAGGTAATTGTGCTAATTCTTCATTTATTTTAGGATTATATTTCATTGTACAACTACCTAATGGATAAAAACCACCATCGACACCAAAGTTTTTTTGCGATAAATTAGTATAATGACGTACAACATCAAGTTCAGTTACTTCAGGCATATTTAAACTTGTTTCTCTTTTTAAACTTTCATCAAGTTTATATTCTGGTGTTTTATCTTGTGAAAAGGTGAAACCCTTTCTACCTTGTTTTGATATTTCAAATATTAATCGATCATACATGTGCTTCACCTACTAACTTAGCAAAATCATCAATTTCAGTTTTAGTTCTTTTTTCTGTTGCGCAGAATAATATTTTATTATTATCTAAAATTAAACCGCCTAAATATTTATGTTTTAATAAAAATTCATGAAGAGCATTTGCATCACCATGATATTTCAAAACAAATTCTTTAAAGAACGGATTATTAGTCACTTTTGAAAATTTATTTGTTTCTAAAAGTTTTTCTTCTAAATAATGAGCATTATTATAAGCTCTTAAAGCTGCTTCTTTTAATCCTTCTTTACCTAATAGACTCATATAAATAGTTGCATGTAAAGCCATCAATGATTGATTAGAACAAATATTTGAATTAGCCTTTTCTCTACGAATATGTTGCTCACGAGCCTGAAGTGTTAAAACAAAACCACGTTTACCATCAACATCATTTGTCATTCCACAAATCCTTCCAGGAAGCTTACGCATTAATTTAAAAGTAGTTGCAAGATAGCCTAAATAAGGTCCTCCAAAAGAAAGTGGAATACCTAAACTTTGTGCTTCACCACATGCAATATCAGCACCCCATTCACGTGGAGTTTTAAGAACGGCAAGCGTTGAAGGATCACTATTTAATATAAATAAAGAATTATTTTCTTTGATTAAAGTACTTATTTCATGATAATTTTCAATAACACCATAGAAATTAGGGTTACTAAAAATTACTGCTGCAACATCATTATTAAGTTTAACTTTTAAATCAGAAAGTTGGGGGATGTAATCCTTACTTTCAAGCATTACGATATTAATATCTCGATACCTTGCATAAGTCTTAACTACTTCAATAACATTAGGGTTAATTGTATCGGATAAGATAATCGTATTTCTTTTAGTTTGATTTACCGCCATAAACATTGCTTCAGCTGTTGCTGTTGCTCCATCATACATTGAAGCATTAGTAACATCCATTCCTGTTAACTCACAAATCATAGATTGGAATTCAAAAATATATTGTAATGTTCCTTGTGATACTTCTGGTTGATAAGGAGTATAAGATGTTAGAAATTCTTGACGTGATGTTAGTGCTTTGCACACACTTGGGGTAAAAACATCATAACTTCCCGCACCTAAAAAACTAATTAATTTGCTGTTTTTTTCACCTAATTTAATTACTTCCTTTTTTAGTTCATCTTCAGTATGACTATTAGGAATATTTAACTCTTCATCAATTAGCAAGCTTGGATCGATGTCACCAAATAAATCATCGATACTATTTACTCCGATTCTTGCAAGCATTTCTTTTATATCATTAGGAGTATGCGGAAAATATTTAAACATTATTCAATCTCCGATTTATATTCTTCTGCTCTTAATAAGTTTTTCAGTTCATTTTCATCAGATAATTTAATTTTAAGTAACCAATTTTCATATGGATTTTCATTAATTTTTTCAGGATTATCGACTACATCTTCATTCACTTCAACAATCTCCCCACTTACAGGAGCATTAATTTCACCTGCAGCTTTAACACTTTCGATTGTTCCGATTTCATCGAATTGATTTACATTATCACCAACACTACCTAGCTCTAAATATACAATACTTCCTAAACTATCTTGAGCATAATCAGTAATACCTACTAAAGCAATATCATTTTCAACTTTTACCCACTCATGTGTCTTTGTATAACTTAAATTATCTAAAACTTTACTCATAATATCCTCCTATTTTTTATATTTTTTATTTAAAAACTTTTTATTTCGGACAACACTAGAAATTAAACGATTACGAACTTTAATATCGACAACAGTACCAAGACTTGTATAATCAAGGTCTAAATATGCTAAAGCATAAGCTTTGTTTTGTCCTGGTATCATATATCCTGTTGTAATATAACCAATTCTATTTCCACCTTTCTCAACATCATAACCATGACGAGCAATCCCACGATCTAGTAATTCTAAAGCAACAAGTTTTCTTGCTACTCCTGTTTCTATTACTTTTTCTAAAGCATTTTTTCCTATAAAATCTTTAGAAAAGTCTACTCCGAATTTTAGTCCTGCCTCGATTGGATTAATATTTTCATCAATTTCATTACCATATAAAGGCATTGCGGCTTCAAATCTTAAGGTATCACGAGCACCTAAACCACAAGGAGTAGCACCATTTTCTATTAATGCATTAAATAAATGTAGAATCGCCTTTTTTGATGAATAAACTTCAAATCCATCTTCACCAGTGTATCCACTTCTTGAAATTATTAGTTCTTCTTCTAAGAATATAAATTTAGCAAAGTCAAATAGTTTTAAATCACTTATTCTTGTACTAACTAATCTAACTAAATGCTTTTCTGCATTTGGACCTTGAATAGCAAGTTGTGCTAAATCATTTGATATATTTTCTACTTTTACATCATATCCTTCTTTGTGTTTTTTTATCCATTCAAAATCTTTTTCTAAATTACTTGCATTTACAACAAACAAAATTTGCTCATCATCGAAATAATAAATCATTAAATCATCGACAATTCCGCCATTTTCATTAAGTAAAAATCCATACGACATTTTATTAGTATTAGGAATTTTACCTGAAAAGATATAATCAACAAACTTTCGTGTCTCTTTTCCAGTAATTAATATTTCCCCCATATGAGAAACATCAAAAACACCACAATCATTACGCGTTGCAAGATGTTCTTCTGTTATCCCTTGATATTGTAATGGCATCATGTATCCTGCAAATTCTATCATTTTTGCATTTAACTCAATATGTTTATCATATAATACTGTTCTTTTCATTTTTCACCTCATTATATTTTGATTATATCATTTTTTATATTCTAATACAAGATTATTAAATCAAAATTAAAGTCAAACAAAAAAAATGGAGTCGATTTTGAAAAAAATCAACTCCCAATATTTAATTCATCGTATACTTTTTTTAATAAAGTAGGTCTATTTGTCATGATTCCATCTGCACCTTGATTTATTAAAAACCTCATTTCTTCTTCGTCGTCAATCGTCCAAAAGTGAACAGCAATATTATGACGATGTGCAGCATAAATAAATCCTTTATTATTTACAAGAAAAATTGATGGCAATTGAAAAACAGCAATTTTATCAGTAAAGAATAAATCCAGACCAAATTGTTGCATTAGAAAGAACTTAATTACACCATTTTGTTCTGGTGAAAATAGAAGCTCTGGATGTGTTTTTGCTTTTAGTTTTTTAAATTCTTGATAAATTTCTTTATGAAAAGAGGCAAGAATAATGCGACTATATGTATTATATTCTTCATCTAAATCATCAAGTAATTTTATTACTGCATCTAATGCTTTGAGTCCTATTTCACCACTTTGCTTTATTTCCACATTTATCAAATTGTTAGGAAAAGATATAATTAATTCTTCTAAAGTAGTTACTAGGAATTTAGAATTATGACGTGGCAAGACTCCTTCTGGATATAAAACATCTAATGGAGTAACATGGTTTCCGAGATAATTTGTATATCGAACTAATGTATCAGTTTCCCTTATACCTTCTTTATTTACGATATTTTCATATCCAAAGTCAACTTCACCTTCTACTAAATCTGAATAATTAACCTCATGAATATATGCATTTTTTAAATTTGTTTTTCGATCTAAGGTTATATCGTGCGATAAAATAATTACTCCATCCTTTGTAATGCTAACATCTGTTTCTATCATAAAGTTAGGGTCGACACTATAAGCATTATAAAATGCTTCTAAAGTATTATCCGGAAACTCTTTATTTCCTCCACCATGAGCTATTAGCAAAGGTCTTGTTCGCATTGGATTATCTTCTACTTTATTTTCTCTTGGAATAATAATAAATATTGATAAAATGATAATTAATAAAGCAACACTTACTCGAATCGGTTTTTTTATAGTAATCATAATATCCTCTAATGTTTTTTAGGTGGAAATAAAATTAATTTACTTGTTGATCTTTGATATTTTAGATAATCTGTTTTTTTCTCAAGTAGTCTTCTTTCCATAAGTGGAATACTAACAAAGTAAAATAGTGCAGTTAAAGCTAATGGTCCTATTATATAAAGAAAAGATATATTTCCACTTAAAGAATAAATAAATACACCCCACCACATTAATATTTCACCAAAATAATTAGGATGACGAGAATATTTCCATAATCCATTATTAATAGTATGATTTTTGTTTTGTTTTCGGAATAAATGCATTTCAATATCAGCAATACTCTCGCAAACAATACCTAATATAGACACTAATGCTCCTAAAACAGTTATCAAATTAAACCTTGGGTTTTCTAAATATTTAAATGCAGGTAGCATTACTGAAATAACAATAATAGTTGGCATTAAATTTATTCCAAATAAATTAAGGAATTGCCAAGATTTTGGATAATTGGTTTTAAAATAAGTATAACGCCAATCTTGATGTTTCAAACTTTTAAAAGTATATGCCCAATTTAGTGTTAATCTTATTCCCCATATAAAAATAATTGTAAGTAGTAATAAAGTGCTTAGATTGATTTTTGAAACAAAGAAAGGAATAATTACCATTGGAGCTACACTCCAATATGGATCATATACGGATGAATTTTTTAGCGCAACCCCACTCACCCAAACAAAAATTGTTGCAACTATATCAGAAATAATGATTTTAAGCGTAAAAGAAATATTAAGTTGCTTCAATAGGAAAAATGTTAAAAATCCGACTAAAAATGCAAGTATATAGATAATAAAAATAATAATAAAACTAATACTTCTTTTCATAAGCTCTCCATTTAATTATATATTGATTTAATTTCATTTGAAATTAAATTACGAATAGAGTCCATTACAACTTTTAAGTCAGCACATACATTTGCTTTATTCACATCTATTGTAGTTTCACCTTTTCCATTATTCAAATCATATCTATAAGTGATTTGAATATTTCTTAAATCTAAATCTTGTGTTTTCTGAAAATTAATTGGTTTTGAAAAAATGTTTTTAGATTCATCACCAATAGTTACCCTAATATATGTAACTGCACCATCTAGATCATCAAAGATTGCATCACATAATATATTATCACCATTATCGAATAATGATAGATAATTAAATTTAGGTTCACGTTTTGCTGTATAAATCGTATGAACTTCCACATCAGGAATAAGTTCACCATCTTTTTCGGAAATAAATTGATAAGTATATGGAGTATTTGGAGTTAAATTTGTAAATTCAATTTTTCCATCTTTAATTTCTTTAGTTTCACCGTTAAAGTTTATATATAATTTTGATACTTTAGGATCTAAAATGTTAATATCAAAAGATATTTTGTTTGAAGTAACTTCAATATTATTTTCTACCTCTACATCCTTAACAACAAATAAAAGCGCACTTAATACTGCACGATCTTGACCATCTGATGGTGAGTTTACTGTTTCAAACTTATCGCCATTACGAACAACCATCGTAACACTTCCACCACCATCTAATTGATAAGCCTCTACAACACCATAATGTTTTAGTATTGCATTTGCTTCTTCCATATTTACACCATTCATACCTTTAGTTGCTTGTCTGCCATCTACAGTAACAAATACAATTGTTCCATCGCTTTT
This sequence comes from Acholeplasmataceae bacterium, assembly GCA_012838705.1. GTDB lineage: Bacteria > Bacillota_I > Bacilli_A > ML615J-28 > CAG-698 > DUOT01. Next base: position 18,685 of record DUOT01000033.1, read on the forward strand.
TCGACCAAACATTGCTCGTGGATATAGAGTTTCATTATACGAACCAGTCATTGGCTTATCTTTATCATCAACACGCATTATTTTATGGAACCCAATTGCCGATTCGACTTCATTTAGTTTCCCTTCAAATTCAAATTGTGCTAGTACATAATCACCAACTTCTAACACTTCTAATAATTCAGGGTTTTTTGTTTCAATTGCAAATTGACCTTGTTTTAATAGTACGCTACTATTAATTCTTGTTGAAATTTTTCCTTTTCCAAAAAACGCATTTTCATTATGGGGCTTTACTGCTGTATATGTTTTTGAATTACTTGTATAAGCTAAATCAGCCTCTTCTACAATAAACAAATCTCCGGTAACTGGTAAATCCGGTACTTTTTTATCCACATAATAAGGTGAAAAAATACTACTTTCGCCATCATTAGGTTTTTTATTAAAATTTTCAATTTCAAAACGATAAGTAGCGTCTTCTTTGGTAATTGTTAAGAAGAGTCCAGCTATTTCTACTTTATCTTCACCTTTATAATTCCAACCAGCATTTTGGTATAGTAATTGATCTTCACTACCATCATTTAAAAATCCCACAACATGACCATTATTATATGGGGTTGCAGTTATAGCAAACCATTTTTCATAATCTGCAATCATTGGATAATATGGTTGCGGTTGAAATTGAGCAGTACCATCTGCAGTCAAACCATTTCCATAACCAAAATAATATTGGTCAGCATTCATTGCTCCTACTACTTTCCAGCCAGGATGATGCTTTTCATAATCCTTAGCAATTGTTGCAACAGTATTTCTAGTATATCCTGTGCCACTACTATTTCTAATTGCCCATGTTGCGACTTTCGCATTCTCTCTTGTTTTCATTTGTAAGACATTTACTTGCTGACTATAATCTTGATTGTTGCGAATCGTATAACCCTTAGCTTTAATATGGGTAACACCACCAGCCAGCTCAGTTTCCTTTGATTCAGTAGGATTGTATCCAGCATTTCCTGTGTCATCATAGGTAGTTGCTGAAATGTTTACAAAAGGCAAAAACAAAACTAATAAAAAAATTGCTAAAAACTTTTTCATAACTCCTCCTTTTATATCATTACTAAGATTATATCAAAATAAAACGAATAATTCTAGTCAAAATAAAAAAAGGCCAATGGCCTTATTCAAATCGAACATTTAATTTTATGTTAGCAACTTTACTTATTGTTTCATGGATAGAACAATACTTAGCACCTAATTCAGCACTTTTGATAAATTTATCTTGATTTTCTTTTTCTACCCCTTTAATGACAAAGTCCATTTCTACAGTTTCTAAAGTAGTTGGAACTTTTTCTCTCTTATTTCCACTAATAGTAATTGAAGCTTCAGAAAATGATAGTCTCTTCTTCTTAACAATATCAAGAAAAGTTGCATAAAAACATGATCCTAATGCTCCCAATAATAAATTATATGGTCGCAATTCTTCTTTACCGATATTCACTTCTCCATTTGGAGCTATCATTTTTCCTGAAAAGGAATTTGAAAAATTCAATACGATATTTTCTACTGCCATTCTTTCACCTCTTATTTAACTATAACATTTTTATTGAATTTTGTAATTAATTTTGCTTTTTTTTCATAATAATATAAATAATCTTCTAATATTTCACTATTTAACTCAGTTAAAAATTTTATATGAAAGTCTTTATTATTATCACGATAATGATATAACAGTTTAGCTTCTGGATTTGTTATTTCAATTTCTTCATTTGTTTTTGTAATCGTGAGACTAAATGCCATACCAATTATCCTATCAATGCCTACTTGACCTGATAAAAAATTTCCTAATGAATAAACTACATAAGTTTTGTCTATTAAATCTACTGGTTGAATAACGTGGGGATGATGACCTAAAATAATATCAACGCCTAGTGAAGATAAATACTGCGCTTGCTTTGCTTGTGTGTCATTAGGCATATCTTGATACTCTTCTCCCCAATGCATCGAAACAATAATTACATCAACTTCATCACGGATGCTTTCAATATCCTCTGCTGCTATTTCATCGTCATAAAGATTTGCAAGATGCATTTTTCCATTTGGATGAGAAATTCCATTTGTTCCGTAAGTATATGCAACAAAAGCAAATTTTATATTATTTTTAGTGAATGTTTTAATTTGTGGTGTTTTTTCATCTCTAGTTGCTCCCGAATAGATTACATCCTTACTATCCCAATAATCTAAAGCATTTAAAACTCCTTTTTCACCACGATCTAAAGTATGATTATTTGCAATTGAAATTAGGTTGAATCCAGCATCAACAAGTGCATCACCAACTTCATAAGGGCTATTGAAACATGGATAGGAAGAAAGACCTATTTCAGAACCTCCAAGAATTGTTTCTTGATTAACAAATGCTAAATCAAATGTTTTGATATAAGGTTTTATATCCTCAAACATCGGATGAAAATCATAAGAATTATCAATTACTGCTGCCTCATAAACATTGCTATGAATTAAATTATCACCAACGGCAACTAATCTTACTACATATGTTTCATCTTCTTCTGGAACCTTCTCGAACTTAGGCGCACTACAACTAAATAAAATAAAAATTAAGAAAAACAGAACCTTTTTCATCAAATCACCATTATTATTGTTTCTAAAAATAAGAAATAAAATAATGGTAATTTTTTATTCTACAAAGGAAACTAGATTAACTTCACATTTTTCGTTTTTATCATTTATTATTGTTACTGTATATTCAATATTAGTTTTTTCTGTTGGCATATTAATTAATTTTCCATTTTTATTAATCAAATTAGATTTAGTTTTTAATAAAAATTTATAATTTGAAAAATTTTTTTGAAGTGCATATTCTAAAGAAACCATTTCCATAAAATAATCCCATAAATTTGATGTTCTTAAAGTTTGAGGACAATTTTTACCACTAAAGTGATTGTGTTGCATTACACGTTCTAATCCTAAATTATGTTTTATTAGGAGATGAGCAACAAGTTTCGCAAGATTTTGCCATGTTGCATAAAGATCAGAACCTTCATCAACACAAGATTCAATTCCAATTCCGTTTGTTCCACCACCTTGATTGGAAATTTTTTGATAACCTTTATTTAAGTATGTTTCACTAATATAGTAATTACTATTATCACCAATAAAAGTAATTACTCCAGACGGTGTAATATCTTCTGTTTTCGGAATTCTATCATTTATTAATGGTGCTTTAATATTAGTTTTTTCTTCATCTATCATATAATAACCATCATCACTAATTGTGACTTTAGGATTTTTTGATTTCGCCTTAATTTTTGTATCAATTAATTTAAAAGGTCTTAATCCATCACCTGCATGATAACCAATAATATTTTCAGGAAGATGTTGATATACACCATTATCGTCTACTGTATAATGCCATGATACTGGAGGTTTTGATTCTAAAAACTTTATATGCATTAATCCATTAGCACCTAGATTATTATTACCTGTATCATGAACAACAATATACTCGACTATTCCTAACTTCCCAAACCTTTCATAATCATCTATAAAGGCTTTTTCAATTTTTAAGTCTTTAAATGATACTTTTAATACAGAACCTAATAACAGTTCTTCTTTAACAGTATTACCAAAAGTATTAACTTTTTGAAATAATACTTGATTAACATGACATTTTTTTATAAATTCAATTGCTTCTTTTATATTCTCCCCCTATTTTTTTATTCCCGGTAAAATGCCATACTCATACAACGTGGTCCACCACGTCCTCGTGATAACTCACTTGCAGGAATTGGATGAATTTTTATACCATGTTTAACTAATTCTTCATTTGTAATATAATTACGTTTATATACTATGACCTCTCCAGGAGCAATAGCTAAAGTATTTGCTCCATCACTCCATTGTTCTCGTGATGATGCAATAATATCGCCCCCACCACAAGGTATTAATGTAACCTTTCGATTTAAATTTTCTGATAATATATCGACTAATTTTTTGTGAATTGGGTTTATTTTTGGATAATCTAAATCATCCTTATTTTTTGTGATTTCAAATACTTTAAATTCACGATTTAATTCATCATGTAATGTAAATTTATCATAATCTACTTGTGTGAAAACAGTATCTAAATGCATGAATGCTCTTGTTTTTGGAATATCAAAAGCAAGGATCTTTTGAAAATTTGTATTTTGAAATATGTTGCTTGCTAATCCTTCAATACCTGCAGGATGAGTACGTTCACTAATTCCTACTGCTATTATTTCATCATTTAAAATAATTATATCTCCACCCTCAATAGTTGCTTTATCATTACGATTATAAAATAACGGAATATTATCATTCCCGTAAATCGGATGATACTTAAATATATATTCACCATAAATACCTTCACGTCTTCTTGTTTCTGTATACATTTTATTTAATGAAATACCATTCCCAATTACCGCAAAAGGATCTCTTGTAAAATATAAATTAGGCATAGGATCTAATATAAATGGATATTCTCGAATATAATCAGATAAAGTTTTCTTAACAAAATTAGGTAGTTCATTTTTTCTAACACCTGACATTGTTTTTAAAACCATATCTTTAGTTGGAAAGGAAAGTAAATACTCCTTGACAATTTCTTCATATTGAGGATGCAAAATTTTTGCTTCTTTAATGAATTGATCAATAAAACTATTTTTAATTTCTGGATTTTGATCTAAAGTTTCTGTTACTAAATCTTCTAAATATAGTACTTCAACTCCTAATCGTCTTAACACTTCCGCAAAACCATCATGTTCCTTAATTGCTAGTTCAAGCCAAGGAATGTCATCAAATAATAGTCGATCTAATAATCTCGGTGTTAGGTTTTCAAGTTCTTTGCCCGGACGATGCAGTAACACTTTTTTTAATCTTCCTATATCAGAAAAAACATTTAATATTGACATTAATACCTCCATTTTTACTCTTATATTATAACATTTTTCTCCTCTTTATACAAAAAAAAGTAAGGCAAGCCTTACTTAAA
>DUOT01000034.1 GCA_012838705.1 Acholeplasmataceae bacterium
AATCATATTCTTAGTTAATATTCAAAGTATATATATTAAAAATAAAAAAAATATGCTTTACAGCATATAAATAAAATGGAGCGGGTAACGAGAATCGAACTCGCATACTCAGCTTGGAAGGCTGATGTTCTACCATTGAACTATACCCGCAAATGGTCGGGAAAACAGGATTTGAACCTGCGACATCTTGGTCCCAAACCAAGCGCTCTGCCAAACTGAGCTACTTCCCGATACAATACAATATATGGCGCGCCAGGCAGGAGTCGAACCCACAGCCTTTTGGTCCGTAGCCAAACGCTCTATCCAATTGAGCTACTGGCGCTTTAATAAAATGGCGGTCTCGACGGGACTTGAACCCGCGATCTCCAGTGTGACAGACTGGCATGTTAACCACTACACCACGAGACCTCTTAAATATGGTGCGGGTGACAGGAATCGAACCTGCACTCCGAGGAACTAGATCCTAAGTCTAGCGCGTCTGCCAGTTCCGCCACACCCGCTTATTACATGTGGTTAACATGTCTCTTCCCTTACACGCTATAACATTATACTATAGTTGTTTTAAAAATGCAAGTACATTTTTAAATATTTTGCAGTATTTTTGCATTTTTTATGCTATAATTGTTTTGATTTGAGGAGGAGTTATGAAAAAAATATTGTTATTGATATTATTTTTATTGCTTTTATCAGCATGCACACCAAAAGATATTATTACAGTAGATGAAAATGGATACTTAATTGTAAATGGAGTAAAAACTGAATATTATGTACAAAATCCTGAAACGTTTGATATTAAAATAGGAATTAACAACGATGGGTATTGGGTTATTAATAATGAAGTAACTACTCATCCACAAAATGAAAAGCTCGTTACAGAAATAAAAAATGGATATTTACATGTTTTTGGTGTACAAACAAATATTAAAATTGAAGTTAAGGAGAAAAAAGTGAGTCCAAATTATCAAAATCATGGTGGGTTATTTCCAGATGTAAAACCAGAGATGTTAGCTTCACAATATTGGATCGATTTATACAATAATTGTGATGAGTTAATAATGACTAAAGAAGAGATTAATAGTTTTAATGAAAAAACTATTAATACGAAAAATACAAATACAGTAAATTTATTAAATTATCCTAATACAATAACAAAAAATGAACTAATAGAAAAAATAAACAAGTATCAAATTCCTCAATATAATTATCTAGACAATAAAATTATCACAAGTGAAGATAAAAATTTTTTACTAGAAAAACGCAATATTAATGCAATTGATGATGTAGTTATAGTTCGGTATGGAATTATTACAAATAATACGTCAATGCGTTCATTTCCTACAGATAAAAGGATAACGTCAACACTTGATGGTGATTTTGATTATTTTCAAGAAACAGGTTTAAAAATTGGTGATGGAGTAATTATATTACATCAAACAGAAGATAAAATGTGGTCATTTGTTCGGTGTGAAAATTATGAAGGATGGATAAAAACTAAAGATATTGGATTTTGCTCAAAAGAAGTGTTTCAAGATTTTTTAAATACAGAAAATTTTATAGTTGTACTTGCTAATAAATTGCGTTTATTTAATTCATCATATACTAAGGAAAATGCAGATATTACTTTATATATGGGAACTAAAATACCAATTTTAAAAAATCCTCCGATGACAATTGATCGTAGATCGACAATAGGTTGTTATGTTGCATTGATTCCTCGAACTAATACTGATGGTAATTTAAATTTAATAAGCGTTCCCATTCCTATGACAGAAGATGTCCATAATGGTTATCTCGATTATACAATTACAAATTTATTTAACCAGGCAATAAAACTCCTTGGCACTCCTTATGGTTGGGGAGATATGGACTTTAACCGTGATTGTTCTTCAACTGTTTCTGCGATCTATAAATGTTTTGGTTTTGTTATGCCTAGAAACACAAGTAATCAAGATGATTTACCAGGTAAATCATTAAGTATAACTAATGCTTTACCAGGTTCATTAATATTTACTCCAGGTCATGTTTTATTATATTTGGGTAAAGTAGATGGTCACCATTATGTATTACATAACTTCAGCAAATATCGCACATCGCCAACATCAGAAACTTACCAGGCAATGTGTTGTCACATTACAACATTAGACCTATATCGAGCTAATGGTGCTACATATCTTTATTCAATATCAAAGATTATAGCACTTGACAATTAACTTAGCACTTAAGCCTTGACAGTGCCAAAAATATATCGTATAATAATTAAATAAACCAAAGGAGGTATTATAGTGGCAGAAATTAGAGAATTTAAAACCGAATCGAAACGATTACTTGATTTAATGATTAATTCTATCTATACAAATAAAGAAATATTTTTACGTGAATTAATATCAAATGCTAGCGATGCTATAGATAAATACCATTATCTATCACTCACTACAAGTGACCTTCCTAAAAGAAATGATTACGAAATTTTTATTGAGTTTGATAAAAAGAAAAAAACTATTACAATAAAAGATAATGGTATTGGAATGACATATGATGAACTACACGAAAGTCTCGGAACAATAGCTAAAAGTGGTACACTTGAATTTTTTGAGAACTTAAAAAAGAAAGAAAAAAAAGATGTAGAATTAATAGGTCAATTTGGTGTTGGTTTTTATTCTGCTTTTATGGTCGCTAAGGAAGTAGAAGTAAAGACTAGATCACTTTTAGATACTAAAGGCTACTTATTTAAATCAAAAGGTACAGATACTTATGAAGTATCAGAAATTGATAAAGACGAATCTGGTACTGAGATAATTATTCATCTTCGTAATAATGATGATGAATTCGAATATGATCAATTTTTAGATGAATGGAAATTAAAAAATCTTGTTAAGAAATATTCGGATTATATTCGTTATCCAATCAAAATGGAAGTTACTAAACGTGAGAAAAAAGAAGGCACTGAAGATGAATATGAAGATGTGAAAATTGTTGAAACTTTAAATTCAATGACTCCAATTTGGAAAAAACCAAAAAATGAAATTAAAGATGAAGAATTAAATGAGTTCTACAAACAAAAATTTTATGATTTTGAAGATCCTTTCTTACATATGTTAATAAATGTTGAAGGAAAATTAAACTATACTGCTTTAGTATTTATTCCAAAAAAGCCACCACTACATTTATATTCTGAAAAATATGAAAAAGGATTGCAACTATATTGCAAAGATGTTTTCATCATGGATAAATGCAAGGAATTAGTGCCTGATTATTTACGTTTCATTAAAGGTTTAGTTGATTCAGCTGATTTAAGTTTAAATATCAGCCGTGAAATGCTTCAAAAGTCTAAACAATTACAAGAAATAGCTAGTAATGTGGAAAAAAGGATTATTTCACGATTAGAAAATCTTCTTAAGAATGACTATGATAAATACGTAGAATTTTTCAAAGTTTATGGTGTTAACTTAAAATATGGTATTTACGATAACTTTGGACTAAAAAAAGAATTATTACAAGACTTAATCCTATATGAAACAACAAATACAGATAAATTAATTACTTTAAAAGAATATGTTGAGGCAATGCCAAAAGATCAAGAGTTTATTTATTATGCTTCGGGAAAATCAAAAGCAGCAGTTATGGCAATGCCGCAAATGGATATTATTAAGAAAAAAGGATATAATGTTTTAGTTCTTACTGATGATGTTGATGAATTTGCAATTAATGTAATGCATCAATATAACAAAAAACAATTTAAAGCAATCAACCAAGGCGATTTAAATCTATTAGATGAAGAAGAAAAAGAAAAAATCAAAACATTAAATGAAGAAAAGAAACCATTATTAGATAAAATTAAAGAAGTTCTAAAAGATGAAGTTACTAATGTTGTTTTATCGGAAAGACTAACTGAATCAGCAGTATGTCTAGTAAGCACTGAAGGAATATCTTTTGAAATGGAAAAGGTAATTGCTAATATGCCAAGTGATGAAAAACCTAAAGCAGAAAAAATATTAGAAATTAATCCTAATCATCAATTGTTTAAAGCTTTAGAAAAAATATATTTAGAAAATCCACTTGAAATAGAAGACTATGCTCACTTGCTATATTCACAAGCTTTATTAATTGAAGGATTTGAATTAGAAGATCCATTATCATTTGCGAATAAAATTAATGAATTGATTATTAAGTCTGCAAAATAAAAATAAAAAACTCCAAGAAATATGGAGTTTTTTATTATTGTGTGGTATAATGCAAATGTTATAAGAGGTAGAATATGAAAGAACAAATATTTGATTTTTTTAAAGGAATTGTAATTGGAATTGCAAATGTTATCCCTGGACTAAGTGGTGGTACAATCGCGGTTGTCCTTAATATTTATCATAAATTTGTAAATTCTTTGAAGTACTTATTATCGCATCCTTTTAAAACAATTAAGGATATTTGGGGATTGTTATTAGGGATTGTTGTAGGGATAATAATATCAGTTAAGGCTATACAAATCCTAATTGAAACGTTTCCTATTCCAACAATGATGTTATTTGTTGGTTTAATTATTGGTGCTATTCCAAAAATATATCAAAATATTAAAGATGAAAAGAAAACTTATATAGATATAATTGTTTTCATTGGTTTTATCGTGATATTAATAGGACTTCCATTTATCCCTGGTAGTGAATTAGATATAAATATTAATCTACTAACATTCATTGTCCTCTTTCTTGTTGGTCTCATTGCTGCATCTGCAATGGTTATCCCTGGAATTAGTGGATCGATGATGTTAATGATATTTGGATATTATGTTTTTATATTAAATTTGGTTAACAATTTTTTAAAAGCAACAGTTGAATTAAACTTTGGAAACATAATAAATAATCTTTTTCTTTTAATTCCATTTGCTTTAGGAGTATTATTAGGAATTGTCTTTATATCAAATTTAATATCTCGTTTGATAGTAAAATATGGGCGAACATTTTATTGCGCAATTTTAGGATTACTAATTGCTTCTCCATTTGTAATGATCTATAGTATGGTTGAAGAATATGGGGAATTAATGAAAAATAAATTATTATTAAATATAATAATTGGT
>DUOT01000035.1 GCA_012838705.1 Acholeplasmataceae bacterium
TGATTTCATAATGATTTATCACCGATTATTTGTTCATATGGATGATTTAATTCATCAATTATATATATAATTTTATCATAATGCATTATTGAACGTAACACTTCTTTGTTCGGAAAGCGATCGATATATTTATTACTACTTGTAACAACAAATCTTGAATCACAATCTAAACATAACCTTTTATTATAGTAATTACGATTACCATGCTGAGGAAGCGTAACTGTTCCTACAAATTCGTGAAAATTACAAAATGATTCATAAAATTCTTTATAATATTTATTAGTATCAAAATCACCTAAATATAAACATCCACCTTTTAATAATGGTTTTTCAAAAGAGTCAATCGAATAATCTTGCATTTTCATATTGACAGGCCCAGAATAAACAACAAGAGAATTAGGATTTATTTGTCCTCCTACTTCTTCTCTAATTATTTTTTTTATAGTTGTGGCATCTTTTGTAGAAAGGTGAAAAATATTCTCAAATGATAAATTTTCTAAATTATATTTTTTTAAACCTTCTTTAAACTTTTCTATTATTTTATCTTTACGAAAATTATGAGTCGAAAAAATCCAACTGTCATTAAAGCATTCCTTAAAATCTTTAAAAATAAATTCATGCTTTCCAACAACTTCAATAACTTTATTATTTTTTAAAAACTTTCTGTTATTTAAAAGCAAATTAACTAAAAAATCATTTTTTGCTTTTCCATATAAAAGATGATTTAATAAAGTTAATAATCTTTCATCTTTATTTAAATACGGAATGATTAAGTTGTTTACTTTATAATTATTCAATAAATATTCTAAGCCATTTGTATAATTGTTTTGTAAATCCGTAATAAATAGAGCATCAATTTCTGAATACTTAGATAAAATATTATTTATTTGATTGTTAATAATTTTGATTGATGAACCACCACAATTAAAAATAGCTGTAAAATTTTTAAAATGTTCGATTGCGAAAAAACCTTGTCCAATGGGCAAAAAACTACGTAACATATTACATACCTCGTTATACTTTTTTGAAAAAAAGGCTAATAATCATTACTAAGTAACAATATTAGCCACTATTATTGTAGTTATAAATTTAGTTTAGTTACTTATATACATATTTTACCACAAATAAAATATATATACAAGCATTATTGACAAAATATTACATTTTTATGTTTGGTTTTTATATAATTATTTCCTAGATATTAATCCATATTGATTACTACTTTTATCAAAAAATAATGGAATATGAGGCGGATTAAAAGTAAAGTAAATTAAAGAAATTAAAAATGCAAAAAGAAATAACAAAGAAACATAAAAATATATATTTTTAGTTTCTAGTTTAAGATATGCGCTTAATGCTAAATATTGTCCTAAAGTAGTCCCTAATAAATATGCAACAATATCTACTATTACTGATTCTTTTCCGGTACTACCAGTATAAATATAATATATAGAAAGAAGTATAAAACAAGATACAGATATTGAGATTGTGGAAGAAATGATAATTCTTCTGAAATCACTTTCTAACTTAAAATATAAAATAAAAAACCATATTATTGTTGGATAGAAAATAATTTTTAAATGTTCCCAGACACTTTCATTAACTGGTGAAAATAATCCAATAAATGTACTGTGATTAAAAAGATCAAATGTAAAATGAAGAAGTGTTCCAAGCAAGCATATAAAAACAATACCCCATATAAACCATCTATCAATAGATTTATTTTTAGTCATTAATATCACCACATAAATAGTTTATGTAGTAAAAAAATGATTATTCTAAGTTGAAAAAAGTAATTATTAATAACAAATTTACTTAATTATAAAATTACATTTTTTAATTCTTTTTTCTATTTCTAATATAGGTAATCTTATTTTCTTTCCACAATTTTCTTTCAGTTTTTCCATGTATTTAATATAATCTTTTTGTGAAATGGTTTTATCATGTAATAACTCATCAAACACCCATAATGTGCCATGTGTTTTTATTCCAAAATCTTTTGCTGCTTGTTTTAATCTTTTGTCGCCAGTAAGCAAATTTATCTTTCGATTAATTGATATAGATAATGCAATTGTATCATATGTAGATAATTTGGGGTATTGTCTTAATAATTCAAGAGCTTTTATATATTCTATTTCTTCCATTTCAATAGGTTTCAAACCATATTCCAATAGATCTTTATTTATTCCTACTGGAAAAAGCAATTCATCAATAAATGTTTCTTTACAAATAAACAATTGATGTCTTAGCATAAAAGGTAGCTTCAGAGCTTCAACAGTAATAAAATCTATCCAAATATTAGTGTCCGTTATTAAATCCATTTATACCCCTAACATATAGTTGATTTAATTCATGATTTAATTTATCATAACTTATATTAAGTATTTCAGCACCCTTTTGTATACTAATTTCATCTTCATCAATTGCTCTATAAACTAATTGCTTAAATAATAAAGACTTTTCTGCTACTATTCTTGATGGTTCTTCTTTTCTCCATCCTTCACTTGATGCCCAAACCATAAAGTTTCTATAGGAATTTTCAGAAATAATATTTAATTCTCTTGCTCGATAAGCTAAGCATAACATTGAAATACCGTACTTTATTGCAGTAACAATCATATCTAATTTTATTCCACTTCTTTTATGTCCCAATTCACGATAAGCATCTTTTTTAGGAAATAAAAATGCACCAGAGATACTATTAACTAGTTTTTCATCATTTGCATTGAAATCAAATACTAAATGAACAAGCTCATGTACAATTGTAAATCTTTGTCGTTCAGGTGTCATTCTTTTATTAATTGCAATATAAGGGTAATCATTGACTAATCCATTGCATCCTGAAAAATTTTCATCATCAAAATCAATTAAATATATTAAGAAGCCTTTTTTTTCAAGAATATCGATTATATTATTTATTGGTCCTTCGTTTGATATTTGTAAATATTCTCTTAACTTTAAAGCATTTAATTCATTATCAGAATCCAACTTTATTGACGGGATTATAGGCGCAGGCGACAATATTGAAGATCCTAAAACATTGACAACAAAAAAGAATCGACTAAAATATTCTTCAATCATTTCTTTTAGTAATTCTTGTTTAGTTTTTTTAAAATCACTATTTTTTCTAAACTCTTTATGATAAAAATCAAGATTAGTTCTTTGACTCATAAAATTAACAACATTAATATCTAAAACATCAGCAATTTTTTTAAGAGTGTTATAATCTGGTGTACGTTTATTATTTTCATAATTAGAAATTGCCATACTTGTAACTCCAACTTTTTCAGCAAGAGCTTTTATTGTCATATTGTTTTTTAGACGATAATATTTAATATTTTTCCCCACCATTTTTTACACCTCCTGTTTATATTATACCAAATTTTTCGCAAAAGTAAACACATTATTGCTTTGATACTTATGTTTTTTATATAAATAAAAAGACACCTAATTGGTATCTTCGAGATTATTTTATAATATCATTACTAACTTTCTCGCATAATTTTTTATATGCTTTAATTGGATATTTTAATGAGTATTCAATTGTAGATATTTCATCAACTATTGAATAAATTTTAGGAATATTTTTTTCATTTTTCAATTCATTTATTCCGCAAACCAAAATTATTTCTTTATTTTTTACTCTACTTAATATTCCTGAAATTACTTTACCTTGCATTGTTTGATTATCTATTTTTCCTTCTCCAGTAATTAATATATCATAGCTAGAATTATCAAAATCTATTTCATCTAGGATATAATTAATACCAGATTTAAAATCAGGATTAAAAAAGACTTTAAAGGCAAAACCTACTCCACCAGCAGCTCCTCCACCAGGGAAATTAATATCATCGATATTAAGCCTTGCCTTTACTAAATCAGCAAAATATTTAATATTACTTTCTAGTATTGGAAGTTCTTCTTCCTTTGCTCCCTTTTGTTTTGCATATGTATAGGTTGCTCCATTTTCGCCTAATAAAGGATTTTGGACATCACTTAAAACAGTAAAATTAATGTTTTTTATTGTTTCATTAAATATATTCAAATCAATTGTTTTTATTTGTTTTAAAGTATTATTATTTACTTCTTTCATTATATTACTTTCGTGATTATAAAACTTAACACCTAATGCATTAAGCATTCCGACCCCAACATCATTTGTTGCGCTACCACCAATACCAATAATAATATGTTTTATACCTTTTTTAATAGCATTATAAATTAGTAATCCTAGCCCATATGTATTTGCTATTAAAGGATTTTGCTTTTCTTTTTCTATTAACATTAACCCACTGCTTTTAGCCATTTCAATATAAGCAGTGTTTTCTTTCTTATTATATAAGTAATAAGTTTTTATTTTTCTTCCCAAAGGATCAATCGCATTACAATATACTTTTTTAGTATTCTTTATGTGGCAAATAACATCAAGAAGCCCTTCCCCACCATCAGATATAGGCATATAGTATGCATCTATGTTTTTTCTTCTTAAAATCTTAGTCATTATACGACCTAAATCTTTAGAAGATATTGTTCCTTTGAATGAATCAATTAATGATAACACTTTCATTTTCTTTCTCCATTGACTTTTATTTCCAATAATTATATAATTATTAATACAATACCCATTTATAGCCATTAAATTAATCATTAAATTTTTTTCTTTTTAAAAAAACAGTAAATATACCTATTAATAACAATAATGATTAATTTAAAATATATAATGAAGGGAGGAAAATTAAAATAATCTCTTTAGAGGGTAAAGTAGCAATAATAACTGGGGCAGCAATGGGCATGGGGGCTGCAACAGCTGAACTTTTCGCAAAAGCAAAGGCTAAAGTAGTAATAGCTGATATCAATAAAGAACTAGGACAAAAACAAGCAGATTTAATCAATGAAAATGGCGGAGATGCTATATTTGTATACTGCGATGTATCCAACGAACAAGATGTAGAACAAATGGTTAAGAAAACTGTAGAAAAATATGGTCGATTAGATGTAGCAATTAACAATGCTGCGCGTACACCTGATGATAAACCTATTGCTGAATTGGATGAAAAAGAATTCGATAGTTTAATCGCTATTGATTTAAAAGGCGTTGCCTTATGTATGAAACATGAAATAAGACAAATGCTTGCTCAAGGTGAAGGTGGATCAATTATTAATATTTCATCGGTTAGTGGTATTAGACCACAACCAGCTAATCCTGCATATGTAGCAGCTAAACATGGTGTGATTGGCCTTACTAAATGTGGAGCATTAGATTATTCAAAATATAATATTAGAATTAATGCAATTGCTCCAGGGGCTGTCGATACACCAATGCTACGAGGCGCATTAGAACACTTTAACATTGATCCAGAACCATATGCTAAACAGTTAAGTATGTTAGGACGCTTTGCTCAGTCAGAAGAAATTGCACATGCAAGTCTTTGGCTTGCATCAGATGCATCTTCATATGTAACAGGAGCTACAATTCCTGTCGATGGCGGCTACACCGCAATGTAGTAAAATAAAATAGGTATATTTACATTTCCCGAAACATAATGTTTCGGGTTTTTATTTTTTCTATTTAATTTTTACTTGCTATATCCCATAAATATAATGAAGCAATTGATGAAAATGGACTATATAGATTTTTATAATACTCAAAATTATCGCGAGTAACTTCATCTAAGTTATAAAGTATTTTTAATCCTTTTTTAATTCCATAATCATTAAAGCTTAATATGTTTTTTCTATTTAAAGAAAAGATTAATAACATTTCAGCTGTCCAAATACCTACACCTTTAATTATTGTTATTTTCTTTATAAACTCATCATCTGATAAATGTTTAAGACTATCTACATCTAACTCTTTAGTATAAAATTTATTTGCCGCATCAAAAATATAACTTACTTTACGCTCCGACATTCCACACTTTCTTAAAAGTTCTTTATCAGTATTTAAAATATTTTCTGGAGTTACTAATCCAACTAAATCAATTAATCTTTTCGATACTGTTTCAGCTGCTTTTGTAGAGATTTGTTGGCTAACAATAGATCCTATTAATTCTTCAAATAAGTTGGAATTGATTTTTCTTTCTATCATTCCAACTTTCTCAATATATTCTTTTAATTTCTTATCTTTTCCTTTTAATATTTCAAGTTCTTCCGTTGTATATTTAAATATTTCCATTGTTTTCTCTTTCTAAGTTTAACAAATATTCTTTAACTTCTAATCCACCACCATAACCAACAAGTGTTCCATCACTACCTATTACCCGGTGGCAAGGAATAACAATCATAATTGGATTTTTATTATTAGCCATTCCCACAGCGCGATATGCTTTTGGATTATTAATTCCTTCCGCAATCTCTTTATACGAAGCAGTCTTTCCATATGGTATTTCTGTTAACTTGGCCCATACTTTTCTTTGGAAAGTCGTACCTTTAGGATTTATTTTAAAAGTAAAGGTTTTTCGTTTCCCTTCTAAATACTCACATATTTCTTGATATGCCTTTTTCATTAGATTGCTTTCATATTTTATATTTTCTTTTTCATGAGTTAAAAAAATTTCAGTAATGGCATTATTCTCTTCTTTTATAGCAATTACTCCTAATTTCGTATTATAAAAATTTATCATCAAACCCCTACTCATATATTAAATATTTACTTCTAATTTTACCAAACTCTTCAGTATCTTTATCGATTAATTCAAATTGTTCTTCTAAGCTATATAAATCATCTCTTAGAAAATTACTACCATTTAATAAATTCATTGAACTATTAAAACTTATTTCATTAGGATATAAATCTCTAATAACATCAAGCATTGCAAATGCTGTTTTTACAGGCATAAAAGTGTCACGGTCAGTTACATGGACTTGAACTCCACTACATAATCTTCCTTGATATTTTGAAAATGTAGGTGTGAAATATGCTGGGCGGAATTTCACCCCCGGAAGATTTAAATTATTTAATTCTTCTGCCCACTCATGACCGTTAACCCATGGTGCACCTATAACCTCAAAAGGAATTGTGGTACCTCTACCTTCTGATAAATTAGTTCCTTCAAAGAGACATGTTCCAGGATATACTAAAGCAGTATTTACAGTCGGAAAGTTTGGTGATGGTATTACCCACCCAAGACCTGTATCATCAAAATACATATCACGTTCCCAATTTTTCATTGGAATAACTTTTAATTTACAATCAATATCATATTCTTTATTAAAAAGTTGTGCAAGTTCACCAATTGTCATTCCATGTCTTTGAATTAATGGATAATAACCAATAAATGATCGATACTCAAGATCTAAAATATTTCCTTCATAAAGACTTCCGCCTGCAGGATTAGGACGATCAAACACAACAAACTCTTTATCATATTCATTACATGCTTCCATTGCATATGCCATTGTATAAATGTATGTATAGAATCTAGCACCTGCATCTTGAATATCTATACATAAAACATCAAGTTTATCCATCATCGCTTTTGTTGGTTTCTTTGTAGTCCCATAAAGACTATAAACAGTAAGACCAGTAATATCATCTACATAAGATCCTAAAGTTTGACCAGCTTGGAGATCACCTCTAATTCCGTGTTCTGGTGCAAACAGTGCTACCAAATTAACCTTTTCAAACAAAATATCGATTGTTGATTCGTAATTACTATTAATACCTGTTGGATTAGTAATTAATCCAACTCTCTTTCCTTCAAAGTAATCTAGGTACTCATCAATTCTATCGATTCCTAGTAATACTTTATTTTTTTCTTCATTTTGAATCCCATTATTGCCATTAGAATTACAACCAAAAAGGATAATAGTACATAATAAAACTATAAATATTTTCTTCATATTAATCACCTCCTTAATTATAACATGATTATCTTTTACTGTAAACATAACCATAAAATAAAAAAGATTTTACAAAAAATAAAATCCTTTTTATTCAAATAGTATTTAATTAAAAGCTTATTAAAATACTTTACTTATTTCAATAAAACCGATCATCATCAAGATAATATGTACATTTTTCTCTATTACGAAATGTTACTATTTCCGAATATTCTTCAGGTAGTATTTCATTACCTTCAACATCATATATACCATACTTATAATAATTATTCTGTGCAACTATTCCGTCATCATATATATCAATAGTAATATAATTACAATCTAAAATAACATCTCCTTTTAGATTAATTAATCCTCTTGTCATGTTTTCCCTAACAACCAACAAACCATTATAGTAATCAACTAAAGTGTATTGTTTAGAAAGTTTCACGCTTTCTAACTTTCCTTCTTTTTCACTAAAACTATATAAAGTATCTTTATCTGTATAAAATATTTTTAAATTATTTTCCTCTTCTAAAGAAAAAATAATTGATGGAATTGCAATAAATATTGGTGAATTCATAACTACATCTATTTCAAATGTTACTAATTTTTTTGCTCCATTATAGATTGTTATTTTACTATATTCTTCATTATATACTTCATCTATCACTTCCATGATTATTAAATAATCATCAAACTCAAATAGATGTGTTCTGTTTGCTACTTCTATACTTTCATTAGTAAATTTTCCATCCAAAGTATAAAAAGATACAGTATTATTTTGTTTATAAATAATATTTTTTTGATTAATTACTAGATAATTTGATATACTATGTTTAAATTTAAAAACCATTTCACCTTTATCATTAAATACAAAGCCTTCATCAAATTTATCAGCAAGTATAAATTTATCATTATATTTGCTAAAATTAAAAGCTGAATATTCTACAGGAACAATAACCTTACCTTCAGTATTAAATAAACCCTTTTTACCATTTTTATTACTTACAATACCAAAACCATTTCTAAAGCCACTAGCACTATCATATTCTCCCTCAATTTCGACTAAATTACCTTTTGTATCAAGAATACCGAACTTATCATTAGATACTTTTACAACCGCATAACCTTCAGAAAAAAAACAATTGACTTCGCCTATGGTGTTAGTTTTAAAATAATTTAAATATTTAAACTCCGCAATTATATTCCCTTTTGAATTAATAAGACCAACCAAGTTGTTTTCTACAGCCCAAAATAAACCCGTTTCCCGATCTTCTACTAAGTATTGATAACCTTGGGAAAATACCTTTTCATATTTCTCATTTACTAAATAAAATAATTTGTTCTCAACAAGTATCGATATACCCTTTTCTTCTTTTACCTCATAATCAGTAAATTTCTTTGTTTTTCGATTGTATGAAAACCATTCACCTTTTTGTAAAACCAAAACTTTATTATTATCAAAAATTAACTTTTGTGATTGTAAATCATTTTTCTCACATCCTGATAATAAAAAAAGTATCAAAAAAAATAGTATAGAAATTAATCTTTTCATATTGCCCCTTGTTATACATATTATATCAATTATAACTATAAAATGGCAACAAAAAATTAAATTTTTTTCATAAATAAAATATAAGCATACTATATTTAATGTTTTTATATTATATAAAAAAAGGCGATTATTATAACCAATTACCTTTTTAAAATCCGTGTCAAATATACTCCTTATTAAACTATCTTATTCCTACATCACTTAAAATATAATTTCTATTTTCACCTAGGTTAAAAGGTTTAATGTCACCAAATGATATTGATAATATTTCAATCCCATTTAAATCAAAAATTCCGTATTTTTTGTATAATTTACTTCCGCAATCATCCCATCATCATAAATTTTGATTTTACGATAATAAAAATATTATATCAAGTCATTTTTAGTAAATGAAGTCTTTTTAGGAAATTATTGTATTATGTTTTAAATCTTGGTATAATTAATTAATCTAAAAGAGAAAGGGAAAAATTATGATTGTTAAGTTAGACAAAGTTACTAAAACTTATAAAAACGGAGTTAAAGCATTAGATGAGTTAAGTTATGAAGTTAGGGAAGGAGAAATCTTTGGTCTTCTAGGCCCCAACGGGAGTGGAAAAACAACATCAATTAATTGTTTATTGTCTCTATTAAATTATGATTCCGGATCAATTGAAATCTTTGGGGAACCAATGACACCAGAAAGATATGATATTAAAGCTAAAATTGGTGTTGTCCCACAAAACATTGCTGTATTCAATGAACTGACTGTTTATGAAAATATAGACTATTTTTGTGGTTTATATGTAAAGGATAAAGAAAAAAGAAAACAATTAGTTAATGAAGCAATTGATTTTGTTTCATTAAATAATTATACAAACTTTTACCCTAAGAAACTCTCAGGTGGATTATTAAGAAGGCTTAATATTGCTTGTGGGATTAGTCATAAACCAAAACTAATAATTCTTGATGAGCCAACTGTCGCTGTTGATCCACAAACAAGAAATAAAATTCTTGAAGGAATTGTTAAGCTAAATGAATTAGGAGCAACAATCATCTATACATCACATTACATGGAAGAAGTTGAAAAGATTTGTGATTATATTGTCATCCTTGATAAAGGAAAAGTAATTAGTCACGGAACAAAAGAAAAACTAAAAAACAGTATTACTTTAGGAGAAACTATTGAAGTAAAACTATTAACAAACAAAGATAATTTATTAGAAAAAGTAAAAAATATTCCTAATGTTTTAGAATGTACTTTACATGATGATTTACTAGTTGTTAGAAGTGGTAAGGGAGAAACTAATATTCCAAATATATTAAGAATTCTTTCAGAAGAAAATATTAAATACGGAACAATATATTCATCTCAACCAACTCTTAATGATGTATTCTTAGAAATAACAGGAAAGAAGTTGAGGGATTAATATGAATATATTTATTACAAGGCTTAAATGTCTTCTTAGGTCTAAAGCAAATATTTTTTGGGCTTTTATCTTTCCTTGCTGTCTTGCTCTTTTCTTTCATTTTGGTTTTGGTAATTTAGGTTCTGGTCAAGTTCTAAAAACAACAGAAGTCTATATTGCAAGTGAAAATAAAAATGAAGAGTTTATAGAAATTATGAAAGAAATAGAAATAGATGAAAATGAAAAACTATTTTCAGTAAACACAACTTTCTCAAAACAAGAACTTATATCTTTACTAGAAGAAGAAAAAATATCAAGTTTTGTTTATTCTGAAGGTGATAATATTTACCTTCATCTTAAAGAAAATGGCATTAGCCAAACAATAATTAAGTCATTTTTTGATCAATATATACAAACCAAAGCATTAGTAATTAATGTTGCAACAAAAAATCCTGAAAAACTTGAAAGTGTGTTACTAGATTTACAAAATAATAAAATCTATATAGAAAAACTAAAAACAAATACTAAAGATAATGCGAATGCGATGATTATTTATTTTTATGCTTTAATAGCAATGGCTTGCATGTTTGCAAGCTATTGGGGTAGAGGTATAATCCAAGATGTACAAGCTAATATGTCGACCCTTGCAGCAAGAGTAAATGTTACCCCAACACATAAATTTAAACTAATAGGTATATACTTTCTAACTGCTCAGCTTATTCACTTTGTTGGGAATTTAGTATTAATTGCTTTTCTAAAATATACATTAAAAATAGAATTTGGAGATAATATTTTCTTAATAATACTTGCATCATTTGTTGGTACATTTAGTGGAATAACATTAGGTTCTTTTTTATCTGTTATTATAAAAGCATCAGAAAACTTTAAAGAAGGAATGCTAACAGCAGTATCTTTAATATTAAGTGCTTTAAGTGGCTTAATGAGTGTTGAGTTAAAATATTATGTTGATAAATATATTCCATTCTTACGTTTCATTAATCCAGCTAGTCTCCTCACAGATGCATTTAATAGTTTATATTATTACAGTAGTGATGCTAAATTCTTTATGTATATATCAATATTATTTATATTATCAATAATATTTGCATTCTTAACATTTTTGTTTTTAAGAGGTAAAAAATATGATAGTATTTAAACTCTATTTAAAGATTCTTTTTAAACATAAAATACCACTTATTGCTTATTTAGTTGTATATGCATTTTTAATGTTTTTACTTCTTTCTTCATCGAAACCTATGCAACTAGAATATTCAAATTATGAAACAAACATGGCTTTTATTGATTACGATAATACAGAATTTACAAATAGCTTTAAAGAATATTTAGATGATTATGCTAAGTTTATCGATATAAAGGAAAACAAACTTGAAGATGCATTTTTCTATCGTGAAATATCATTTATCCTTGTAATTCCTGAAGGATTTACAGATTCATTTTTAAACGAAAATCCAATTAATTTACAGTATCGTGCAGTTCCTAATGAACCTTCAACATATATGTTGCAAACCCAAATTAACAAATACTTAAATCTTGCATATGTTTTTTTAAATAATGATTTAGAATACGACAATCTAAATGATGCAATTAAAGAAAATCTTGATTTAGAAATAACACCAGTTTTTCCAGATGAAATTACATCCGATTATACATATGTGAATTTATACTTTAACTTTTCTGCATACATCATCATGGTCGTTTTCATAAGTATTATCGGAGCAATAATGGTATCATTTAAACCTATCGATATTAAACGTAGAATGGATATTGGTAAAATCACAAATAAAAAAATGAATTTAATTTTAATCCTATCAAATATGTTGCTTGGACTTGCTGTACTACTCTTTCTTATTATATTTAGTATAATAATTTATGGTAAGTTAATCTTTACAAGCACAGGGTTATTATACTTACTTAATGCATTAATATTTACTATTCCTATTATTGCTCTTGCATATTTAATTTCGGTCATATTTGATTCGATAAATATCATTTCAGCATTCGGAACAATATTTTCACTAGGTGGAGCATTTATTACTGGAATATTTATTCCTCAATTTTTAATAGATAAAAATATATTAAAAGTAGCGCAAATCTTTCCTAGTTATTGGTATGTTAGAGCAAATGAAAGTTTAGCATATCACTATCAAAATAATGCATATTTAGAAGGAATCATGGTGCAAGGAGTTTTTGCATTAATATTTATTGTTTTATCATTAATAATAAGTAAGAAAAAAAGACAATCGGAAGTATAGAAAAAACAGGTGGAAAGTTCATTCTACCTGTTTTTACTCAACTTTTCATAATTGACTAAAAGATTGTTAAATGTTATAATATTCTCGAGGTAATTGTTATGCGGAAAGAAAATAATATTGTTTCAGCACTATTGTGGTTTTTTTTACTTGCCAGCATTGCTATGACATTACTGTGGATCTTTATAGAAAATGAGGATCAAATAAATGTCATTTCAAAAATATCAATTTATTGTTATCTTGGATTAGGTATAACCTTAACCATACAATCTGTTACATTAATAAAAAATAATAATAAAAATTCAAAGAAGCAGTAATCTGCTTCTTTTTTATTATTAGTCATTTATAACATAAACTTGGTTTCTTCCATTACCTTTAGTTGTAATTAGATTTTTATCAACTAATTTTTTTAATAATTCTATTGCTTTTGACTTATTAACATTTAATTTTTTCTCAACATCTATACGTCTAATTTCAAGTTGCATTTCTATTAAATTCATTATTCTTATTTCTGGTAGCATATTGCTATCATCAAAAAGCATATTAGGTAATACAACTCTTATCATGTTTTCTTTGATATCAAATTTTGGTTTAAGAAAATGAGATTTATATGCGTCTCTTATTCTCTTAATCCCAGTTCCAAACTTTTCTATAATTCCTAACATAAAAAATATTTGAGCAACTATGATATTACGAGGAATTGATAAATAATCTCTTAAGTCACATAATCCTTCTGGTAATCCACCTGGGGATACAATTTCAACTCTATTATCATACATTGAGATCTTTATTAAACTATTAATACTATAATCCCTATGGACTATTGCATTTGCTAAGGCTTCTCTAAAAGCTTCAAAAGGAATAGGAGATTTTTTTACTCTATTAAAACCTTCTACTACTTCGATCTTAGGGTAATTCTTTTCAAAAAAATGCAATGTTTCATCGAGTTGTTTTAATAGTGATTCATTTTTAATTGTTTTTCTTTCCAAAAATTGTGAAATAGACTTACCAAATCTTACAATATCAATCCCAGAAGAATTCATGCTATTTTCATCGGATAATAGTTCAGCAGCTATTGTATATTTATCATTTGCAATTAATCCAAGCGTAACAAGTATATCATTATTAAAGTTTTTGATATTTTTTACTCTTTTAAATCGATTTTCTAAATAGTAAAAAGAAAGTTTATTACTATTAGATGGCAATTGATCATAAGTTAGATTTTTACCCTTAAGAGATAGTTTCATTAATTAAGACTGATCAACAGGTAAAGTTGATGTATCTTTTCTTTGATAAGCAACTCCTTTATACAAATACGGTGTGTTATCACCCGGATAAACTATAATTTCTAATATGTTTTTTTTATTATTTTGAACAATTTTTATTTCATAATCAGGACGAGGTATTATTACATCCTTTATTCTATTTTCAATTTTTAACTTTAAATTACCATAATCAATATTATCAAGTCCGATAACTTCGCCTTTATCATTTACACCAATATCCTTCCTCCATCATAGTTTGCGAATGCAGATATAGTTTTTAGAACAGATTCATTAAACTGGATTTTCAATTCCAATCTTTTATCCTCATTTAAATAATCTTTCATAATATCACCATTTATATTATATCATATTTATAAAATCAATGCATCGATTATTTTTTTATCGTTTGAATTTCCAAACGATATAATTTTATTCGTTTGAAAAATGTTTTCCAACTTTAATTTTATGTAAAAAAATATTTGACAGTAAAAAACATAATGGTATAATATTTTACTGGAGGAAAAATTGATATATAGTATATGACAACTAATAGAGTATTTACTGTACCTAATTATTACATGAAATTTAGTTGCAAAGTTGGAGATTGTAGAAACAGTTGTTGTAAGGGTTGGAATGTTACAATATCACGAAATGATTATTTTATATTGCAAGGAATGAATTGCTCGAAGAAATTAAGAAAACTCTTAGATAAATCTCTTCAAGTATTAATTAAACCAACACCAGATCGTTATGCTGTGATAGCAAAAAATTTTGATAATGATTGCCCTTTCCATATGTCTAATGGATATTGCATGTTACACGCACAATGTGGAGAAAAAATGCTTCCTAATATCTGTCTTTATTTTCCCTAGAGCACCAAGATTAAAATTTAATAATGAATGTTCTTGCTCAAACAGTTGTGAGAAAGTATTAGAACTACTTTTTGATGATAATAAACCAATAACATTTGAAGATATACCTTTATCATTTAATTACACTATAAATGAAAAAAATATTAGTAACGAAGGGATAAAAAAGTATGAAATCATCAAAAACATATGTAATACTGTTATTACAAATCGCGGCTTATCTATCCAAAAAAGATTAATCATCCTTGGAAAGATCTTTCAAAATATTGAAAGATTAAGTGATGAGAACTTAAGTAGTATCATTAATATTTCTAATGTTGATTATTCTTATATTACAAACATAAATTTATCTTATGGAATTCAAAAGAAATTAGTAAAATTTTATGCTGAACGTAGCATAAGTATTCAAAAGTATGCTGAAGAAGCTATCAGATATTTTGAAGAAGAAAATGAAATTAAAAAGTATTTAAAAGCAAAAGAGAGATTGTATAGTTTATTTCCTAATATTGAAATAATGCTTGAAAAAATTCTTCATAATTATATGATCTACATTCAATTTCCTTTTTCGAATAATTTATATTCATTAATAGAAGAACATGCTTCATTGTGTGGTGTATATTTATTCCTAAAGTATATTGTTTTAGGATATATGGCAAATAAAAATACACTTGAAGATTTTATTGATGTTGTTACGGCAATTTTCCGTTTAATTAATCATACAAACTTTAATCATGATGTTTATGTATTATTAAAAATAGAAAACCTAACAACAATTGAAAGCTTAGAAAATGTAATATAAATTTAGTTTAAAACCACCGTTATAACGGTGGCTATTTTTTATTTAAATTTTAAAATTTTATGGTTGTTCCTATAAAACTTTATGTTTTAAGCCTTTATCTAAGAAACATTAACTAGCTTTTCTTTTATACTTAATGTAATTAATACTTGCGAAGGAAAGTAAAATAACCACATAAAATTTATTGGAAATGTAATTTGTGGGATGTTAATAAATTCATTGATATTGTTAATCCCAACAAATATATCACAAAGTAAAAAGAGTATTATTCCAACAGCAAATATCAAATTTATTTTATAGTTTAACACTCCATGAATGCAATTTGCTAAAAGATTAATGAAATAGAATGTTGAAACTAATAAAAGTAAATCAAAACCAAAAAGAAAAATCATTATTATTTCAGTAATTATAAATAATCCTAAACGGATATAAATCATGCTTTTTATACTTTTTTCTTTATATAATTTATATCCATAAATTAAATGAACAAAACTAAAAATAAATACCGAAATAACATAATCTGTTTTTGTTAGGAGGATTAAATAGTCACTAATTACTGTGATAAATAACCCTAACCTAATAAAGACTTTATTTTCACCATTGAGAAACATGCTCATTATAAAACATAATACAATTCCAGCAAATTGAAGCTTTATTTCCGGAACATATTTAGGAAAGAAAATAAATAA
>DUOT01000036.1 GCA_012838705.1 Acholeplasmataceae bacterium
AATATCATTAAATTCGCAAGAGTTGCTCCTAATAATAATGATCCAGTATTACCCATAAATATTTTCGCAGGATTAAAATTATAACAAAGAAATGCTAAAAGAGATGCAATTAAAATAATTGAAAACATAAGAACAGCTCCATTTTTATATGTATAAGCAATTATTGCAATTGCTGTTAAGCAAATAATAGAGAGTCCCGATGCTAATCCATCAATACCATCGCTTAAGTTTACTGCATTAGAAGTTGCAACAAAAATCAAAAGTATCAATAATCCATAACCCCATTTTAAATCAACAATGTATTTAAAAACTTGAACTTCAGTTGATAAGCCATATGATAAGAAGACAAAATAATAAACCCCTGCACCAATTATTTGCATAATTAGTTTGGTTTTTGCGGAAAGTCCTTTATTCGAACCTCTAATAATTATTAATATATCATCGAGAAATCCAATTAAAAAATATAATACAAATGGGATGATAAAAAGCCATATATATGGTATTTTTATAACATATGATGAAATCAAAAATACAGTTAGTACAGAAATTCCAATTGTAATACCACCCATTGTTGGTGTTCCAGCTTTTGAAAAATGTGATTTTGGTCCTTCTTCCCGAATGCTTTGACCATATCTTAAGTGCCTAAAAAGTGGTATAAAAAGAATTAGTAAAAAAAGTGTTAATACGAAGGATAGCAAAAACATTTGAAAATATATATTAATTTAAATCCCCTCCTATCACTTCTTTCACAACCTTCATATCGTCAAGAGGGATTAATTTCCCCTTCACAATTTGGTATTGTTCATTTCCCCTTCCTAAAATTGCAATAATATCATTAGGTTTACTAATTTTTATTGCTTTTTTTATTGCTTCGACTCGGTTAGTTTCGACTTCAAAGTTTTCATTTTCAATATCCCTTATAATATCATTAATAATGTCCATTTCATCTTCATCACGAGGATTATCAGAAGTGAATATTACATAATCACTATTACTTACAGCTATTTCCCCAACTACTCGTCTTTTAGTTTTATCACGAGATCCCCCACAACCAACGACTAAAATTATTCTGCGATTTAAAGATCTTAAAAAAGTTAATACTTTAAAAATACCATCAGGAGTATGAGCAAAATCAACAATTATCTTTCTTCCCTTATATTCTACTTCTTCCATTCTTCCTGGAATTGTAATATTTCCATCTAAAAATGCTTTTACTTTTTCAAATGAAAACAAACCGAGAGTATCAATAATTGCAATAAAAGCTGCTATATTATATACATTAAACATCCCTAAAAAATTTGTTTGAAATTGATAAGTGTTTTTTTTAAATTTAATTTTAAAATAAGACATATCATCTTTTAAAATAATATCATATAACTGATAATTACTATTTTTCAATCCAAATGTTAATGTTTTTGCGCAAGCTAATTGATTAAAAAATGGATAATATTCATCATCACGATTTAATATGACATAATTATCAACTGAAATACGATTTATTAGTAAACCTTTAGTATATTGATAATCTAAAAAGGTTTTATGCAATTCCAAATGATCTAAAGTTAAATTGGTTAGTAAGACAATAGTAAAATCTATTCCCATAATACGCATTTGTTTAATAGCGTGACTACTTACTTCCATTACTACATATTTATAGTGATTATAATAAGCTTGTAATAGCATATCATAAATAATTGTAATATCCGGAGTCGTATTAATCGTTTCAATAAATTTCCCATCTAAGTATATGCCATTGGAACCTAATAAACATGCTTTTAAACCTATACTTTTTAAATATCGATACACTAAAGTAGTTGTTGTTGTTTTTCCATTAGTCCCTGTAACACCAATAATTTTTAACATTTTACATTTATTTAGATGCATTTTCCGTAAGATTCGTGCAACTTCTTTTCTTGCATCATCAACAACAATTAAGTTTACATTTTCTAATTCAAAATAATTTTCAGTTATTATAGTTTTAGCACCACGTTCTATAGCTTCATCAATATAATCATTTCCATCGTGTACTGATCCACTAATAGCAACAAATATATCATTTTCCTCTACTTTTTTTGAATTAATACAAACTTTATTTATTTGATGATTAAATTTAAGTTTTTGATCAAATAGTTTTTGTACTTTCATAAGTCCCCCTAATCTGTATATAGGATAACAAAATCATCTTGAGCAATTAACTCTCCTGGTTCAGGTATTTGCGCAATTATCGTATCACCATTGCCTTCTATTTTTATTCGATAAAATGGATGAAAAGTAATTAGTGCTCTTTTCTTTCCAATATAATTTTCAACTTTATATGTTGCTTTATCAACCCAATAACGTGGTGCTAAAGGTATTCCATCAGGCTGTTTTTCTATTCCCATAATATTTAATGATTCCGCAAGCACTTCTTGAACCATCGGAGCAACGACAGTACCACCATATTGAATATATGTTTTTGGTTTTGTTATACCAATATAACATGCTAGTTCTGGATGATTCATTGGTGCAATTCCTAAAAATGATAAAATATATTCACCTTGTAAATACTTTCCATCAACAGCAATTTGCGCTGTACCAGTTTTTCCACCAACACGGTATCCTTCAATATATGCTCCACGACCTGTGCCTAAAGCAACAACTCTCTCTAAAGCTTCACGGATAATATCTGATGTCTCTTTACTAATGACACGTCTAACAAACTTTTTATCGTTTTGATAAATTATTGTATTTTCAATTCCAAAGCCTTTTAATATATATGGAGTATTTAAATTCCCACCATTAACTGCTGCACTAGCAGCATTTATTATTTGAATTGGAGTTGTGGAATTACCTTGGCCAAATGCGGAAGTAGCAAGCTCTACATTTCCGATTTTATCTATATCAAAAACAATACCTGTTGATTCACCTAATAAATCAACTCCTGTTTTCTTTCCAAATCCAAAATCATCGATATATTTAAATAATTTTTCTTTACCTAATCGCAATCCTATTTCTACAAACCCAGGGTTACAAGAGTTTTGGATTACTTCCCAATATGTTTGTTCTCCATGCCCCCCTGCTTTCCAGTCACGAATTCTTACCCCATCAACGATTGCAAAGCCGGGATCATAAAACTTATCTTCAGGAGAAAAGACACCTTCTTCTATTCCAGCAGCAAAAGTAAGAAACTTAAAAGTTGAGCCAGGTTCGAATGATTTCCAAATTGGAAGGTTTCGATTAAATACTTCTTGGTCATAATCTTGATAATTTCTTAAATCAAAATTAGGTCTACTTGCCATTGCAATTATTTCAGATGTTTGCGGATTCATCACTATTCCAAATACTTCGTCGGGATCATATTGTGATACTGCATTATCCAATACTCTTTCTAAAACCATTTGAACATCCAAATCAATAGTTAAGTAAAGGTCTATTCCTTTCGATGGTGAACTATAATTCCCATCTAAACCGGGAATTTTATTCCCATGAGCATCAGTAAATATATTTGATGAGCCAATGTTTCCCATTAGATAATCATCATAAATATATTCAAGTCCTGTAATCCCTTGTTGATCTATTCCAACAATACCTAATACATGTGATAAATAATTTCCGTGGGGATAATATCTAACTACATCACTTGATATATATACTCCTGGAATATTTGCCTCTACAATCCTTTTAGCTTGTTCTAGAGTAATGTTTTTGCCTTCAGGTTTAATAATCTCTACAGATACATTTTTATTAAAATGGGCAGCTATCTTTTCCATTGGCATATTTAATATTTTTGATACTTCATAAATTGCTCTTTCTTTATCTTCAATTTGCTGAGGAATTATTGATACCGTTGGTGCTAAAGTATTACCAACAATTAATTTTCCATTACGATCTAATATCCTTCCCCTTCTTCCAGACACAGGAATATTTCGTGTCCAAAGATCAAATGCCCTTTCTACAAACACCGTACCATTAAATACTTGAACATATCCAATCCTTATTAAAATAATAACAAAAAGAACAAAAAGAGCATTGATTATAAATATTATCCTTTTTTTAATAGTTTTCACACTTTCACCTAATAAATTATATGAGTTAGAAAATAAAAAAACACTTCAAAATTGAAGTGTTCATCACTATATCTAACGTTCTGGCTTGGGTAACACAGGTTTTGGTAAAGGTCTAAAATTTGTCATTAATATAACCTCCTTATAATTTTTCAATAATTCTTAATTTAGCACTATGGGCACGGTTATTATATTTTAATTCTTCTTCGGAAGGCGTGATTACTTTTTTATTTACTAAATGATAATTTCGGATAATATCTTTATCCTTAACCGGAAGCCCACGAGGCAATTTAACTTCTACTTTCTCTTTAAATATTTGTTTACAAATACGATCTTCAAGTGAATGAAAACTAATAACAACTACTCTTCCTTTTGTTTTTAATAATGAAAGAGCATCGACTAATGAACGTTTTAACACATTTAATTCATCATTTACCGCAATTCGCAATGCTTGAAATACTTTCTTAGCAGGATGTCCACCTTTTCTTCGTGCAAATGCTGGAATTGCTTCCTTAATAATTTCTGATAACTCTAAAGTAGTTTCAATTGGCTTTTCTGCCCTTTTCGTTACTATTTTTCTTGCTATATTAGCACTAAATTTTTCTTCGCCATACTCATAGAATATTTTCTTAAGTTCATCATAACTATAAAAGTTGACAATATCATAAGCTTTTAAATACTGATTTTGGTCCATTCTCATATCGAGAAAACCTTCTTTATTGTAACTAAATCCACGTTCCGCAATATCAAAGTGAAATGATGATACTCCTAAATCATATAATATTCCATCAACTTCAGTAACATTATATTTTTCTAACTGTTCTTTAATGTTAACAAAATTGTCCTTTATAATAGTATAGTTAGAACTAATTTCTTTTAGAACTTCATTTCCTCTTTCTATTGCATAATCATCTTGATCAAAACAATATAGATGACCACTTGTTAATCTTTTGAGAATCTCTTTACTGTGTCCTGCACCACCCATAGTACAATCAACATAAATACCACCTTCTTTTATATCCAATCCTTCGATAGCTTCATTGAGCATTACTGGAATGTGATTATATTCCATTATAAATCAAGCTCCTCACTTATATCTTCAATAATTTGCATATGTTCTTCATAATAATTATTCCAATATTCTTTATCCCAAATTTCAATTCGATTTCCAGCACCAAGGATTATACATTCTTTTTTTAATTGTGCATGGGATATGAGGATATTATCGATATTAATTCTTCCTTTACTATCGATTTCGTTGACGAAAGCTCCGGATAAAAACATACGACTGAATTCACGATTTGAACGTTTAGTAAATGATAGTTCATTAATTTTATTTAATAAAACATTCCATTCTTCTAATGAATAAAGGTATAAACACTTTTCAAGTCCACGAGCTACAACTACTTTTTTATCTAATAATTCTCGATATGCTGTTGGTATAAATAAACGTCCTTTATCATCAAGATTATAATGGAATTCACCGATAAACATGTTTTCATCCTCCTTTCCCCACTTTTACCCATTCTTTCCCACTTTCAGTATATCATAGCCCAAAAAAAAATGCAAGAAATATATTATAAAATTTCTTGCAGAAAAATTAAAAAACGCTATTTAATTAGCGTTTTAATAAAAAGCATATTCAGCTTTAATTAATTGTCTTCAGAATCTTCAACCTTTTTTCTTCTTTTTTTCTTTGGTTTTTCTTCAACTTGTGGTTGTTCTTCAGTTTTTTCGGTTTTGTCAATTACTAATTTACCATCATAATGACCACAAACACGACAAACATTATGAGACAATTTCATTTCCCCACAATTAGGGCATAGCGTCATTCCAGGGACTTCGATTTTATAATGTGTACGACGTTTACGTTTTCTTGTTTTCGAAATCCTTCGTGGAGGAGCTATCGGCATAATAATCACCTCTTCTTAATCATATTAGTCGACATGTTTAGTAATGCGCATAGGCTTTTCTAAATAAACAATTTCCCAAATAACCGGTTCTAAATCAATAGTTGTCCCTTGGATTACATTTACCTCTCCATCATCGACAACATCGAAAATTTCAGTTACGTGTATATCAATTGGGAAATCGATAGGATCTAATGTTACTGCATCCTCTAAAACCATTTTGGTTTTAATATGCATATCAAATTTATAACGATCTTCATAAACATGTTGCCCTACACCTTCTACTGTTACGATACTTATATCAAGTATATCATCTATATTAGCGATATTATCTTTAAAGTCATATTCAGCAGAAAATTTAAAGGGCTTGTCGTTATATTTATATAATTGCGCAAGAGCCCATTTCATAACATCACTCCACATGAACAATATTTATTATACACTATATTACATAGTTAGTCAATTATTTTTTTCGCTTCTTTTACTTTCGAAACTAGTCTATTAATACATGCAATCGGTAAAGAGCTAATCGAAATTCTTATTGCTCTTTGTAAAGGAATAACATAGATATCATCTTTTTTAAGTGCTTCAAATAACTTTTTACCATCACTACAAGCTATAGTAATAAAAAAACCACCATGATAAGGATATATTTTTAAATCATTAGTTTTTGCTTCTTCGATAAAAAGCTTTGCTCGCATTGTCAATATATTACGTGCCTTTTGTTGTTCTTGTAAAAACTTTGCATATAATTTTTTATCATTATACAATTTAATTAATAATTGTATTCCGGCACGAGGTATATTACTCCATCTAGTACGTGATAAATATACTGAAGAATTATAAAAATCTTCGACAATATTTTGATCTTTAGATAGAATTATTTGGGCTCCAGTACGTAAACCATAAATAGAAAAAGTTTTTGAACAACTAAAAGCAATATGAATTACAACATTATTTTTTAATTTTGTAAGTAATTTAAATTTCTCACGAACATTTGTTCTCGTAACTGGATAGTCAAAATATGCTATATCATAAATAATAGAAAATGGAATGTTTTCCATAGAATTAATTATATCAATAATAGATAGGAGCTCATCATCACTTAATGTATATCCTGTAGGATTATGACAAGGATCATTTAGAATAAAAGTTACTTTACCTTCTTTTTCCGCAACTTTATAAATTAATTCTTGAAATCCATTAATATTAAAATGATTTCCATCAAACATATTAAACTTTTCTACATTCAAATTACTAGCCAAGGCTATATTATTATATGGTCCCCAATGAATATTTGGCAGTATTAATGTTTGATTAGAATCAAGACTAGAAAAAACTGCATTACTAACAGCACCAGTTCCTCCCGCAGTTGCAACAACTTGATATTTAAAGTTAGTAATAATTTCATCTAAATATTCTCTAAAAACCCAATTCATTACTGCGTTTTTAAATTCTTCTCCGCCATCTGTTGACGAATAATTGTAAATATGATCATTCTCAAGACTTCTTAATATTTTATCTACTGTTTTAAATGTATAAAAGTTATTATCTTCATTTACTAATGTTCCTAATGTAGCATTAATAGTATTAGGGTTTTCGAGTTTTCTTCTTTTTGCTTCACTTGCTATTTGTAAGTTATCCCCGACTAATTTTTTTCCAACCATACCTTTTGCAATCATTTTTTAATCTCCTCTTTATATTTATAAATTGCGCATATCGTTTTCGCATCAACAATTTTACCTTCTAAAATCATTTGTAGTGCATCATCAAATTTAATTTTCTTAATTTTAATAAATTCATCTTTATCTAAAGATGATTCGCCAATAGTGAATTTATTTGTATAAAACAAAAAAATAACTTCATTACAAAAACCAGGGCTTGGATATATTTTTCCTAAAGAAAATATATTCTCACAAACCGCACCTGTTTCTTCACGTAATTCACGAATCGCAGCTTCAATCGGTTTTTCATTTTTATCTATTTTCCCTGCAGGTACTTCAAGTAATTCTTCACCGTAAGGATAACGAAATTGACGAACAAAGATGATTTCATCTCCATCAATTGCTAGAATCGCACATGAACCCGAATGTTCGACAACTTCTCTTACTCCTTCTTTATTATTTGGTAAGGTAACGATATCACGTCGAACTTTAATAATTTTTCCTTCAAAAACATATTCACTTTTTATTTGTTTTTCTTTCATATTATCACCAATTATTACAATTATATCCTATTTATTGGGAAAATACAATAAAATGAAAAAACAAAACTTAGATAGTTTTGTTTTCCTCTAATAAATTAAATAATTTTAAAAATTTAGAGATAGAATGGGCAGCAAATAAAAAACTTTGTGAACTAACATAATCTTTATCAATTAATACTATCCCTTTGACATAATAAAGTAAGACTAAAAAGCAAAAATAATTAAAGTAAAATTCATCACCTAATTTATCCAAATAATTCATTATAATTGTTTTAATATCAATATTTAGATGTTCATTTTCTAAATAAAATTTTGCTAAGTCAAGCGAAGGTAAACCTATTTTGGCTTTCTCAATACTAATTAAATATCGCATTCCTTGGGAATATAATAAATGATCAAGTTTAGGATTATTATGAATAAATGAAAAATATACTGATTTTTTATTCTTAATATCGGAAATAATTTTCCTTTGCAATCTTTCCATTACCTTTTTAGCATCTAATAAAATATGATAATTTTTTAAAAATGTAATGCTATATTCATCAAATTTTCTTGCCTCTACTGTTCTAATAAATAATTCAAGTGTAGTAAACTTATAATTTAAATAATTAAATATTTCATCCATTTTTTTTCGTGATGCATATGCTGATAATTGTCTTTTAAAAGCAGTACGATTATGAAGTTCAGTTAATTCATGAGCTAGATTGGCACCTTTCACTTCATTCACCATATAAAAATCAGGTATATAATGCATAATATAAAAATTATTATTCTTACTACGAGTAATAAAATCACCTAGATTGTTTTTTATTGGATAAAGAACATTTTCTATTCCTTGATTATAAAGAAATTTAAATTTATCTTGAGTAAAAAGATCTGTAGTTTTTAAAAAATATTCATTATCATTTTCGCATTTACATTTAAATGTTTTTTTTGATATTGAAGAAAAAGATTTTAAGCGAATCCCATAAACATTTCTGGACTCATTTATTATTTTTCTAATCATTTTATAATAATGCGTTTATGTTTATTAAAATCTTCTAAAACATCACTAATACTTATATTTTCCTCTTTACAAATACGATCAACTTCACTTTCTTTACTTATATAGTATACTTTATAATTATCATATTTTTCCTTTAATGTTCCTGAAAAAGGATTAATAGTTTCTTTTTTATCTAAGTTTCCAGAAACGTTTAAATTAAATTTTGATGGTGACTTTAAATCCAACTCTTCTAACACTTTAGTATCTTCTACTATGGACTCTTGTTCATCGGAAGTATTCTCCTTTTGACAACTAGTGCATTCACTTTCTTCTAATCTTAAATCAACAGTTTCACTTTCTACTTCTTTAAAATCCGTATCTATATTAGCTAATACTTCTTCACTTTCCTTTTCTTCTAAAAAATTATCACTTCTCTTCGACAATATATCTTGAAGCATTTCATCATATTTTTCACTTATTTTTTCATCCTCTTCTAATTCTTCAGCATCTTTAATAAAATCTTCATGCGATTCTACAAACAAATCTAAATCTTCTTCAATATCTTGTGTTTCCTCTTCGATTCCTTTTTTTGTATAATCTATGATTATATCAAAATGACATTCTAACCCTTGATTAACGATTTGATTAAAATTAAAATTCTCACATCTAATATCATTTAATTTAAAGTCTTCATCACGAAAAACAACAGTAAATGGGACCAATTCTGAAAAATCATATTCTTCATCTAAATTATCTTTAATATATTTCCCTTCTATTTTTATATTTCCTGATAATGTATCTTTATTTATTTCATAATCGTTAACTGTACATTCAACTGTATTAATCCCATTCATCTTTTTTAGTTTTACTGAAGCATCACAACTAATTTTTAGTTCCATAAGACATTCCTCCCCTAAATAATATGATTATAAATAAAAAAATAGACTAAGACTAGTCTATTAATTTAATAATTTTATCAATGCCTTGTTTTCTCAAACTTGATGTTATTATTAAATTATCATCACCAAGTTTTTCTTTAATGTTTCTAATGTGTTTTTGCAAATGTGTTGTTCCGACTTTATCAGCTTTTGTTGCAATAATAGTTGTGTTTATATTTAAATATTTTAAATATTCATACATCAATATATCATCATTAGTTGGACCCACTTTAGTATCTACAAGCAAAAAAGCTATTTTTAAATTTGGATTGTTTTTTAAATAACTTTCTATATATTTTCCAAAATCCAATCTTTTTGAGACGCTTTGGGAGGCATAACCATACCCAGGAACATCAACAAAATATAATTTTTCATCAATAAGGTAAAAATTAATCGCTTGGGTTTTTCCTGGTTTACTTGAAGTATGGGCTAGAAGTTTACGATTTGTTATTGCATTAATCAAACTACTTTTACCAACATTACTGCGACCTAAAAAAACATACTCATTTAAACCTGTTTTATTAGGAAATTGTTTTTTTGATACAGCACTAATAATATATTCACATTTATTAAACATATTAATCTCCTTATAAAAAAAATCCAAAAAAAAATTTGGATTGTGTGCATTCTATAAGCCTCGTTCTGTCCTTTATTTTATAAGTAAAATAAAGGGATAATCATTTATCTTGGTCTTAATGACCACCGCAAATAAATTCTTAGTTATTATTTGCAGCTCCCCTACCATAATTTGGGTTTCTAGCTTATGGGGTTTACCCGTTCCACTCTCAAGGTTTCCCTAGAGACTCGTCTCTGTGGCACTTTATGAGATTAAACCATTTTACAGGTTATCATCTCGCCGTCACCAATCCCTTGGTGCCCAAATTTGCATTAGGCATAAACACTACAGCATCACAGCTGTGCTAGCGAGGACTTTCCTAACGTAATTTCTTATTACGCTCGATTATCCGAATGCACACTAATAATATACTATATTTTACGTAAAAAGTCAAAAAAAATGTGTAATTTTACACATTTAATTATTTAACGCTGCTTTACGCGATAATTTTATTTTTCCATTACGTTCATCAATACCAATTACTTTTACGATAATTTCATCATTAACATTAACGACATCTTTTACAGTTTTTACTCGTTCTGGAGCAAGTTCAGAAATATGAACCATTCCTTCACATCCCGGCCACAATTCTACAAATGCACCAAAATCAGTAATCTTAACTACTTTACCTGTATAAATTTTATTCAATTCAACTTCACGCACAATTTCTTGAATTCTTTGTGCTGCAAGTTCAATCCATTTTTGTTCGCTATGCATGATGAATACCCTACCATCTTGCTCAATATCAATTTTTACATTATTATAATCATCGATAATTTCTGTAATAGTTTTTCCACCAGAACCAATAACTTCGCGAATCTTTTCAGGATTAATTCTAATCATCTTAACTTTCGGTGCAAATGGGCTTAATTCTGTTCGTGGTTTTGCAATTACATTAAGCATATGGTCTAAAATTTGCATTCTTCCAACTTTCGCTTGGGTTAAAGCTTCACGAAGAATGTCTTCAGTTATTCCTGTAATTTTAATATCCATTTGTAATGCTGTAATTCCATCCTTAGTTCCTGCAACTTTAAAGTCCATATCCCCTAAGTGATCTTCAAGTCCTTGAATATCTGTAAGAATTGTATATTTATCATCTTTTGTAATAAGTCCCATAGCAATACCAGCAACAGGTGCTTTAATTGGTACACCAGCAGCCATTAGAGCCATAGTACTAGCACAAATTGATGCTTGTGATGATGAACCATTTGATTCAAGGATTTCACTAACGATTCTTATTGTATATGGGAAATCATCTTCAGATGGAATTATGTTCATTAATGCTTTTTCACCTAATGCTCCATGACCAATTTCACGACGTCCAGGAGAACCATAACGTCCTACTTGACCTACTGAAAATTGAGGAAAATTATAGTGAAGCATGAAACGTTTACCTTCTTCTACTCCTAAACCATCAATAATTTGAAATTCTCCTAAAGAACCTAATGTTACAACGCTTAGGCTTTGAGTTTGCCCTCTAGTAAATAATGCAGATCCATGTGTTCTTTCTAAGACATCAATACGTGATGTTAATGGTCTAATTTCATCAAGTCCTCTTCCATCAGGACGTTTTTTATCTTCAGTAATTAATCTTCTAACTTGCTCTTTAATAATATTTTCAAGAACTTCATTTACATAACGAATTTTTAATTCTAATTCTTCATCGCCTTTCCATTTTTCAGAAAGTTCATTAACTACTCGTTCTTTAATAGCATCCAGTGCATCAGCACGAGCAAGTTTTTCTTGAATTATGATTGCTTCAGTTAATTCTTTTTCTGCCATTTCTCGTACTAACTTATCATATTCTTCAGGTACTTCGAAAAGTGTTACCGGCATTTTTTCCTTACCACAAGCAGCAACAATTTGTTCTTGGAACTCTACTAGCCTTTTTATTTCTTCATGACCAAACATAATTGCATCAAGCATATCTTCTTCGCTAACTTCTTTAGCGCTTGATTCAACCATATTCACTGCGTATTTAGTTCCTGCAACAGTTAAATTAATATCTGAGTGTTCTAATTGGTCAACTGTCGGATTAATAATAAATTTACCGTCAACACGGCCAACTACAACACCAGCTATAGGTCCATCAAACGGAATATCAGATACCATTAATGCAATTGATGAGCCAAGCATTGCTGCCATTTGACTTGAATAATCTGGATTTGCACTTAATACTGTATTTATAACTTGAACTTCATTACGGAAGCCATCAGGGAATAGTGGTCTTATCGGGCGATCTATTAGTCGTGCAGTTAGAGTTTCATTTTCTGTAGGTCTTCCTTCTCTCTTAAAGAAACCTCCAGGAATTTTACCAGCAGCATATAATTTTTCTTGGTAAAGAACAGTTAGTGGGAAAAAGTCTAAGTCTAATTTACTTTCTTTACTCATTACTGCTGCTGTTAAAACTGCAGTATCATTAAAATGAATAAATGCAGCACCATTAGCTTGTTTTGCCATTTCTCCAATTTCAACAATTATTTTATTTTCACCCTGAACATATTCAAACCTTTTTACATCGTTCATTAAAAATACTTCCTTTCTTATTTGAAAAAGGGTAATTCCTTACCCCTATTTTCTTAAATTCAACTTTTGAATTAGTTCACGATAACTATTAACATTTTTATTACGTAGATAGTTTAATAAATTACGACGATGACCTACTTTTTTAAGTAATCCTCTACGTGAATGGAAATCGTGAATATGTTCTTTCAAATGTTCGTTTAAACGATTGATTTCATGAGTTAATATAGCGATTTGAACTTCAACCGATCCCGAATCTTTTTCATTTTTTCCGAATTCAGCAACTAATCTTGCTTTTTCTTCTTTTGAAAGACATGACATAATAAAATCCTCCTATAATCATTTATTCCTTAAACCATGAAAAACGTCGGAGCATCATTAAACATAGTTAAAGGTCTTACATATTATACCATATAAATCAAGTTAAGTAAATACTTACTTAAGTTTTTTAAAAAATCTTATGATTATCTTATGATAATTTCATATTGTATTATCTTTTGATTATTTCAATAATTTATATATCTATATCTTAAGTTAAAGCTAGCTTTAACTTAAGATAAACTCGCCCTTATGATATAATTGTAT
>DUOT01000001.1 GCA_012838705.1 Acholeplasmataceae bacterium
GAGTTAATTAAGTTATATAAATAAAATATTAAAAACCTAATTCCTATGTTTCATGGAATTAGGTTTTTTTATTATATTATTAAATTCATTTTCAAATTCTAACGGCTTGTTATAGACAATATGTTTTATTGATATTAATATCAATAGATAAGTAATAAAATTAGTATAAATCAAATAAATAGTATATAATTAAGAGTGAATAGGAAGTGATTCAATGGCTAAAAACACAAATGTTAATTGGCGTAAAAAAATGATTTATCAAATATTTCCAAGACAATATTCTGATGAATCTAATTTTGAAGCTATCATTAAAGATTTACCACGAATCAAGGCGTTAGGAACAAACATTATATATATTATGCCTATTCACGTAATTGGGAAAGAAGATAGAAAAGGAAGCGTAGGCAGTCCTTACTCTGTTTATGATTATTATTCTATTAATCCAGAATATGGGACCCTAGAGGACTTTAAACGATTAGTTAACAGAGCTCATGAAAAAGATATGTTAGTAATGATGGATATTGTTATTAATCATTCATCAAGAGATTCTGTTTTGATAAAAAAACATCCCGAATGGTATTTTAGGAATGAAGATGGAATACTTTTTAATAAAATTAGTGATTGGTCTGATGTTGCAGATTTAGATTTTTCAAAAAGAGAAGTGTGGGATTATTTTATTGAAGTGTTAGTTTATTGGGCGGATATTGTTGATGCATTTCGTTGTGATGTTGCACCCTTAATACCATTAGAATTTTGGAAAGAAGCAAAACATGCAGTTCAAAAAGTAAACCCCAACTTATTTTGGGTATCTGAATCACTTCATCCAAGCTTTATTGAACATGTAAAAAAGCTTGGGTTTAATGCACATAGTGATTTAGAGATGTATGAAGTTTTTGATGCGTGTTATGATTATGATGTTGATGAATATTTCAGAAGTTATTTAAATAGCGATTCAACAATTGAAAAATGGCTTAAAGAAGTAGAAAAACAAGAAGCAATTTATCCTGATAATTATATTAAAATAAGATATTTAGAAAATCATGATCAAAATAGAATTGCTAGTTATATAAATGATGTTAATCAAATAATAAATCTAACCGCGTTATCATTCTTTTTAAGAGGCACACCATTTGTTTATGCTGGCCAAGAATATCTAAATAATGAAAAACCAGATCTGTTTGAATATGATCCAATTGATTATGATACTGGATTTAATATATCACCATTAATAGCTAGATTAGCGAGTATTAATGAAGATGATTTAATTACTTCTGGCAATATTCATTTTTTAAATGTAAAAGATAACGTAGTTATAAAATATGAAGACGGTATTGATGCAATAATAGGTTATTTTAAATTAGGAAACGATACCATTATCGAATCATATTTAAAAGATGGGGTTTATGAAAATCTAATAGACGAAAGTCATATCGTAGTTAAAGAAGGTAAGATCAACATTGAGGTTGATCCAATAATAATAAAAGTAGGAATTGAAGCCATAAGATGAGAGCATTTATTGAAAAATATAATTTAATAAAAATTGTGTCAAAAGAAAAAATTAATAAAGTAAGTATGTTAGGTTACAAAGGAATCTTAACGCGACTAGATAGTCGAGTTAGTTATTTTAAGTTAAATAAGGAACTTGATCTACAAAAAGATTATTTAATCTTTATTAATGATTATGCAATTCCTGTTGAAATTGGACTAATTACTCAAACTGAAGAATTTGAACAAAGTAATCGTTATGATGGCCCATTAGGAAGCATTTATCATAAAGACTATACTGATTTTTATGTTTGGTCGCCAGTAAGTAAAGAAATTAATTTAGTATTAGATGGTAAAACCTATAAAATGAATAATGACAAACAAATTTGGCATAGTAGAGTTAAGGGGGACCATCATTTTAAATCATATCACTACGAGGTAAGAAATTTAACATACTTTGAAAAGGTTTTAGATCCATACGCTAAAGCTGGCACTAATGATTCTAGTTTTGTTATCAACTTAAGAAAACTATCAAAAGTTACTCCATCACCAATAAACACATCAGATAAGACCAAGTCTATTATTTATGAAGGTCACATTCGTGATATGACTATTAATCTAGATGTTGAAAACAAAGGCTTGTTTGTTGGATTAACTGAACACAGTAACACCTTAGAAGGAAGTGTAATTGAGTATATAAAAAAAATAGGAATTA
>DUOT01000003.1 GCA_012838705.1 Acholeplasmataceae bacterium
ATAAAATATAAATATATATAATTGTTTCCTATAGGTAATTTGTTATTATAGGAAACTTTTTTATTGACTATAATAAATATAAGTGGTATAATAACTAAGTAATACTTACTATGGTTTATACCATGGCGGAAGGAGTTAAAAAAATGAAAAAAGGAATACATCCACAGTATAATAAAGTTACAGTAACATGTACAACATGTGGAACAACTTTTGAATCTGGTTCTATTTTAAAAGAAATCCGTGTTGATACTTGCTCAAAATGTCATCCATTCTATACCGGCGAACAAAAATTTGTTCAAGCTACAGGACGTGTTGAGAAGTTCAAACAACGTTTAGCTAAAAAGCAACAATAAATAATCACTGGCAAGTGGTTATTTTTTTATTTTTAATCCTTCCCATATTGATCCTTGAGGTTTTATTGTAAAGGTGAGATGCTCTTTTGTTACGGGATGATGAAGAGAAATTTGATAGCACCATAAACCTAATTCATTGTTATTAGGTTTTATATTTTTATCATATTTATGATCATTTACTAAAGGATGATTTATATGAGCAAAACTAGCTCTAATTTGATTATATCTTCCTGTTATTAAATCTACCATTACATATGTGTTGTTTTGATAATAATTTAATACTTGATATTTTAGTAATGAATCTTTTCCATCAGGACTTATTAATGCAAGATTATTTACCTTTTTAATTTTAATATTAATTTCTCCATCATTAGGGATTATTCCCTTAACATATGCAATATATACCTTTTTTACTTGATGGGAGGATATTGCTTCGCTTATCCTTTTTGCTGCTTTAGATGTTTTTGCAAAAACCATTACTCCACCAACACGTCTATCTAATCGATGTACTAATCCTAAATACACATTTCCTGGCTTATTATACTTTTCTTTTAAATACGTTTTTACTATTTCAGTCATATCAATATCGCCAGTGTAATCTTTTTGACTTAATACATTTATCGGCTTTTCTAAAACTAACAAATGATTATCTTCATATATAATATTTAGTTTTTTTACTATCTTACCTATCATATATTTACACCTATCAAATTTATTATAACAAATAATTTTTCTTTATACTATAAAAAAATGAGCATGTTGCTCATTTGTTTTTATAATATGTAATTTTATCAATATGCTTTTTAATCAAAGCTACTAACTTATGATAATCTCCATCATCAAGTTTAGTTTTATTGACTATAATTGCGCTATGAGATGAAATGTATAAATAAAAATACTTTTTAGTTTCACAAACTTCTATTATTTTCTCCCATGAATATTTAATTTGAATTGTTTCAGTGTGCTGTACTATATTTTCATCTGAAAAAACAATCACTTCTTTTGGTCTTTTATATCTTGATCGAACTTGCTTTTTTAATACTCTATTAACTTGTAATGGAAATATTAATACTAAAATAATTGCAAGAATGATTAATATAAATCCTAATATTGCCTTTTCAAAATAAAACACTAAAATAAACCCTATTAATGCAATTATAGAGGAAGTAATATAATATATAAATCTAACCTTTTCTTTAGTTAATAAGTGAAAACGAAAAAAGTCTTTTATTTCTTCTTCCTCATAACTAAACTCAGTCTTAATCATTTTCTTTGTTTTCTTCTGGTTCTGGATTTCCAGCCTCTTCTACATCTTCTAGATTATCCACTTCAACTTTTATTTCTTCAGCTTTATCAAAATCAGGATCTTCTGTTTCTACTTCTTCAGCATCTTGAAAATCTTGATTATTCATCATTGCATCATAATCCGGATAATCAAATGTTACATCACCATGAATGATTTCTTTATTAACTACTTTATAAGGTTTTGCTGCGGCTTTTTCATGTATGATTTTTGCTAATTCTTCTTGACTTCCTTCAATTATATCTTGTTCGTCTTTACTTAAAAGTATTGGTTGCTTATTTAAAAATAAGAAATAATATTGAGGGATTTCATGAATTGATGTTATATGAACCCATTCATAAGTAATAACTCTTTCCGGATTATTAACAGAAGTAATAATTATATTTTCATCATTTATTTCAATGTTTTGCTCGATTGGACGGTTAACATGGAAATAAGATGATATTTGTCTATCGATAATTTTCTCAACATTCAATAATT
Source organism: Acholeplasmataceae bacterium (assembly GCA_012838705.1). Lineage (GTDB taxonomy): Bacteria > Bacillota_I > Bacilli_A > ML615J-28 > CAG-698 > DUOT01. Next base: position 2,137 of record DUOT01000003.1, read on the forward strand.
GATAAATTAAATAAATTGCAAATATTCCAAAAAGTACTGATAGAAAATAATTTTTTGTAATAATAGTAGCAACGCCTGCTCCTACACATATTACAATTAGAGCAATGTAATATAAAAAGAATTTCTTTTTATATTTTAAATTATATACGTTAAAGTATTTCATTGCTTTATAATCAATTCGTAATCTTAATTTAACACTTTTATCCATTTAAATTCCTCCTATAGTAATATTATTATATCATAAAAAGAA
>DUOT01000037.1 GCA_012838705.1 Acholeplasmataceae bacterium
AACTAGTAAAAAGTGAACTGGATATGAAATTCAGTTCTTTTATGTTTTTATATTGAATTATTATTAATATTATATATTATTTATTAGGTTAAGGATAGGAGATTGAACATAATCACAAATTTTAGTTTAATCTTTTTCGTTTTATCAACTACATAAAAGAGAAAACTTATGATATAATATTTTTATAAATTAAAAATATGGAAAGGATATTGGTATGGAAAGATTACAAAAGTACATTGCTCGTTGTGGGATTGCTTCACGTCGAAAAGCAGAACAATTAATTTTAGAAGGAAGAGTAAAAGTAAATGGGAAAGTTGTTACTGAAATGGGAATTAAGGTAAGTGAAAATGATATTGTAACTGTTGATGATGTTCAAATTGAAGCACTTGAAAAAAAATATTTTGTTATGAATAAACCACGTTACCTAATTACTTCCACAACCGATGATAAAGGACGAGATACAGTAATATCAATCCTTCCTAAATCTTATCAAGAATATCGATTATTTCCTGTAGGTAGATTAGATTATGATACGAAGGGAGTTCTTTTGTTAACTAATGATGGAGAATTTATGAATCTTTTAGTAGGACCGCAATCGCAAATTGAAAAAGAATATTTAGTAAGGGTAAAAGGAATAGTTACTAAGCAAGCATTAAAAAAACTTGCTAGTGGTGTTAAAATAGATAATTATGTTACTAGAAAATGTAAAACATATCTTGAATCAATTGATCGAAAGAACGATTCGAGTTTAGTTGGGATTATTCTTCAAGAAGGAAAATATCATCAAATTAAAAAGATGTTTAGTGCTTTAGGTTATGAAGTAAAAAGGTTAACTAGGATTCGTTTTGGGAATATTACAATTGATACTCTTAAAGAAGGAGAAGTACGAGAATTAAAAATCCATGAAGTAAAAACTTTAAGAGTTCTTGCAATGAAAGGTCAAACTGAAAAAAAATGATATATTGACAATATTATCCCCCTTTTTACAAACTTCCAACTAATAAATTATTTATCTCGGAAAAATATAAAATAATAGTTGAAGTTTATTTATAATTATGTTATAATTAAAAAGTATGATTTTAGAGGTGTATTTATGAGTTGGCAGATTGCTATTGATGGTCCTGCTGGAGCTGGTAAAAGTACGATTGCGAAAATGTTAGCTTCAAAATTAGGATTTGATTATCTTGATACTGGAGCTATGTATCGCGCAGTTACTTTAAAGGCTTTACAGCTTAAGATTAATCTTGAGAATGAAGAAGAATATAAATTTCTTGATTCGACACAGATTGATTTTGTTGAAAATAAAATATTTCTTGATGGTAAAGATGTTTCTAAAGAAATAAGAAGTATCGATGTTACAAATAATGTTTCTTTAGTATCTAAATTCCAATATGTTCGCGATACTTTAGTTGCTTGGCAAAGAAAACTTGCGAGCAATAAAAATATCATCATGGATGGTCGTGATATTGGAACTGTCGTTTTACCAAATGCTAATTTAAAAATATTTTTAAGTGCTACTGTGGAAGAACGTGCAAGAAGAAGATACCAAGAAATGTTATCAAAGGGTAATGAAAATATTTCTTTGGAAAATACTATTAAGGAAATATCTAAGCGGGATAAACAAGATAGTAATCGGGATATAAGTCCCCTTCTTAAAGCAGAAGATGCAATCGAAATAGATACATCTAATTTAAGTGTTGATGAAGTGGTCGATAAGATCATAAGTATTGTTATGGAAAGAGGTTACAAAATGGAAAACGTTAAAACTGAAAACGAAAAAATTGTTGAAACGAATGTGGTTGAAGAAGCTGCTGCTGAAGAAACTACAGCTGAAGAAATTGCTGAGGATGTAGAAGTTTCAGAAGAAGTTGATGAAGTAAGTGACGCTGATTTTGATGAAGATCAAAACGAAGCTGATGAAGAAGATGAAGAAAAGGAAATAAAACCTTTAAGACCGATGCAATTAGTTGAAGGTACAATTACTGAAATTTATCAAGCAAAAAAACAAGTAATTGATAAAGAAGGTAAAGTTGTTCGTAAAGCTAAAGATCAAAGATTATTACTAAGATTAGAAAATGGTCAAGAAGGCTTATTATTCAGAAAAGATGTTGCCAATGTAAAAGAGGATGAAGACTTAGCTGATTTATTTATGGAAGGCGACAAATTACAAGTGATAGTAAAAAGGGTATATCCTGATGGTGGAAGAGTTCTACTTTCAACAATCCTTGTAGAAAAACGTAATCGAATTAAGAAATTCGAAGAAGTTATCGCTAATCATGGATATTTCACAGCTAAAGTTATTAAAGCTATTAAAGCTGGACTAATTCTTCAATATGAAGATTTTACATGTCTATTACCGCATACTCAAATCCGTGTTGAGCCTGAGGAATATGATTCACTTGTTGGTCAAGAAATAATTGTCGCTCCAATTCGAGTTGATTATAATCGCATTCGTTTAATAGTTTCTCATACTGTAGCCACTGCCATTAAAAATAAAGAAAATAAAGAGAAATTTATCTCAACTGTTAAAGTTGGTCAAGAATTTGAAGGTGTTGTTAAAAACATCGAATCATATGGTGCCTTTGTGGAAATAAGTGAAGGTGTTGAAGGTTTACTTCATATCTCAGAAATTTCTCATGATCGAATTGTTAAAGTGGAAAAAGTATTAAATGTTGGTGACAAAGTAAAAGTAAAAGTAATTAAAGTAGAAGGCGATCATATCGGACTATCACGAAAAGCATTACTTCCTAACCATTGGAAAGATTTTATGGATACTCATAATATCGGTGATGTTATAAGTGGTGAAGTTATCGAAATCAATCGTGCTGGTGTAGTCCTATCATTAAATGAACATGTCCAAGGATTTTTACCTAAGAGTGAATTTACCTGGGAAAGAGATACATTTATAGAGGATTATATAAAACTTGGAGATCAAGTTGAAGCAAAAATTATTGAACTTGATTTAAATAAAAAACGAATTATTTTGTCACGTAAACAATTAACTGAAAACCCATGGGAAACTTTAAATCTGAAAAGCGGTGACAAAGTTACTGCATCGGTAATTAAAGTATTAAATGATGGAGTTAAAGTATCTGTTGAAGGAGCTGCGGGATTTTTACCTAAAGGTAATTTCGGAAAAGCAAATGAAAGTGATTTTGTTGAAGGCTCAGAATTTGAAGCTAAGGTTAGGATGTTTGATCCACGCCGCACAAAATTAATATTAACACTTCGTGAAAATGCACCACTTGATAAAAGAACAATTAATAAGTATTTAAAACAACAAGAAAAAGTTACTAGTACATTTGGAGACTTTTTAGAAAGTTTTAAAGAGTAGGTATATATATGCGTGGAGTTGTAGCCATAGTCGGCCGACCTAATGTCGGTAAATCGAGTCTTTTTAATCGAATAGTCGGTGAAAGGATTTCAATTACAGATGATGCTAGTGGTATCACGAGGGATCGAATTTATGGTAGAGCTTCATGGTTAAATCAAGATTTTTCGATTATTGATACTGGGGGGATCATCTTAAAAGATGAGCCCTTTTCTAAAGAAATACGAGCGCAAGCAGAACTTGCAATTGATGAAGCTGATGTAATTATCATGGTCGTTGATGCCCGCAGTGGTCTTACAGGTGCTGATGAAGATGTTTTTGAGATTCTATATCGAAGTAATAAGCCTGTCATTGTCGCTGCTAATAAAGTAGACGATGGGTCAATGATCGATTTAATTTATGAATTTTACCAATTAGGCTGTGAACATGTTGTTGGAATAAGTACTATCCATGGAATTGGTATTGGTGATTTACTTGATTTAGTTATAAAATCAATGCCTGATAAAAAGCGAAAAGGATATGAAGAAGGTACTATCAAATTTTGTTTATTAGGACAACCTAACGTCGGTAAATCGACACTAGCAAATGCTATTCTAGGTGAAAATCGTGTTATCGTTAGTGATATTCCAGGAACAACAAGAGATGCTATTGATACTACTTTTACACGCGATGGCAAAAAATATGTTGTGATTGATACAGCTGGTATTCGTAAGCAAGGAAAAATTTATGAAAATGCTGAAAAATATAGTGTTTTAAGAGCACTATCGGCTATTGAACGAAGTGATATAGCTGTACTAATCCTTGATGGTGATAAGGAAATTACAGAACAGGATCGAAGGATTGCTGGATATGCTCGTGAATATAATAGAGCAACAATAATTGTCGTTAATAAATGGGATTTAGTTACTAAAGATGATAAGACAATGGATAAATATACTGAACTCGTTCGTTCTCATTTTAAATTTCTTGATTTTGCTCCGATTGTCTTTTTATCTGCATTAAATAAATCTCGTATTCATTTATTACTTGAAGCTATTGATACTGTTTATGAGAACTTTAATCGCCGTGTTAATACTAGCGTATTAAATGAAGTATTATTAGATGCGGTTTTATTAAATCAGCCACCAATTTTTAATGGTGATCGTATTAAAATTACTTATGCAACACAACATGATATAATGCCACCGACATTTGTTATGTTTGTTAATGATGAATCTCATATGCATTTTTCATACTTAAGATATTTAGAAAATCAATTGCGGAATGCATTTGATTTTACGGGTTGCCCAATAAAATTTATTTTGAGGAAGAAGGAATAATGGATTATAAAATTTCAATAATAGGTGCTGGTAGTTGGGGGAGTGCTCTTGCTCGAATTGTTAGTGATAATGGTTATCAAGTCCTAATTTACGATATAAATGAAGACACAGTTAATGAAATTAATACCTATCATACTAATAAAAGTAAGTTGCCAAATGGAACATTAAATGAAAATGTTAAAGCAACTAGTAATTTAAAAGAAGCAGTTGCTTTCGGAGATATTATTCTATTAGTAGTTCCGACTAAAGTAATTCGTTCTGTATTAGAAGAGGTAAACAAAGTAATTACTAGTAAAAAGATTTTTGTTAATGCTAGTAAAGGTATTGAACCACAAACGTTTAAACGTGTCTCAGAAATTACATATGAAGTAATTGATAATCAATATATTGAAAGTTTTGTTGCCTTAACAGGTCCAAGCCATGCTGAAGAAGTAATATTACAACTTCTTACTGTTGTTGCGGCAGCAAGTACTAATATGGAGCATGCGAAACTAATTCAAAAAATTTTCAGCAATCAACAATATTTTCGCGTTTATGCTCTTGATGATCTTATTGGTGCTGAACTTGGAGGGTCACTTAAAAATATTATTGCTCTAGCTAGTGGTATTATTGATGGACTTGGTTATGGAGACAATGCTAAAGCTGCTTTAGTAACTAGGGGGCTTGTAGAAATGAGTAAATTAGCTGTAGCTTTGGGTGCAAAAGAGCAAACACTTTTTGGACTGACTGGTTTAGGAGATTTAGTTGTAACATGTTTTAGTGAGCATAGTCGTAACTTTCAAGCAGGAAGAAAAATTGCTCAAGGAAAGGACTTAAATAAAACATTATCAGAAATGAGCATGGTTGTTGAGGGAGCACGAAGTTGTGAAGCAGCATATGTAGCTAGTAAAAAATACAATGTTGAAACGCCAATAATTGATGCTGTATATGATATTATTTATAAACAAAATCATCCTCAAGATGTAATAAAAAGATTAATGAAAAGAAGTTTGAAAGTAGAATGACCTTACGGTCATTTTTTCATTTTCGTAGGTAATATATACGTATTTATATCATATAATGAATCATGGAAGGTGAAAAGTATGAATATAGGTAAAATTCTAAATTTGATTGCGGATAACAATATTAATCCTGAGGATGTTTTTAGTCTTGTTGAGGAAATTAAATCAACAAATCTAAAAGATGAGCAAAATTTACGAAATATAATTAGGAGAGTTGCTAAACTTGCAAATAGACCTATTGATAAAAGTAAAGAAGATAGCCTTGTGAAAAAAATCCTCAATGAGGGAATTGATGAAGACATATTTGGTATGATTTAGAAAACTCGCGCATATAATTGAATTGTGGAGGAAGATATATGAATAATGTAATTCGAGATGTTTATTACCGAACTAATGGAGAAATGTATATAGGGGTTGTAGGAAGTGTTAGAAGCGGCAAATCAATGTTTATTCGCAAATTCATCCAAACAAAAGTACTACCATTTGTACAAGACGAAGAAGTAAAAAATAAAATTATAGATGAGTTACCACAAAGCGCAGAAGGAAAAGCTATTATGACTGTCGAGCCAAAGTTTGTTCCTACTACACCAGTTCAAATAACTGTTGAAGACGATTTAAAACTTAATGTTCGACTTGTAGATTGCGTCGGATATATTTTAGAAAATGCTAAAGGATATGAAAATGAAGATGGATCTCCAAGATTGGTTCGGACACCTTGGTTTAGTGAAAATATTGCATTTGAAGATGCAGCAACAATCGGAACACAAAAAGTAATTAATAATCATTCACATATCGGAATATTAATGACAAGCGATGGTAGTTTTGGTGAGTTTACTCGCCATGATTTTGAATCAGTAGAAGAAAAACTTGTTGATGAACTAAAAAGTCTTGATAAGCCATTTGTTATTGTCTTAAATACTGCAGAACCTAATAGTAATAAAACATTAAAATTAATCGAATCCTTAGCAACTAAATATGGTGTAAGTGTAATACCAGTAAATGTTATGGATTTAACTGATCGTGACATCGATGTTATTTTGAGAGAAGCATTAAATGAATTTGATATTAGTAAATTAGAAATTAAAATACCTACTTGGGTATCTGCACTTGATGATTGTTATGAGAAAAAGCAAATATTTAATGAAGTTGTAAATCAAACTACAGGAGAATATCGTAAATTTAAAGATGTTCAAAATATTAAAGATAATTTATCTGAATGTGATTTATTTTCTAAGGTTGAAATATCAAATTTAGATAGTGGTACAGGTGAAGTTGAAATTACTATTGATTTTAAAGATGAATTATTTGATGAAATAGTAACAGATATTCTCGGTAAATCTATTGAGGATCGTGGAGAGTATATAACACTACTTCAAGACTTTGTGCGTGCGAAAAAAGAATATGATAAGTTATCTACAGCAATTGAAGCAGTAAAAGCAACTGGTTATGGAATTGCAAATCCTGATGTTAATGACTTAGAACTTGATAAACCTGAGGTTGTAAAACACGGTTCAAGATATGGAATAAAATTACGTGCTAAAGCTCCATCAATTCATTTAATTAAAGTAGATGTCGAGTCAACCTTTGAACCTATCATAGGTAGTGAAGAGCAATCAAAACAATTACTAAATAAAATTATGGATGACTATGATACAGATCCAAACGCAATGTGGGAATCAGAAATATTCGGAAGAAAATTAAGTGAAGTTGTTAATGATGGTATTAAAGCTAAACTTTATTTGATTCCTGAAAATGTACAATACAAATTAAGACAATGTTTAGAAAAGATTGTAAATAAGGGAAGAGGAAATATTATTGCAATAATACTATGATTTGACTGTTTTCGTAACAGTCTTTTTTTTCTTGACATAAATCTTAAATATTTTTATAATGTAATCATGAATAAAAAAGATTTAATTATAAAAGTAAGTGAAAAATTAAATAAAACTCAAAAAGAAGTTAGTGAAATAATAAATCAGTTTTTAGATGAAATTACGCAAGGATTAAAAAATAATGAAAAAATTACACTAACTAATTTTGGAACATTTGAAAAAAGTGAAACAAAGGAATATGAGTTATTTAGTCCAATTGATGGGAGAAAAATTAGTTGTCATAAGCAGTTTCGTGTTCGTTTTCGTAGTAGTGAAAAATTAAAAAAAGCACTAAATAAAAAGCAGGATTATTAAAATCCTGCTGGAACAAACACAATAACTAATACAGCAATGAAATTATTTAACATATGAACAAATATCGGTATTTGAATATTATAATCCTGTTTCACATACAAATATCCTAAAACCATTCCTTGAAAAAAATAAGGTATGAGTAAAAAAAGTTCTTTAATATTGTTTTGGGTATTAAAGATTACATGGATTAAACCAAATAGTAAGCTACTTACAATGACTGATATTATTGGTGAATATTTCCCTTTAAACACTAATAAGTCAATTAAGCTTTTTCGGAAAACTAGTTCCTCAATGATTGGACCAATGATAATAGATATAGCAGCTATTATCATATATTTTGATTTTAAAAGAGATTCAATTCCGAGTTGGTTTACGGATTTTTGTTGATAGTCAAGAATCATTAATATTATTCTACCAATAAAATTTGCTCCGATAAGAAGTAAATAACCTCTTGCTATATATTCTGCTTTTGAATGAAAATTCTTAAAATTAACAAAATCAATTTTTAATTCTCTTCTAAGAATTATCATTCCTAAAGAGACTAATAAAATATAAAGGATTAAATTTGTAACAACATTAATAAAAAGTCGATTAGATGTATTTGTAATAATAATTACTGTTTTTCTAATCAAATCCACCGCAAATACTATTGCGATACAATAAATAATAATTAATGCAAATTTTTTACGCATATTTTCACCAATAAAATTTTATCAAATTCCCTTCATAATTGCAAATATATTAAATAAAATGTTATAGGTGGTAGTTGTGAGAAGGGGCTTTTTTATTTGTATTATTATAATAATTATTTTAATAATTGGAAGTTTAATAATTATTAAAAAGAAAAAAGAAAATCATGTAGATATAAAAATATTTTATGTAGATAATTTACCAGAAGAAGAGAAAACAATGATTACATTTTGTGCTGTGAATAAATATCATGATTTTGATTTAATTGAAATTGAAATTCCTAAAGATGTTGATATATATCAATATGTATTTGAATTATATAATTATAAACGAAATGCACTTCCTTTAAATTATAATGTTTATAGTAAACATATATTAGAACTTGAAAGTTTATCAAAAGAAGGAAATATAATATATTTAAAAATCAAAGATCAAAAAATACCACCTGAAGAATTTCATTGGACGATATATGCTTTAAAAGTCACATATAAATATTTAGGTATTGAAAAGCTAATTGTAGATTTTAATAACAAAGAATATATATATTAATACATTAGTTTTTAAAGGATTTTAAAGATGATTTTATTATCAAAGTGGTATTTAATATAACATTAAGATAAATCGGTAAAACAATTATTAAAAGGTGATAGTATTCATATGAATATACCACCTTTTTATTTGTTTTTTGATTATGAATAATATATTGTTTTAATAAAATCAAATTTTCTCTTTTAAATAATAGGGCGTTAAGTTAGAATTAGTCAAAAAAAAATTATTCTTATTGTATCAAATATATTATAATCTCCTAAAGCAGGTTCTAGTTTTGTTAAGAAATTTTTTGCTTTTTTATTGCATTAGATCTCCAAAAGATGTATAATATACAAAGTAGGTGAACCATGGATATTATTGTTGCAACCCATAATGAAAATAAAGTAAAAGAAATAAAAAAAATAGTTACAAATACTAATATTAATCTTATTTCTTTAAATGATCTTGGTGATCATACTGAAGTTGAAGAAACAGGTTTAAGTTTTGCGGAAAATGCACAAATTAAAGCAAAATATTATTTTGAAAAATATCATAAACCTGTATTTGCTGATGATTCTGGACTAGTTATTCCAGGCTTTGATAATAAACCTGGAATATATTCAGCTCGTTATGCTGGTATAAATGCTACAGATCTAGAAAACAATCAAAAATTATTAAATGATATTAAATCATTAAAGGATCGCAAAGCCTATTTTGTTTGTCATATATGTTATATAAATCAAGGAAAAGTGTATTTTTTTGAAGGGAGACTAGATGGCATTATTGCTTATGATATTAAGGGATCGGAAGGTTTTGGCTATGATCCGATTTTTATATTAGCAAATGGAAAAAGATTATCAGAAATCCCAATCGAAGAAAAAAATAAAATTAGTCATCGTGCTAAAGCTATACAAAAATGGTTAGCGTTTATAAAAGATGGAGGGAATAATGACTAATATTGAAGTAAAAAGCCGATTACAAAAGATTTATCCTGACAACGAAGTTGAAATTAGTCATCGCCTTTTAGGTGGTATGAGTAATTATACTTATGTTGTAAAAGTAGATGGTGAGTTTTATACTTATCGTATTCCTGGGGAAAATGCTGAGAAATTTGTTGATCGTAATATTGAAAAGAATAATTTAGAGTTAATTGATTCTTTAAATATTTCTAATAAAACAATTTATTTTAATACAGAAACAGGAGAAAAAATAGCAACTTATATTGATGGTGTTTCCCTACATCAAGTAGAAGAATATCCATATAAAAAAGTAAGTGACATTTTGAAAATAATTCACCAAAGTGGATTAAAAGCAAAAAATGATTATAATCCCTTTTCTCGACTTATGCAATATGAGGATCATATTATTAAACTAGGTTTTACTCATCCAATTGAATATTTACAAATTAAAGAAAAATTATTAAGTTATAAACCTTATTTAGAATTACAAGAAAAAGTTTTATGTCATGGTGATAGTCAACCTTCTAACTTTGTATTATCGGAGGATAAACTATATATTGTTGATTTTGAATTTACTGGTAACATTGATTTAATATATGATATTGCATGTTTTGCAAATATTCGTTTAGAAGAAGGATTAAAATTATTATATTCTTATTTTGATAAAGTTGATCAAGACAAATTAAAAAGATTTTATTTATGGCGAGCATTTCAATGTTTTCAGTGGTATAATGTTGCAATATTTAAAGAACTAACTGGATTAAGTAAAGCTTTAAAAATCGATTTTAAAGCTGTTGCTCAAGACTATTTACGCAAAATCTTTCAATTAATGTCTGAAGTTGAAAAAATTTCATAAAAATTCTTTACTTATTTGATATATTGTAGTATAATTAAAATGAATTTTTATGCTGAAAGGGGGGACCAGAAATGCCTAAAACCGTGGTTCGTGAAAATGAAACAATTGAAGATGCTTTAAAACGTTTCAAACGTGACGTATCTAGATCAGGTACCCTTGCAGAAGCGCGTAAACGCGAACACTATCTAAAGCCTAGTGACGTTCGCAAAATGAAAAAAAGAGCTGCTCGCAAACGTAAGGCTCGTTAATTGTGAAATTGAGGACTGTTATACAGTCTTTTTTTTCATATTTACTATTTTATTTTCATATTATTTAGTGGTGATAAGATGCGTATAAATAGTAAAATCAAATTAACACTTTATAAAAATGAAAAAATTATTATCGAAAATTATCAAGAGTTGAAAGATATTTCTGAAGAATTTATTGTTGTTGATTTATTTAAAATTAATGGTTCGTTTTTAAAAATAAAACGAATGGATAATTATATGATTGAAATTTACGGAAAGATTTCGCAAATAGCAATCAATCAATGAAAGAATATAAAGTAACAATAAGTAAAGAAGATCTTTCGAAAATTAATAGAAAAAACATTTCACATTTAAGAAAACACGAAGACTATTATACCTTTTATACAGATGCTGAAAGTTTAAATAAATTAACACAGGAAATAGAGAATCTACATTACTATAATGTTTTGCAACATAAAACAAAAAACATACTTAAAAAACATTTGATAACATTAATTAGTTTATTTATTTTAGTATTATTATTGATAAATCAAAGTTTAAGTGTCAAAGAAATTAAATTTATTAATTATAATACTTATGATGAAGAAGTTGAAACATTTTTATTAGAAAGACTTAAAAAAAGAGGGCCTTTTTATTATTTAAACGAAAATTTAAATCAAATTAATCATGATTTGAAAATAAAGTTTTACAATTATGAATGGATTAGTGTTAGCAAAAATGGTGCTTATTTAGAAGTTGATATTAAAAAGCTTGATAAACTTGATGAACCAGATATTGATGATAAAACTCCGGGAAACTATGTCGCAACAAAAGATGCGATTATTAGGTTGTATCATGTGAAAAAGGGAGTAGTGTTAATAAGGCAATCACAATCAGTAAGTAAAGGAGATATTCTCATTACTGGGAATTTAAAACATTGGATTGATGGTGTTGAATATATTAGACCGCAAGGAATTGTAATTGGTGAAGTATTAGAATATCAAAATATTAAAGTGAAAAAGAAAGAAGTCGCTGTAATTAAGACTGGTAAAGTAAAATCCAAAAATGTTATTTCACTATTTGGATATAGTTTTAAAAGTAAATCACCTTTTGTTGATTGCGAAGAAAAAGAAGTTGAAGTTTTAAATTTGTTTAACTTTCTTAAATTTAAAAAGAAAT
>DUOT01000006.1 GCA_012838705.1 Acholeplasmataceae bacterium
AATTCAAATATATATTATATATTTTTTGGGAAAATTCAATATATTTTTTCATTCGTGGCTTAGCATAAATAATATTTTTATCTTTCGGTAATTCATATATTCGACATCGTGATTTAACGCCACTTTTTTTTAAATGAGGTGTTACAGCTAAAACAACTGATCCAGGTCCACGAGACTCATCAGCAACTACTAAATTATCTTTAAAGGGATCAAGACCACGTAAAACACATTCAACTGAAGCATAAAAACTCTTAAGATCAATGCATAAAACTTTAATATTATCACCTCTTAATTCATTCTAACATAGCCATTTTACTGTGTCAATTTGAAAATATTTTCTTTTTAATGCGTTAAAAAACAATATAAAAATATCGAATTTGTTATAATTTTTTGACTTTTATTAATAATATTATGTGAATATAAACTAAAAAATAATCCACATGTATAAAATTGTGGATTATTTTTGTTTTCAATATAAGTTTTGATTTTATAAAGATTTTATCAACTTTTCTCTAATTGATTTTCTATTTTGATGAATAGTTATTGTCTTAATTAAAGAGTTAATAATATTATTAGTTCTCACATCACCTGATCTCAAATGACTACGTAAATTATCTAAATTATTATAATCAATTGAAATATTTAATAACTTTTCAACAAATCCAACAATTTCATCAAGTGGTAACATTGGACTAATTGCAGGAAATTGATTATAAACTGTCTTTACCATTTGATATGTCTTTTCATCTTGAAGAAATTGACGAATTGAGAATAATATACTTCCAAGGCCAGATGCTTTATTAATTAAATTCATTTGTGAGAAATGACTTAAGAAGTCTCCACCTTCGATAATTGTTGCGATACCATGTAAGTTAAAGCATGAATCACCACAATACTTCTCAGTTTCTGCAAATGAATTTCTTACAACATTATCATCAGTAGAATATGCCATTGGCGATACATAATCAAGCCAACCTTTATCAATCCATAATTTCCAATCTTGACATACTTCTGTATAAGCATTCTTATAGTTCATGAATACTGCTGCAGAAATATATAACTCTGGTTTTAATTTTAAAATTAATTTAATTACTTTCTCAACAATGTCATTAATTAAATGACTACGGAATTCAATCCAATCATTTTTCAATTTTTCATTACGATATATTTCTTCTTTGAAATCTCCTTGATAATTATATTTTACTTTAAAAGTGTCAATAGCTAATTTAGTATGTCCAAAATCACTTAAAGCTTCACGATCAGTAGTTTTAACTAAATTAGACACTGGATAACGAATTGCATCAAGTTCTATACCATCAAGGTCATAATTTTTAATTAATTCTTCATATTGTCTTAAAATATAATCGACTACTTCAGGATTGCATGCATCAAGCCACATTAATTCGCCATATTTACCTTTAAGTCCATATTCATTATGATAACCACGTGCAAGCCATTCTGGTTTGATTGATTTTGGCATCGATTCTTCTAATGTGTTATTAAATCTACCTGCACGCATTGTCGTTGTCCATGCGTGAACTTGCATACCACGTTTATGTGCCTCACCAATGAAACATTTCAAATAATCATTTTGATACTCTTCGCCATAATAGTTATTTTCAAAATCACGTCTAATTGTTGTAACTTTTGAAGGATATACTGTATAAGCATTCACTGTTTCAATTAGTATCGTATTATATCCCGCTTCTTTGACTTTATCTAATAATTTTGTTACGCCCTCTAATGTTGTTTCTTCATATCCTAATCTTGCTAAACTGTTTGGCATATGCCAAATACCACGCATTTCTATACCGTTTGATTGGTATGTAGAAAATAGTTGAATTTGATCTTTATTAAACATATCCGTTCTCCCTTCAATGTGTATTATAACATATATATTATTATAATCTATTACCTTTTTTTTACAAATTTATATAAAAAATCCATTGATTATCTAATCAATGGATTTATATTTACTTTTATCAAGAATCATTCTCACAAATATTTTTGTGATACTAGGATCATAGACAATCCCAGCTTTACTTTCTAATTCTTTTAATGCTTTCTCAATAGTATATCCTTTTCTATTAATTAAAAAGTCATAGGTTTCCGCAATTCTAATTACTCGAGCGAGTTCAGGAATTTCCTCGCCTTTCAAACCTTTCGGATACCCAGTACCATTCCATTTTTCATGGTGATATAATACATCCTCTGCAATATCTAAGGTTTCATCAAAAAGATTTAAAATCCGATATCCAACAACTGTATGTTGTTCCATTAATTTATGTTCTTCATTATCTAATGGACCTGAATAATTTAATAAATCATCAGAAATGATTATTTTACCGATGTCATGATAATATCCAGCATCCTTAAATTTACGGATTTCATTCTCGTTTTTACCCATAGCAACACCTAAATCATGACAAAGTAGACTTACATTTATAGAATGTGGTTTTTCTAAACGACTTTTTTTATGGAGTATATTTAGGATTTTATTGATAGTATCAAAATTTGTAGTTTTACGTTTATCCATCTTATCTTTATACATCCAAGCTTCGGCACTATCAATAATATGGATTATATTTTCATTAGCAACTGTTTTTGTTTCAAAACCTAATGAAATACTAGCCATCATTGCCACAGTATCTTCTTTAGCAAACACTTCTTTTATTTTTTTAATAAGTTTTTCTGCTTCAATTTCATTAGTCTTTGGTAATGCCATGACAAATTCATCGCCACCAAACCTTGCAATTATATCATCTTCTCGTAATACTTCTTTTAATATTTCTGCTGTTTTCATTAATAATCTATCTCCAGCAGCATGTCCAAATATATCATTAGTTAATTTTAGTCCATTTAAGTCACCAAAGATGATTGTTATAGGCAGTAAATTTTGTTTCTCGATATTTTCAAGTTTCTCAAAAAAAGCATTACGATTATATAATCCTGTTAAGTCATCATAATAACTTAAATATCGAATTCTTGCTTCGTCTTTTTTTCTTTCAGTTATATCAATAAATGTGATAACAGCACCTATTATTTTATTATCTTTATATTGTGGATATGAACTATACTCCACATCAAAATAAGTACCATCAGCTCGCCAGAACACTTCGTTATTAATCGTTATCCCTGTACCATTTATTAATGATTGCATAATTTTACATTCATTAGCAGATAATTTGATTCCGTTTTTATCTGAATGGTGAATTAAATCGTGCATATTTTTGCCTAATAATTCTTCAGGACTTTGATATCCTAATAATGTTAATGAACTTTTATTACAAAAAGTACATTTACCTTCCAAATCAATTCCATATATGGCTTCACGAGCTGAATCCAGTATTAATTGAAGTTGATCTTTATTATTTTTAAGTTCATTATTGATTTCAGTTAAGCTTTGGGTTCTTATTTCTACCAAACCTTCTAAATCATAAACTAGTTTAGAAATAGTCTCAGCCATTTTATTAATAGCCTTGCCAGCATGTCCTAATTCATCATCACGTTTAATATTTATTCTTTGATTTAAATCTCCTTGAGCTATTTTTTCAGTTGTTTTAATTAATGAATATATTGGCTTAAGCATAATTGTTTTTGTATAAAAATAATAAAGAATTGAAGATATAATTATTCCTATAATAGTAATTAAAATTGAAGAATAGATAGTATTTGTAATATCTTTCATTAACATTGCTGAAGGAACTGCGGCAATTATTAACCATTCTAGTCCATCATTATTATATTTTGTTACTGAAAAATAATAATTTTCATCTTTTGTTTTTATGTTAAAGTCTTCAGAATTTGATTTGCGAAAAAATTGATATCCTTTTATTATTGATTCGTTGTCAATATTATTGATTTTATTACGAATAAAGTCATTGTCTTTAGTTATAAAGTTTTCAATATTTAAGGAGTTTGCAATTAATTCACCTGTATTATCTTCAATAATTAAAGCTATGGAACTTTGATTTGTAATATCAAGTAAATACTCATTAATATTAGATAAAGTTGTATGAGTACCAATAACTCCAATTAAATTATCGTCTTTATAAACTGGGGTTGCGAAAGTAATGAATAAATCATTTACTTCCTTTGTTTTATTAATAGATGAAAAAATAGGTTTCTTTTCTCTAACTGCTTTAAGATACCAATTCGCTAATAAAGGATTTTGATTCCCCGCATCATAAACTTTTTCACCTATGCTAAAGTCTTTATTAACGGAATAATACCATGTATTACCTCCAGTTGTTTCATTATTACGAATGATTTCGATTTCATCATTGTCTTTTCTTCTTGCACCATAAAAATCACCATCAGCTGTAGTAAATGTTATACTATAAATATTTTCTGGTAATTGTTTTAAGAAACTAACAAAATATTTATCTCTTGCTATTTCATTTTTTAAATCTAAAATATCTTGTTCAATAAAATTTTGTTGGTGAATATTTATTTGTTGTTGCATATCTATAAAATCATTTATATGAGAAATGGTGTCATCATTTAATTGTTCTGCCATTTCTTTAATATGACCTTCTGTTGCCTTTATCCAATTTGTAATATTGATATATCCTACAACAAATACAGTTGTAACTAAAAAAACAATAAATGAAATTAATGTAATCACTCTTAATGATAGATTGTGGTATCTTTTATTCTTCATTTATTTCTTGATTCCCCTTTTCACTTCTCAACAACTGTATAGCTGCTTCCTCTTTTAATGGTTTGCTATAATAATATCCTTGAATGATATCACATCCAACTTTTTGTAAATATACTTTTTGTTCTTGACATTCAACACCTTCTGATACAACTTTTAGTCCTATTTTATGTGCCAAAGATATTATATCATCAATAATGAAATCTTTATCGTTTATATCAGATATTTTTTCAATAAAAAATTTATCTAATTTTAGGATATCTATATTTAATTTTTGTAATCGTGAAAAAGATGAATAACCAAAACCAAAATCATCAAGTGCAATTGAAACCCCACGACTTTGTAAGATTTTTAATTTTTCGTTTATACTCTCAAAATTATTGAGAATTACAGTTTCTGTAATTTCAATTTCTAAGTCGCTTCCTTGCACATCTTCACTTTCAATGATTTGAAAAAAGTTTTTAATAAATTTTTCATCTAATAGTTGGATTGTTGAAATGTTTATTGAAACACGAATATCATTATAATTATTGTCTCTTAGTTTCTTAATAAATTTAATAGCCTTTTTTAATATTAAATCACCAAGTTGTACCATTATATGTTTCTTTTCCGCAACCTCAATAAACTCAACTGGTGAAATATAACCTAATTTTTCATCATATAATCTTGATAGCGCCTCAAAAGCTACGATCTTGTTTGATTTTATATCAATTAATGGTTGAAATTCCAAATAGAAAGATTTATCATTTTTATCAATAGCATTTCGTAAAATTGTTTCAATTTGCTCTTCTTTTTTAATTAATTCTTCCATATTTTCGTTATAGAAAACATAATGAAGATGATTATATTTTTTCATATAATCAAGAGCAATCAAAGCATTTTTTAAAATATTATCTATATCTTGATAATTTTTTGTTATTTCCAATATCCCAATACCGAGATCAATATATTGCATAATTCCATTAATATCAATAGGTTGAAAAAACAATTTTAAAATAGTCATTGATAATTGTTTTAAATCAGCAGGAATATCATAATCTTCAATATAGAGTACAAATATGTCTTCAGAATACCTGAAAAAATCTAGTGAAAAATTTTTTTTAATAATTCTTATAAATTCATGAATATATTGATTTCCAAATTCATAACCATAAGTTAAATTAACACGTTCATGGTTACGGCAATTAAGTAATAAAACTGCTTTCTTATTATCTTTTTTTATTTCAACATCTAAAAACTCTTTTAATTTGTTTACATTTGGTAAACCAGTAACATTATCAAAATTAATAATATTATAAAGTTTTTGACTTCTTTTATATGATAAAAAGAGCATAAAACTAATTAATGTAAATGTTAACAGTAATGATGTTACGCCAAGTCCAGCAAAAATATAAATTGCCCTATTAGTATCACGTAATGATGATGAGACCGATATTGTTCCAGTTTTTATACCATTTATGAAAAGAGGTAAATAGACAATATATTCATCGTCATTAATTATAATTCCCGGTTTGTCATCAGTAGCATATGCAATTGTTTCTACAACTCTTTCATCTGTTACAATAGTATTTATTAATGAATAATCAGTACTACCGATTATTTCATAGTCGGTAGTAATAAAGTTAATTTCTGATTCAACGCCAATACTAATAATATCTTCAAAAATCCTTTGTAATTCAAATTTCCCAAGGAAATCATGTACTTTATCCGCAAGAATACCAGCTTGAATAAAACCTTCATCTAATTTGTGGTATGCATACTTATAATATATTCCCGTTTCAGTATCATATCGAATTTCCTCAACAAAAACCTCAAGATCACTTACCATGAATTCATATACAGGATGTCCAGGAACAGCTTTCCAACCTATATATTTTTCATTAGTATAAATAATAGTACCACTTTGATCAAATACATATAGTTCATCTACTTCTAAATTTTCTGCATATTGTTTTAATAATTCATTTGAATAGGCCTTATCGCCCATCGCAGTAGTTCTCACCGCTACTAATAATTTATCTTCTAGTAATTCGTTTACGACTTCATGTGCTTCGGAAGACTTTGATATATTTTGCGAATAGTACTTAGCAATTCGTACAGAATCTTCATGTAAATGATTATAATGAAAATTTCTGATGAAGTTTATTGTGTAAAAGCTTAGGAATATAAACACTAAAGCAATCAATACATATGAAATAATATAATACTTTAGCTTATTTCCCATCTAATTTTCCCTTTCTTTTATTTATTCCTTTTTCTATATTTTATCACTTTAGACAAATTTGGTCAACAATTGACACTTTTTATTTTATCGCATCCAGGAAAAATTCATTTACTTCATTAAAAAAGTTTTCATTTAATTGTGATGTTAAATGTCTATCGAGGTTATTATAAAAATCATCAAATAAATCTTTAGGGATTTTACCATTATACTCGTTATATAATTCAAGAAAATACATATTTTTTTCATCTATATAATTATTTGCATCTTCAGACTTAAACATATTCGAATGATCTTTTCCTACCATTGTTTTAAAAATCACATTAGGATTTGAAATTTTATCACGGTTATTTATAATCGCTGCTCCATCATAATTAACTGTTGTATCCTTATCGCCATGAATAATCATAATTTTTGTATCAATACTTTTATTTATTCCGTCAATAGCTGTAAGATTTGCATTATTACCAAATCGAAAGTATTGTATACTCCAGATGAATGGATATTCAACATATGCAAAAAAACCTAATATTTTTGTTCCTTGCTTCATTAACATTTCGATTGGATTATTGAATCCCGCTACACTTACTACCCCAGCAATATCATGATTATAATTTAAGACGGCAGTAACAGCATAGCCACCCCAACTATGACCATATAATAGTATGGGTAAATTATTTAGATTTTCATCACTTTCAAGATATAATAAGGCATTATGTAAATCTATTGCTGATTGAGGAAGTCCCATAGTCCCTTTTCCTTCACTTTCATGACTTCCTGTTGCATCATAAGTGAATACACACCAACCTTTATCAACAAAGTATTTAGTCTCAGAAATATAATTTTCTGCTCCACCGCCCAAACCATGAGCAATAACAATAACACCTTGTTTATTTTCTTTTCCATAAATATATCCCGTAAGAGTATTCTTACCTGATACAAATTTAACAATTTCACGATCAAAATCAGAAAAATCTTCATATACTAAATAACTTTGATAATTTGCTTTCTCAGCTCTACCAAAATAAGTTTTGAAAAAATACCCTACAAGTGCATATGAAAGTATACAAAAAAATATTAAGACTGTAATAACTATTTTTATAATTTTTCTTAGTTTTTTCATGACTCTCCCTTTCAAAATAACAAAATAATAAGTCATACCATTGATATGACTTATTATTTTACAAATTTATATTTAGCCTTAAAACATGGTACAACACACTGTTCATCATTAACAATTATTTCATGATTATGAAGCTTTTTACTATCGATATTTATGATTTTAATTACCTTTCCATCAGCAGTATTTTTTAATAAAATGCCAGAGATAATCCTATTAATCTCATGATCATCATATTTCAATAATAATTCATGATTATTTAAGACAAATGCCCTAATTTTTATTGGTTGACTTAAAATATTTGTTGCACCAACAATAATAAATTCTTCAGTTGCTTCATTGAAAGCTTTTTTAAAATCTAAATTCTCTTTTACATTTTCATAAGCTTTCATTGCTATATTTTTAATATCTTTAAAAGTTTTTACACCTTGATTTTTGATTTCAGTTAATCCCTCTACTCCAATATTAACTACAGTTTTACCAATCTTGGATATTTTATTTTCTTTCATAATCCACCTCTTATTATAATTTTATCATAATCTTTGATTTATCACAATATTATATAAAAATTTTTGAAACATCTTTTCTTAGGTATACTTTTGGTATTTCATTTGGATAACCAAAAACTACTGAACCATAAACTTTATGATTCTCTGGAATTTCTAGTTCAATAAGTAAATCTTTTATTTCATGAATGTTCGATAAACGAGGTAATTGATTTAACCAACATGAACCAATACCCATCGAATGAGCAGCCAACATCATATTGCCAATAGCAAGTGATGAATCAGCCATTGAATTATAATTTGACTCTAAATTTGAAACAATTACATATGTTGGTGCATTATACAAAAAATTATAACTTTCATCTTGAGCCCTTTTAATAAATTTATTAACATATGAATATAACTTATTATCATTTGAAACTGTAAGTATTGCAGTCTTGATGGCTTTATTTATTTTATCTAATATATTTTTGTTTTGAATTGCAGTAAATTTCCAACTTTGCATTCCCATTCCAGTTGGTGCATAACTACCAGCAAGTAAAATAGTTTGTAAATCCTTAAGAGGAATTTGTTTATCTAAAAACGATCTAATACTTCTTCTAGTAAGAATCGTCTCAATTACATTATACATTATCTAATACCTTCTTTACTGCATTGCGGAAAGTATCCATGTCTTCACCGTGTTTAGGAAACCAATGCATTACATCAGCATGATTACTTGCAATCCCCATTTTATATCCTTCGCAATGAGTAATAATATCATTTTCTGTTAAGTTAAACATTTTGCATAACTTAACACATAAAAGAACAGCATTATAAAATACTTTACGAAAATATTCTTCATTAGCTTCTACATCATATTCTACAATTGAAGATCTATTTTCATTATATACAATACCCGCAGGTTCGCAAATCTCAAATCCAATATGAGTATTATTGGCACTACCACCTGCATGCCAACCACGATGATCCCACGGTAAGCATTGCATAACTTTTTCATCATCTAAAAATGCATGAACACAAACTTGACGGTTAGTTTCTCCTTCTCGATATGATTTATTCATTATATCACACCACTCATGAGCCATAACACCAGGAGTTGCAGTTGAATGTACGATAATTCCTTTTGGAACTATCTTTCTGTTTGCTTTATAACAATCATTCCTTGTCATAAATTTTTGAATTATTTTCATACTATACCTCTCTTTATTAAAGATATTTAAATTATATTTAAGCTTAGTAAAGATGTCAATTTGATAACAGCTTTTCTCATTTTTTAAAAACAATTGAACTTACTTTTTGCCCACTTTTCATATTTAATAGTATTGGGCCTTGGTAAAATTTTGTTTCATTTGTTTTTTCATCTTTCAAAAATACAAAATGTAAACATAAAATTTGATTATGAAATTTAATCATATTCATCGGGTCATACCCAACTATCAAATACTCATTTTCAATAACCTCATTTTCATTATTTAAAAATTCTCTAATTCTACATTCTTTATTTTTTAAATATTTATCTAAAAGTACTTGAATTTCACTATTTATTTTGGGTTAAATATCAAAAATAGAGCAATTTTTTGTTAATAAGTCAAAATGTGTTTCCTCAGTAAACAAATCATAATCAAAAAGATTATTATCTAATGCTAATAGAAAAAGAGCCCCAACAAAGTAAGAAATCCTTCTAATATCAAAATAGAGTTCAGATGGCTTTAATAATATATCACAATATTTTTGAACTTGCTCCTGAAATTTTATTGGAGATATTTGCTGCATTGTTTTTAAAGCAACAAATTCAGCACTACCTTCAAAAGTTTCTGTCCTAAACTCTTGATATATAAAATCACCAATAATTTGTTTTCTTTTATTTCTTATTGATGCAAATTGAGTTAATAATTGGTTCTTTATTGTTTCGTCATTTGTATTTAACATATTTACTAATAATTTATTTTCTTCATATTTTAATGAATAATTTACTATGTCATCAGGATAATCTAACATAATAAAATCATTAGGGAATCGATTATCCCTCTTATCTTTTTGATAGCAATGAAACATTTCATGAACAAGATTAGCACAAAGTATATCCAAATCATATGATTTTTCTATATTCCATATTGCAATATTTTTTCCTTGATATTCAATTGATGTATTTCCTAAAAACCTATCATCCCAAGGTATTAAATTCCCATCAATACAAACTTCATTTTTATTATAAAGTGCAAAAGGATATTTCTGAAAATCTTTCCAAATCAAACTAAAATTTACATCTTCTAATTTACTATTTACTTGTTGATATACTTCTTTTAATTCCATATTAAAACCCCTTAATTTAATAATAAAGTTTATTACAGTTTAATTAATTGTATCATGTTTTCTTATAAAGGCAAATAAATATTTAATTTAACCTAATAATTAAAAAAGGCTGGTTTTATTTGAGAATTTATGATATAATGTATGTGTAGACGATCAAAGCTTCGTGACGTATGTCCCGTTGTTGGATTTACGTTTTTTTATCATTAAGAAAGAGGTGTTCTATGAAACAAGTTTCAAATCCTATGATGACACCGGAAAAAATTAAAGAAGTTATCAAAAGTTCATTAAAAGCAGGCGATCGTATTCACATTACTAAAAAAAGCAGAAAACCTATTAACAATTGTCCAGCTATATTTAAAAGCGCTTACAATCATTTCATTATTATTGAAACAAGAGTAAATGACAACTACAAAGAAACAAACACTATTTCATATTCGGAATTATATACAGGTGAAATTGTTATTCACGAACTTTTTGACAAACTTTCAAGTGTTGAATCAGGATCATAAATCACTGTTTAAAAAAGCCACCTATTAATTAAATAGGTGGTTTTTTTATAGCAATTCTGATAATGCATTACGATCAAGTATTAAAATTTTTCTCATCGTGAGTTGTTTTATCCATTTTTTATCTTCAAATAATGCTAGTTTTCTACTCAAGGTTTCTTGACTCATTCCTAGTTGTGAAGCAAAATTACCTTTAGTAGTATTAATTAAAACAATTCCATTTTTATTTGCTCTTTTAAGAAGAACATGGGCTAATCGCCATTCAACTGAATGAAGATTTATTCCTTCGATTAATTCTTCTGCTATTTCTAAACGTGTGCTTAACTCCTCAATTATTTTAAATGCGATTTCAGGGTGTTTCATCATATAAGTTTTTAACTCTTTCCCATCGATCATACAAATACTTGTTTTTTCTAGTACTTCCGCATAATCACTCATTGGTTCACCACTAAATAGTGATAATTCTCCCATGAAATCTCCATTAGTAAGTATTCTTATTACTTGTTCTTTCCCATCAGAACTAATTCGTGAAATTTTTATCTTCCCTTGATGAACAATGAATAATTGTTCTTTTTTTTCACCTGCGGAATAAACAATATCACCACGATTATAAGTTTTATGATGTGATATTGAAAAGATTTCATCTTTTTCTTCTTTTGTTAGTCCACTAAAAATTGATACATTATCAATACAACTTCTCTCATGTAAATCACAATTCATTTAATCACCGCTTTATTTTACCACGTTTTCCGAAGCTAAGCAATCTTATTGCATTGAATATAACTAATAATACTGATAATTCATGCACTAACATTCCTATTGATAAGTTTACACTATTAACTAATACACCAAGTAATAGTGTTGTAACTACTATTAATGCAAAGATTAAGTTTTGTTTGAGATTCCTTTTTGTTGCTTTACTTAATTTTATTGCATAATCTGTTTTTGAAATATTATCACCTAATATAACAATATCAGCAGTTTCCATAGCAACATCTTTACCCGCACCACCAATAGCAATTCCAAGATCTGCAGTTACAAGTGCAGGAGCATCATTTACTCCATCTCCTACCATTATTACTTCACCATATGTATCTTTAAGTTCTTTTATCTTAGCAACTTTTTCTTCTGGAAGTAATGAACCATAATAATCTTTGATCCCAAGACTCTTAGCAATAGCCTTTACAGTTCTATTATTATCACCACTTAAAATAATGAGTTTTTTTACACCAGATTTATATAAGTTTTGAACTAACATTTTGGCGTCTTCACGAATAACGTCAGCTATTGAAATTGATCCTAATATTTTTTTCTCGGTTCCAACAAGCACAACGGTTTGACCATTATTTTCTTCATTTTGAATTTCTTTTTCAAGCATTTGATAATCAACATTGTTTTCATCTAAGAGAAGACGATTTCCTAAATAATATTTTTTATCATCAAAAACAAACTTAATGCCTTTCCCTGTAATAATTTCAAAATCAGTTGCACTGTTTTTTATATTTAGATTTAATTCATTTGCTTTATTTATAATTGCTTTTGCCAGGGGATGTTCAGAATATGATTCTCCGATTGCTGCTATTTTTAATAATTCTTTTTTAGATATATCTATAGAATTAATTTTTGTAACTGTAGGTTTGTTTATTGTTAGTGTTCCGGTTTTATCAAATGCTATCACTTTTGCCTTTGCAAGTGATTCAATTACCTCTCCACCTTTAAACAATACCCCTTGTTTTGCTCCATTACCTATACCAGCAACTATAGATACTGGAGTTGAAATTACTAATGCGCCAGGGCAAGAAATAACTAGTAGAGTTAATGATAAGTAAATATCTTTTTTGATTATATATACTAAAATTGCAAGAATAATAATTCCTGGTGTATAATATTTCGAAAATCTTTCTACAAATTTTTGCGTTCTAGCTTTCTTATCTTGGGCTTCTTCAACCATTGTAAGTATTCTAGAAAATGTTGTATCATTACCTACGCTTACTGCTTCAATAATTAAATATCCCGACTCAACAATCGTACCCGAAAATACTTCATCATTCATTTCCTTATTTACAGGTAACGATTCACCAGTAATTGTGGATTCATTTACATATGCACTTCCATCTTTAATCAATCCATCAACCGGAATCTTTTCACCAGGCTTTACAACAATCAAATCTCCTACTATTACATCTTCAGGATTAATTTCTATTTCTTCGTTATTATAAATTACCCTAGCAAACTTGGGAGCAAGATCTAATAAACTTTTTATAGATGACCTCGTTTTTTCAATAGTTCTAGCTTCTAAATATTCACCTAACATAAATAAATATGTTACTGCAGCAGCTTCCCAATATTCACCGATAATAATAGCCCCAATAACTGCTATTGTTACTAATATATCAATTCCAATAATCATATATCGAAGTGATACAATCGCTTTTTTAAAAACATTATACCCTGATAATGCAGTTGTAATTAACATCAAAATGATTGTTGCAATATGATATCCTAATATTTTATATAATATAAATGATACTAATACTAATATAGAATTAACTATCATTTTTTGATGTTTATTTAATTTCATATGAATCACTCCAATTATTTTTCACTTAAAACTTGATAACCTAATCTTTCAATAACCTTTCTAATTGTATTTGAATCTGTTTTTGTTTCTTCAATTGTTACTTTCACCTTTGAAGAAGTAAATAATACTTCAACTGACTCTACACCTTCCGTTTTACTTAATACCTTTTCAATTTTTTTGATACATGATGGACATGATAATGTCTCTAATTGATAAACTTTGTTTAACATTTTTTTACCTCCTTTTATTTTACACCTCTATTATATGGTTATTATTAGTTTAATTCTTTGACCTAAGTCAAAAAATCAAAAATAGTATGTTTTTAATAAAAAAAGAACCTGATTTTAATCAGGTTCAACTATATTTTCTGGCTCTTTAAGAAATTTTATGGTTTTATGGTTTTAATAAGTTTTATGGTTTTTCATAAGATGTTTTATGGTTTTTCATAA
>DUOT01000004.1 GCA_012838705.1 Acholeplasmataceae bacterium
AAGTTAATTAACAACATAATATTATGATTATGTAAACATTAAGCTCCCTTTAATTTGTAATGAAGGTAGAAATCTATTTCACAAGTGTTATAGTTTTGTGACTTGAATTATTTAGGGTCTGTTTTACTAGGATGTTGAGACAGGCTTGTACTATCTCAACAGTCGTTATTATAATCCTGAGATAGGACGGTTTATCAATGCGGATGGGTTGATTGGACAAACTGGAGATATCCTTGGCCACAACATGTATGCTTATTGTCAGAATAATCCAGTAATGATGGTTGATTCAAGTGGATATTGGCCAGATTGGAATAAACTAGTATCTAGAAGTCTTTTGATAGCAACGGGTGTAATTGCAGTAGCTGCCGCTGCAACTGTATTAACAGGAGGTGCAGCAACTCCTTTATTAATTACTGCTGTTGCATACACAACTGCCGCTGCAGGAGCTGCGACTGTAGCATATGGATTATCTGAGATAGGAGAATCTGTAACTGACTATAATGTCATCCGTGATGGATTGATGGATGGTAATAAAGACTTATATAATACAACTAAAAGCATAGTAAGTACCACAGCGAATGTAGGAACTATGATTATTGGAGCTTATGGTATAACAAAAGCATTACAAAATGCTGGCAAAATTCCAACTAAAATTAAACTAAGTCAAATACAAAATAATCCTTTAGACGAATTTGTAACGATAGGTCCAAAAGCAGGACGCATCGGAGAATACACACAATCCATTTCTAGAACAGGTGTATGATCCAATTTATGTAACGAGATTAGAAAATGGTATGTATCAAATTGCGAATGGACATCATAGGGTAGCTGCTTTAAGAAGATTAGGTTATGATGTAGTAAAAGCATTTATAACAAAATAATTGTAGAGGAGATATTATATGGGAATGGAAAGCTATTTTTTTCATATTAATATTCATGAAAATATCGATAAAAATATTGTTTTAGAACACATTAGACAAAACTTCAATTTAAGACCTAATTATACAAAAATCAAAAGAAAAATTATCTTCAATAAAGTAATATATGAAAACAATAGATTTATTTTAGATGATACTTTAATTATCGAAGCAGAAAATATTGATAATAAAGTTGTTGTAAGTATAGAGGGTTGTTTTGCAAATTATCAACCCAATTTAAAGAAATCATATGAGGTATACAAAATAATAAAAAGTAAAAATTATAATGTTGTATTATCCGTAGGTAATCATAAAGTACAAGAAAAAGGTTTAATAGGTTTTGAAAGGTTCTGTAGTTGGTTAAAGCAAATTTTTGAAAATAAATATAATAACTTTGAAAGATTATATGGCAAGTTAAATATAACAGTACTGCCACATGAATTTTATGATTATATAAAAAGAAATAAATCTATTTTAAAATGAAATATTTAATATCTTGAATTAGATTAAGCTAAGTATATTGACGTATAACTGTCCCCTTGATCATTTCTATTGTTATGGGGAAAATTCTAAAAAAGGTTCGTTTTACAAGGATGTCGAGACAGGCTTGTACTATCTTAACAGTCGTTATTATAACCCTGAGATTGGACGTTTCATCAATGCGGACGGGTTAGTAGGTCCAGTAGGTGGTATATTAACGCATAACATGTATACGTATGCGATAAATAATCCTATGATGATGGTGGATCCAGATGGAGAGTTTCCATGGCTTATACTTGCAGCAGTACTATTATTTACACCAATAGGAGGTATAGCTGCACAAGTTACCACATCTGTAGTAAGTTATGGAGGTATGGCAGTTGCATCTATTTGGGATGAGGAAGTTAGAGCTGATATGAATGCTATCGGATGGAATCCATTTAATACAAGTGAGGATAAAGTATTAAACTCATCTAAAGTATCATTTTACAAGGGAGCACCAGTTTTTAGAACTAATGGAGGAAGGTCAGGATCATTTGGAGCTATATTATTGACACGAGGTAGTGATGCTAATACATTAAGGCATGAGAGAGGTCATAACACACAACTAATGATGATGGGAATAGGAACATATGGGTTTACTGTTGGAATTCCTTCACCATTAAAATTAGGAAAGTGGGATAAGAGTGGAAATTATTATGGTGCACCATGGGAGACAATGGCAGATATACTTGGTGGAGTTGAAAGTCGAACTCATAGTAGACGTGAAATAGCAAATGCATGGAATTATTTTGCAATTAGTACTGTATTTTTCCCCGCAACTGCATTATACTGGTTTTAGGAGAGGAAAAAGGATGAAGAAAATATTTACATTGATTATATTAATAGTTAGTATTACTATTATAAGCGGATGTGTTACTGATCCAAACACCTACTATTTTAATTATGAGGAACTATCATCTAAAGTGATTTCTATAGAACTTATTAATTATGAAAATAGCAATCCAAGAATTATAAATGTGAAAGAAAGTAGTATATCAAATATTGATTTTCAAAAAATGGAAGTTTTAGAAATTCTACCTAGTCAAAATATTGATAGTTTTATTAGTAAACTTTCGAAAATAACTTTTCATGAATCTAATAAAAGTGCAGAAGCACCAATTGGAAAAGGAATAAAATTAAATTATAAGAATGGAAATTTCATAATAATATCTTGTACAATTACTAAAGAAAGAGCTTATAGTTTCGTAGCGGAATTTGATGGTGAGGGTAATTTTGTAAAACATATAGCTAAATTTGCAGATAGACCGAAATTTGAAAAATTAATAGAAGAATATTTTGAATTATATTGATTCATCTAGTAAAAAATTTATTAAAAGTTAAATTTGATAAAATAAAAATTGAATAATTTCTTTGAACAATTCAAATTTTATATTAAAAAAATAGTAAAATCGGAGTAGTTATAGAATAAGATATAGACAAATCATCTTGTTTTAACATGGTAGATATTAATTAATATTAATTAGAAGAGAAAAATCCGATTATAAAAACTCTTATAGTTGGATAATTTTTAAAAACTTGGGTCTCTAATGCCAATCTGTCGAGACAAGCTTGTACTATCTGAACAGTCGGTATTATAATCGATAATTTGATATCAAGTTATATTGATAAATGATATTAGAAATCTAAAGAAAAAAATGAAGTTTATAAAAAACTAAAATCAAAAAACTTGTTTTTGATATGATACTCTTAAAGTTTAAATATATGCTTTAAGAGTATTTTTTACAATTATCAATTTTAATCATATTAATTGTATTTTTCCTAAAATCGATGTATAATATAATGACAGAGTAGTTAGATAGCGTTAAGTGCTATACCATGGGATGTTGGGTATGGACGAACACTTATGTGGCGGTTATCTAACGCATCCGCTGGCTGCGGATCTCTTCAAGGAGGTCTATTATGGAAATTGATACTATTTTTAAAACACCATTTACTAAACTATATTGGCATTTAGCATCCAAAGAACTTAAAAAAACAAGAAGCATTATTTTAGTTTCAATTTTAATTGCTTTAAGTATTGTATTTGAAACATTTGGGAAGATGTTTCCTTTTAAACCATTTGGTCGTGATATTTATTTAAGTTTTATTCCTTTATCATTAATTGGAATGTTATTTGGCCCACTTGTAGGAATATTAAGTGGTGCAATTAGCGATATATTAGGTTTTTTTATTTTTAATGCTGGTTATCCGTTTTTCCCTGGATACACATTATCAGCAATGCTTTCTTTATTAATTTACAGTATATTTTTTTACCGAACAAAAATTACCGTCTTTAAAATTTTTCTTGCTAAGTTTTTAGTTAATTTTTTAATAAATGTCTTGTTAGGATCTTTATGGATGTCGTTAATAATTGATAAAGCTTTTATTGTTTTATTAGTAGGTGGAGCATTAAAAAATGCGATACTTTTGCCATTTGAAGTATTAGCACTTTATTATGTCTTTCTTAATTTAATTCCAATTTTAAAAGGATTTAATTTGATAAGTTTAAACATTCCAAATAAAATCACTTTATTTTAATGTATGCGTTTTTATTTATGACATAACAATATAGTGGTTGAATTATGGTAATAATTGTAGTATAATGGTATAGAATATTTTCGGAGGTATTATGAAAAAAAGACTTGTTATGCTTACTATTCTTGATGGCTTTGGCTTATCCGATAGAGTAGAAGGTAATGCTGTTAAGGCAGCACATACACCTAATATGGATTACTTACTATCAACATATCCAACAACTACTTTAGGTGCAAGTGGTGAAGACGTTGGACTTCCTGAAGGACAAATGGGAAATAGTGAAGTTGGTCATTTAAATATCGGAGCAGGAAGAATAGTATATCAATCACTTACGAGAGTTAATATTGCTGTTCGTGAGAAAGTATTAGATAAAATGGAAGCAATCGACACAGCAATAAACAATGCAATAAAAAATAATTCTCGTCTCCACCTTATGGGACTTACAAGTGATGGTGGTGTTCATTCCCATATTAATCATATTTTTTATTTAATAGAACAAAGTGTAAAACGTGGAGTAAAAGATGTTGTTGTCCATCCATTTTTAGATGGACGAGATGTTCCACCTAAATCAGCCCTTACATATCTTGAAGAATTAGATAAAGTTGTAAAGAAAACTGGACATACTCGGATAGGGGTTGTCAGTGGTCGTTATTATGCGATGGACCGTGATCGCAATTATAATCGTACGCAACTTGCTTATGATGCCTTAGTATATAATAAAGCACCGCTAAAAGATTTATATCAAGGTATTAAAGATTCTTATGATGAAGGAATTACAGATGAGTTTGTTGTACCATTCATTGTAAATAATAATACAGAAATTAGAGATAATGATAGTGTTATTTTTGTAAACTTTAGACCGGATCGCGCAATTCAACTATCAACTGCACTTACTAATTTAAAAGAAACAACAATTGAAAATGGTAAAGAGTTTAAGAATCTAACATTTGTAAGCATGATGCTTTATAGTGAGAATGTTAAGGGACTTGTAAACTTTGATGTACAAGAATTAAATGATACTTATGGTGTTGTTATCAGTAATGCAGGATTAAAACAATTAAGGATTGCGGAAACAGAAAAATATGCTCATGTAACATATTTCTTTGATGGTGGGGTTGAACGCGACCTTCCAGGAGCAACAAGAATATTAATTCCATCACCAAAAGTTGCAACATACGACTTAAAGCCGGAAATGAGCGCTTATGAAGTATGTGATAAAGTTGTAGAAGCAATCGAAAGTGAGCAGTATGATACTATAATTCTTAACTTTGCTAATTGTGATATGGTTGGTCATACAACTGATTTCAATGCAACAGTAAAAGCAGTAGAAGCTGTTGATACTTGTGTGGGTAGAGTTTACGAAGCAGTAAAAAAAGTTGACGGATATTTAATCGTTACTGCTGACCATGGAAATGCGGAAAAATTACTTGATGAAGAAAATATGCCATTCTCTGCGCATACTACTAATCCTGTTCCGCTTGTTTTATGCAAAAAAGGATATAAATTACGTAGTGGTGGTAATTTAGGAGATATTACACCAACTATGCTTGAATTATTAGAAGTTGAAAAGCCTGCATCAATGACAGGTAAATCACTAATTATTAAAGACTAATAACACATCTTAGTGTAAAAATAAAAAAAAGGAGATTGATTATATGCCATTTATTAGAGATGTTTATGCACGTGAAGTATTAGATTCACGTGGAAACCCAACTGTAGAAGTTGAAGTTTATACTGAAAGTGATGGTTACGGAAGAGCGATAGTTCCAAGTGGAGCTTCTACTGGTGCTCATGAAGCAGTTGAATTACGTGATGGAGACAAAGCCCGTTATTTAGGAAAAGGAGTATTAAAAGCTGTTGAAAATGTTAACGATATTATTGCTCCAGAAATAATCGGTATGAATGTCTTTGATCAAGTAGGAATCGACCGCTTAATGATTGAACTTGATGGAACAGAAAACAAAGGAAAACTTGGAGCAAACGCGATTTTAGGTGTATCAATGGCTGTTGCACATGCTGCAGCTGATTTATGTGGACTTCCACTTTATAATTACTTAGGTGGATTTAATGCTAAGGAATTACCAACACCAATGATGAACATTTTAAATGGTGGAAGCCATGCTGACAATAATGTAGACTTCCAAGAATTTATGATTATGCCTGTTGGTGCATCTACATTTAAAGAAGCTTTAAGAATGGGTGCTGAAGTATTCCATCATTTAAAGAAAGTATTACAAAAGATGGGATTAAATACTGCTGTTGGTGATGAAGGTGGATTTGCTCCTAACTTGAAGAGTAATGAAGAAGCAATTAAAGTAATTATCGAAGCAATCGAAAATGCAGGTTATGTTCCAGGTGAAGATGTATACCTAGCAATGGATGTTGCTTCAACTGAGTTTTATGATCCAAAAACAAAAAAATATGTTTTAGAAGGTGAAGGCGGAAAAACTTTTGATAGCAAAGGTTTAACTGATTTTTATGCTGAATTAACAAAAAAATATCCAATTATTTCAATCGAAGATGGATTAGCTGAAGATGATTGGGAAGGTTGGAAATACTTAACAGAAAAATTAGGTAAGACAGTTCAATTAGTTGGTGACGATTTATTTGTTACTAATACTAAACGTTTAGCTCATGGAATTGAAAATGGCGTTGGAAATTCTATTTTAATCAAAGTAAATCAAATTGGTACTTTAACTGAAACTTTCGAAGCAATTGAAATGGCTAAAAGAGCAGGATATACAGCTGTAGTATCACATCGTAGTGGTGAAACAGAAGATACAACAATTGCTGATATTGCCGTTGCATTAAACACGGGTCAAATTAAAACTGGTTCATTAAGTAGAACTGATAGAATAGCAAAATATAATCAACTATTAAGAATCGAAGACGAATTAGGTGAAAATGCTAGATACAATGGATTAAAATCTTTTTATAATCTAAAAAAATAAGTTAAATAAAAGCATTTCATTATTGATGTAAATGAAATGCTTTTTATTTGGAAAATATTTCACTGTTATATTTATTTCATTTATGTTATAATATTTACTAGAGGAATAAGTATGGAGTATGGTTTATACCACGGATGTGGCAATAGCTTTTATATAGGCTTTTATAATGACAATATTGATTACAAAGCATTATCTAAAAAAATTTGTAATAATGTTGATGGATTAATATTATTAAAAGAAAACCCACTAACAATGTTAATATATAATGCTGATGGGTCTATAGCAACTATGTGTGGTAATGGTTTAAGATGCTTCGCAAAGTTTGTTTATGATTTAAATATTGTTAAGGATTTAAAGTTTAACGTTAAGACCTTAGCTGGAAACATTGAAGTTGAAATTAAAAGCACAAATCCATTTATCTCATCTATAAATCTTGGCAAACCTAATTACTCAACTTCTAAACTAGGTATTGATGTTCCCTTAGATGAGTTAATTAATTATCAATACGATGAAAATATAATCGTATCTGCAGTTTTCTTAGGAACTGATCATTTAGTTTTAATTGATTATGAAGACTATGAAATAGCAGAAAAGATTGCGAGAAGTACTATCTTTACTAAAGGTATAAATGTGAATTTTGTAAAGGTCAAAAGTAAAGAGAAAATATATGTTAAGACATATGAACGTGGTGTTGGTTGGACCAAAGCATGTGGTACAGGAGCTAGTAGTAGTTTTTGTATATGCAATAGATTAGGTTTAATAGGACCAAAAGTAGAAGTAGAAGTTGATGGTGGGAAATTATTAGTTTACAAAGATAATGAAAATATTATTCTTGAAGGACCTGCAGTAACTATTAAGGAGCCATTGCTATGACAATAAAAGAAGACAAAAATAAAACATTAAGAACAATAATATTTATAGTTTTTATGGCGTTAATGGTTGGTGTAACGATATATTTATTCCCGCTTTTTCTAAAATTACGAGAACCAGATATGCGTGCTCAATTGCAAGAATATATAAACCAAATTGGATTCTGGGGTTGGTTATTAATGCTTGGAGTGCAAGTACTTCAAGTAATAGTAGCGTTTTTACCGGGGGAACCAGTAGAAATTATTATGGGTGCATTATTTGGACCTTACTTAGGAACATTAACTTGTATGTTAGGCATTGCAATTGGTACACTCGCCATTTTCAACCTAGCAAAATTAATCGGAATGCCTTTTATTAGTTTATTTATAGATCCTGAAAAATTAAATCAATACAAATTTTTAAATTCTGCACAGAAAAAGGATATAACTGTTTTTACTTTATTTTTCATTCCAGGAACACCAAAAGATTTACTTACGTATTTTGTTCCGTTTATTAAAATGAAACCATCACGGTTTATTATTATATCAATTGTTGCGAGAATTCCTTCGATTGTTACCTCAACAATCCTTGGAGACAGTATGATAACAGAAAATTGGAGATTATCTGCAATTATCTTTGGTTCAGTCCTTGTTATTGCGATAATAGGGATTATAGTAAATCGTTGGTATATGAAAAAACATCAAGAAAAATAGTTATATAGAACATTTTTAATGTTCTTTTTATTTGATTTTGATATAATGTAATTAAGGAGGGGAAGAGTGCTTGTAACTTTAGCTTCTTTGTTACATGATATAGGTAAGTTTTATCAACGTACAGGACTAAAAGTAGACTTATCACAGTATTTGAAATATCTTGTTCGAAAACATAATACGTATCAATATTGGCATGCATCATATACTGCACTATTTATTAAAAAGTATCTTAACGGAAGTCAAGAGCTAATAGATTTGAGCGCTTCTCATCATTTAGATAATAATAGTATTGTGAGGAAAGCAGATATTATTGCTGCTGCTCATGATCGTCAAGATAGTGAATATGATAATGATTTAGATACAAATCATATTACTTCACGTTTATATTCTATTTTTAATGAAATAAACAGAGTGAATTTATCGCAAATTCCTTTAGTTTCACAAGAAGAATTTTAATATTCCGAAAAGCCTAAAAGTATTCTTTTAGATAAAGCTAAAGAAGAATATTTAAAGCTTTTTAATAAGTTTGTTAATTGTGATAAACTTTCTAATTATCACTATTTATATCCACGACTTTATAACTTCACATCATCAATTCCTGCTAATACATATAAAAATAAAATGCCAATTGTTAGTCTTTTTGAACACCAAAAGCTAACAGCTGCAATTTGTAATTGCTTAAAAAGTGGGAATAAATTTATCGTTTTAAGATATAAATTAAAAAATATTGGAAATTTCATATATCAAGATTTTGAAAGTATTAAAACAAAATCTTTACTTGTTCAATTAATACAAGAATATATTGCATTTTTCTTTATTAATTATTTCAATTTAACATACGAAAATTTAATTTACTCTTTAGGTGGTGAAGGAAGATTATTACTTCCGTATTGCAAGAAAAACAAATTAAGTAAACTTGCAAATATTATAGTAAATTTAGTAAATTCAATCTTTAATGGTATAATAAATATTGTCCTAACTTATGATATTTATAACGAGAAAACTTTAATATACAATTATTTTAAAAATGAAAAAATATTAAAAATAAAAAAGCAAAAAATCAATCATAATATAGATATAAACCAATTACTATTAGATAGTATATTAAAAAATGAAAAATTTATTATTGAATATAATTTTACCAATTCCAAAGAAAATGCTATTGTTGATTTAGGAAGATTTGGTTCGATTAATTTATATTCCAAAATTAATGAAAAGTCTTATTATGCTTCATACAATAATTATTTACTAGGTGAAGTAAAATATTATCCAATTTTAAATAATCTAAAAACTAAAGAAAATTTAGTTTTTGTATTAATGGATATCGATAACTTAGAAAATATTATTAAAACGAAAAAGTTATCAAGACGACTTAGAAACATCGTCCTTCA
>DUOT01000038.1 GCA_012838705.1 Acholeplasmataceae bacterium
AGCCACATTTAATTTTACCTTTTAGTGGACTCTCTATAGGGTTCACTTTTCTTTTAATTTTTGCATTTCTTCTTTTAATCTCTTCTTGAACTTTATTCCAAGTTTCCAAATCGATTATTGCTTCATGGCTACCTTCAACGTGGTACTTTGTAACTTCACCATTATTAACCTTTGTCTTTTTACTCATGTAATCAGGTCTATAAGTTTTTTGAAGTATCAAATTTCCTGTGTAATCATAATTACTAAGCATCTGCCTTACTGATGTGTCACACCACAATGAACCATTTCTTGTTCGATAGCCTAATGAATTAAGTTTTCGTGCAACTCCCTCTTTACCTAAGCCACTTAAGTACAATTGAAATGCTAACCTTACTACTTCAGCTTCCTTTTCGTTGATGTGATACTTTGAATTTATAGAATCGTAACCATAAAGCATTGCTCCCCATGGTATTCCGTTTTCAAAGTTCTTTTTAATACGACACTTTATATTTTCACTTGTTGATCGTGCTTCTTCTTGTGCATACGAAGCAAGTATTGTAAGCATCAGTTCCCCATCACTGCTTAAGGAGTGAATGTTCTGCTCTTCAAAGAATATGTCAACGTTCAATTCTTTCAATTCTCTTATCTTCTCAAGCAGAACGATAGTGTTTCGTGCGAATCTTGATATTGATTTTGTTATGATTAAATCGATTTTACCTGCTCTTGCATCATCCATCATTCTTTGGAAGCCTGGTCTAGATTCTTTTGTTCCAAATATCGCTTCATCAGAGTAAACACCTACAAATAACCAATCTGGATGATTTTGAATCATTCCATTATAGTAACTGATTTGTGCTGAAAGTGAATGAAGCATTGCGTCCTTTCCACTTGATACTCTAGCATAAGCACATACATTCTTTTTCTTTTCGAGTACTGCTTTTTTTGGTATCAATTTTATGCTTTTCATTTAACCACCTCCTGGTCAGGTGTGATATTACCATCATGTTTTTCATATAGCAACTCATTTAAAATCTTATTTTGCCTATGGCAACTAGATGTTTCCATACCTATTCTGGTGACTAAACTTTCTTCTAAATCTTGGAACTTTTCATTATCAATTAACCCTTTTGAACGTAACCTTCTTAATTGATGGAGCACAGTTTGGTAAGTTAAGACAATGTCTGAATGTTTATTCATCATTGCCACCTCTGTTTCTATAGCAACTAATACTACAGTACTTAGAATTCACTCTTCCTCTTGAAATAAATTCTTTACCACAAACTAAGCAAACATGTTTATATCTTTCATAAGTGGATAGTGAATCATGGTTTTTATTCCACCATTTAGTTCTGCATTTCGATGAGCAAAAAATCTGCGGTCTTCCAACACGCTTTACTGAATTGAACTCACATCCACATTCCTTACAAAGAACTAAATCGGATTCTATAATATCTTTATTTCTTTTGCATATTTTAGCTACTTGATCCTTATTTATATTTAGTTTTTGAGCGATGGCATTATAACTTAATCCCTCTCTCCTTAATTTAATAATTTCATTTTTAACATTCATAATTTGCACCTAGCCTTTCAAAGGTTAGACTTAAATAAGAACGTTTTGAAACAAAAAAATCCCCATCTATCTCTAGCCAGGGAATATTTTATTTAATATTTATCGTCGTATTCTGTATCAGAATATCCTAAGTCTTTCAATTTTTTAATTTTCTTTTCTAATATTGGTTTTATTAATTTTTTAAACCATTCTGTTTTACCAAACCATTTAACTAAAGTTGGACTAATTGCATAATAAATTTTAATGAATAATCTTCCAAAAATATTTTTATCTAAATAATAATCACGATATCTTCTTAAAATCCATACTTCTGGACAGTCGTAAGAACCATATACTGCTGTAGCTACATAACAACCACCACTTGAAGATGGTCTACTATAACTCGAACCACTACTTGTTGAAGGTCTATAACTTGAACTAGTCGAACTTCTATATCTATTGTTATATGCTTTTAATCCATGCTTGTCAGATGATGAACCAGTAAATAATTCATCATATAAATCTATATATTTTGCAGAAGTACTAACATCTGAAGTACATGTTCCACCAAAATCAGATATTACTTTTTCTACTCTTTTATCCTCCATAAACCAATCTCTTGGAATTGTATTTAGAATATTAACTATTTGATCTCTAACTCGTTGTCTAGTCCAATTATCAGAATAAGGTGTTAATGTTTTAGCAAGCGCATTAGCTCTAGCCATTACGTCAAAACCTATACCCCTTATATTCTCAAATAAAGTTTTGTTAAATTCGTCAGAAGTATACGCAACCCAATAATATTTAGCAATAAATCTATCCACTTCTTTTGGATCACACGCTTTTGCAATTCCAGGATTTTCATTTACTTCTTTATGACATTCAAAAATAAACGCAAGAATATGTTGGAAATCTGATATTTCTAAAATAATATTAGTAAACACTCTCTTAACATCTTTTACAGGCTTACTAGCAAATACATGTTTTACTAAATTATAAATATTATCCGCAGTACAGTTATTTTCAACTGAAGAAATCATTCTTCTATATTGAGTTAACCAATCTTTACCTCTAGCAACGAAATATGAAACTAAAGCTCTAATAAAGGATAATTCGTCTTTATCAAAATTCTTATCAGTAACATTACCCCATGAAACAACACGTGAATACTCCGCTAAGGCTGAATCTAATTTAGTCAAAATATCAATTGTTACAGTAACTGAATATTTTGATTTTCCCTTTAAATCCAAATACATGTTAGCAAGAGTATTTAAAAAGCCAGAAAAATTAACAACGTCTTGATAAGAATATAAAGAAATCAGAGTTGGATAACAGTTCAATAACGTCAAACCGTTAATTTCTAAATTATCACTTAATTTTTTTGTTGTTATTTTTAATATTTCTTTTAACTCTGAATTATTAGTATTTTTACATATAGAAATCAAGAAAAGTAATTTACTTTCTACATCATCGCTTTTACTTTCTAAAGAATTAAGTTTTCCTGCAAATTCAATTAATTCGTCATTAATTCTAGTCATTCTTCCGTTTTCTGATGGAATAGCATTAATACATTTACGTAATAAATCATAAAAGTCTACTGATAATTTTGTAGATAATGTACCTATTGAATTTATGAAAAGGTGTTCTAATTCATCCATAACCATAGAAACAAATTCCAAAATAACACCTTCAGCTTTTGATGCACCTACAGTTTTATAATAGTTAAATTGACTCCATTCTACTTTGTTTTCATAAAATTTTAGTAACGCAGACACTAATTGCTTAACCTTAGTTATTGTTACTTTTTCTTTAAGTTCTGCTAAAGTTGTTAACAGGGCTGAATGAGTGTTTAATATTTCAACATCTGAACTTTCTCTAATGTAAAACAACTCTTCTTCTAATAGTGCTAAAGGACTAGAAATCGTCTTGATAACAATCGGTAAATCTTTTCTTTTATTAGGATCAGTTTGAAATATAACCCTTAATTCATTCATCGATTTTGATGGTAAAATATCATATTTTGAAAATAATGATTCATTTTTATATTTCATACAATCACCTATTTTTTCTTACCTTTCTTTTTTATTTTTGCTATTTTTTCTTTTTTAACTGGTTTTTCCTTTACAGGATTTGATACAACTAAAATTTGTTGTTTTTTAATCAATAATGATCTTACATAAATTCCTGGGCTTAGAGTAAAAATAGTTCCGTTTGGATGTAATTTATGTTCAATAGTAGATTTTACATCGATTTCTTGCATTTGCTCATTAGATAGCTCGTCCACATTTTTACCTTCATACATTTCAACTCTAATTTCTCTTCTTGATAAAACAGGAATTAGAACTTTTTCAAAATATTGTAAAAGCTGTTTTCTAACTTCTAAATTACCTCTATTAGCTGCTAAAATATCGTAAAAATTACTCACCATACTCGCTAATTCATTAATATTTCTAACTCTATTATTAACATAATCTACGTAAAGTTTATTTAATTGGTCATTAATTATATTGAATGTAATTTCTTTTTCGTTTACTTGAGGTAAAACCAAATTTTCAATTCCATCTCTTTCAACTATCATAATCCAAGGATTTCTTGGAAATTTACTTTCAAATTTTTCTAATTCAACTTTAGCTTTTTCTATAAAACCCAGTTTAACAAGTAAAAATATATACACTTTATATGATGATTCATCATTATCATCATAAGCTATAAACTTACAGATATGGTCAAAAGCCGAAATAAAATCTTCCTTAGAGATTAATTCTAACGCTTTGTTAAAATAAGAATAATGAGAAAATAATTGAGCTTTAACTTCTGACAAATCATAAGAACAACAACTACATTTTTGTAATGAATATGGATTCTTTTGACTACATGATGGACAAACTACTTCTATTTCTCTTTCGTTGTTTTTAATAAAACTATAAAAATTCGTATTCATAATTATGCCTTACTTACTAAACCTTTATAAGAATTCATAACTTCATCGTTCGCTGGAGCTACGCTTTCTAAAATTCTATATAGTCCAGACGAAAGTTGAAGCATTGTTTTAGCATCTTCCATCATTTCTGGTGAATCTTCTTCTACATCTTCATATTTTTGGATGATATCCATAATTTTTTGTCCATTTTTCTCTAATTCATTATTAATACTTCTTACAACAGTTGGATTAGCGTTATAGCTTTCTGTGTAAGCTACTGCTCTTTGTACCATTTGTGCAACAGCAAATTTAGCACCTTCAAAGAATATTCTTGGTGAATTTGTTAATTCAGCATTCATAAGCATTTGTTTTAATTCATCCATACATTTTTGTGCTTCTTCAAAGTCTTCTTTTCTTAAAGAACGTTTTCCATAGAATACTAGATTATCAACATCAAATTCATTAAAATTAGAATTGCTAGACATTTTTTCTTTAATTTTTTTAGCAATTTCATCAAAGTCTTCTTCGTCTAATTTTTTATTAACTGGTAATTCAGTAACAAGTTTTTTGTATTTTTCACTTACAGTAGCAATATGAGTTTCATCCTTGTTGCTTTGAGCTTCGTATAATTCTCTTTCTATATCATTTTTTTGTTTTAGAACTTTTTCATAAGTTTCAGGATCTTCAATATTACCAACACGTTCATTGAAAATTTCACTTAATTCATCTATGTCAATTTCTTCTTCAAATGATGAAGTATCAATATATTCATATCTACCATTTAATTTTTTGCCTTCTAATTCAACTTCAAGAGTAACATTTGAGATTAAATCAACTGAAGTTTTAACAGATATTTTTTGTCCTATTTTGGCATTACTTGGTAAATCGATTACAAGATTAAAAATCTTTCGGTTACCTTCCCAAATTGGTAAAATAATTTGTTTATCACTATATTCATTAATTTTAAAATATTCAACAGTTTCTACAGGTAAGAAATCACCTGAATTAATAATTGGATATTTTTCAACTCTACCTTTTTCAATATCAATAATTTCTACAGCAATAGTCTCATTTTGAATTGGAGTTGGAGCAATAATATCAACTGTTGAATTATCAGTACTTTCTATTTCACTAATTTCTTTATCACCATTAACAAAAGTATATGTGCACTTTTCTGTGTAATCCTTTGCATCAAAGAATGTTAAGAATGTTCCATCTTCTAGAACTTCTATAACGTGTTCTGCTTTCTTGCCTTTTAATAAAATCTTTTCAACTTTTCCTTCTACAACATTACCAGAAATATAAATTTGTCCATCGATAATATATGGTGCATTCATTTTTACAAGAATGTTATTAACTTCATCTTCGATTTCAAATCCATACGAATTAGCAATGAATCCTGCTCCTGCACTTACAGCAAGATCAACATCAAAGGAAGTAACCTCTTTTAAGTTATTTGTAACACAATAATTTTTTTCAATAACTTCTTTAACGAAAGGAATCTTTGTAGAACCACCAACCATTAAAATACATGTAATATCTTCTAATGTTTTACCATATTTTTCTTCTAAAATTTGTAAAACTTTATCGCATTCTTTAATAACATCAATTTCGATTTTCTCTTTAATTAATTTATTAAATAAGTCTCTTGAGAATTCTTCAATTACCAATTCAACTCCAGAGTTATCTTTGAAAACATCTGGAACGTAGATATCGAATGTTTCTTCTTG
This sequence comes from Acholeplasmataceae bacterium, assembly GCA_012838705.1. Lineage (GTDB taxonomy): Bacteria > Bacillota_I > Bacilli_A > ML615J-28 > CAG-698 > DUOT01. The sequence goes on from DUOT01000038.1 coordinate 6,179, forward strand.
GCTTAATCTCTTTTTAACATTTTCCGCTGCAAACATTAACAATCTAAATTTAGTATTATCATAATCTACTTCGACATCTGATAAGTCATGACCAGATTCAATTAAATGATTTAAAAAATATCTTGCAAGAATAAAGTCAAAGTTATCCCCACCTAAGAAGTTATTACCTGCAGTTGCAAGAACTGTAGGAATGTTTTCAATTTTCTCTAAAATAGAAACATCAAATGTCCCACCACCAAGGTCGAATACAAAGAATAATCCATTATCGATATTATTTTGTAATGCATAGTTTATAGCTGCTGCAGTTGGTTCTTCTAACAATAATTGAACATCTAGACCAGCAAGTTCTCCAGCTTTACGAGTAGCATCTTTTTGAGCTAATGTAAAATAAGCAGGTACAGTAATAACTACTTTATCATAAATAACATTTGGATCTTTACCAACTGTATTAATTAAACATTCTTTACAGAAAGTAATAATTTTAGCTGAAATTTCTTCAGGCGAGTAATCGTTATCTCCTAAAGTAAATGTTATGTTTTTACCCATTTCTCTCTTAACTGATTTTTTTGAATTAATATTTCCTGAGTAAAACTCGTTTCTAGCAATAGTACCTACAACTTCACTGCCATTTCTTCTAACAGCAACAATAGAAGGAATAGTTTTATTTTTTGCCTTTCCTTCTTTAGCAAATACCACTTTACCATTTTTAATAATTGAAGCAGTACTATTAGTAGTACCTAAATCTAAACCAAAACTTTTATGTATTCTCATTGTTAAAAACCTTCTTTCTATAAACTATTTTTAAAATTATTCATTTTTATTACATCCATTTTATTAACAGATGATTTGTTTTTCTTTAAAACTTCAACACAATCTTCAAAACATATTTCTATACTATCTCTTTTTTCAATTTCTTTATTTACAACTATACGAAGTAAGGAGTCACAGATATTATTAATATCAGCTCCGTTAAACATCTCTGTCTTAGAAGCTAAATACTCAATTACATCATCCTCAACTTTAACATTTTTTAGTTGTTTCTCAAACATTAACTTTCGTAACTCAAAATTAGGTAGTTCAATATAAATCATAGAATCAAATCGACCTGGTCTCAATAATGCTGAATCTATATCCCATGGACGATTTGTAGCAGCGATAACTAGAAGTAAATTTTCGTTTCTTTCAAACCCCTGCATTTGAGCTAACAATTCTGGTACAAGTATTGAACTTGTTAGTTCGTTTGTCTTATATCTCGACACTCCTATAGATTCAAATTCATCAAAAAATATAATTGCAACCTTATGGCTTTTTGCTTCGTCAAATAGTTGTTTAATTTATTTTTCAGAGTCACCAAACCATTTCGACTTCAAATCTGAAGATGTAATCGAGAAAAATTCAGCGTCAATCTCATTGGCAATAGCCTGTGCAAACATTGTCTTACCAGTTCCTGGCAATCCGTATAGCAATAGTCCTCCACCATTTTTCAAATTATACTTGTCATAAATTTTTTTATATTTTATTGGTTTTATGACCTTTTCCATAAATACTTTTTTCGCTTCTTCAAGCCCTACAATATCTTTTAATCACTAGTCGTTGGTAATCCATAGTTACCTCCTATTATAAATGTTTATATCTACTCAGGATTATAGCACTTTTTTATCAAATTGTCTATAAATTACTCTATAAATAGCATGTTTTGTGAATATATTATGATAATTTCATATAGAGTTATATAATGATAATTTCACTAAATACAAAGGTTAATTGTATTAGCGTAGGCAACCCTTAATTTTGTAATTTAAGCCCTTCTTTGATATCATATG
>DUOT01000039.1 GCA_012838705.1 Acholeplasmataceae bacterium
AATTCCTCTCCTATTTCCGGAAAGTTAATCCAACTATTATCATATCTAGCTAAGTATTCATCTAAAGTTTCAATTAGCATTAGATAATACCCTATTTTTTTAATTGTTTTACTATGAACAAAAATTAAAAAAAGAAATATTACAAAAGATATTAATGTAATAAGCATAAAAAGAAAATAACTTTTTATAAAATATAATATTAAAAATAATAGAATAGCTCCAAATGAAATTAGACGATATCTTGAAAGTTCATTAGATTTTTTTTCTAAGATTTGTTTATGCTTTTTTGCATTATTTATTCTTTTCTTGTAATAATTAATATCCATTCTTTACTCCATGTTTTATTTTTCTATTGAGTATTCAAGTTTAAATTTCGCACTTTCGCCAACAACTTTTAGTATATATGTTCCATTTGCATTTTCGATTGTTACTGTAGATTGACCATTAATATTAACATCCTTTATTATTTCTTCCCCTTGAACAATAACAATTCTTAAGTTTCCAGAAATACACTGTGAATCAAAATTGAATATTATAGTTTCATTTGATGCTTTTACTGTTTCTAAAGTACGTATACCTGAAAACTTTTGTACTTTAAATTCAGTTTTACTATTCATTGATGTAGTTGTAGAACCATACATTACATATGAACTACTACTTTTTGTGATATCTGCATCACTAAAAGTTTCGATTGTATAATCATCATCACCATTTGTATCATCAATATGTTTAAAGCAACCACCTAATGAAATTAATAAAATAATTAACAAAACAATATATTTTATTTTCATAAGTACCCCCCTCATTAATACATTATAACATTATCAATATTGTTAAGCAATTTATAAGTAAATGATATTTCATAAATCAATATGGAAACTTAAGTTTTTTATTCATTTATAATTCTACTTTTGTTTCAAAATAATCATTTACCAAATTTGCAAAAGCGATAGTAACTACATTACTTACTAAATCATCATAATCAAAATAATATGTTCCTGGGTCACAAGCGCATAAAAGTAAAGATAATAATAATAATAGAATTAAAGAAATTTGAATCTTTTTCATAACCCCTCTCACACTATTTATTTATATATCCAACTTATTTTTTGATTCTTATTACCCCTGAACAAAATGAAATCTTTTCAAACGTATTTTCGTAAGGAATCATTTTTTTAATATCATCATATATAAAATAATATTCTTCATCATCCCATTCATCTTCATATTTTATTTTGCATTTATTTAACTCATTTCTTGTTTCAAAGGCTATATCACCAATAATAATAGAACCATTCTCATTTAATAATTGATACAGTTTAATTATTAACTTTATCTTTTCTTCATCTCTTAAGTGATGTAATGAATATGTTGCAATAATAAAATCAAACTTAACTTTTTTGATTTCATCATTTAATTCCTTGCTGAAATCTCCTTTAAATAAATTTGCTTTTGGCATTTTTTCTTTCGCAACTTTAATCATTTTTTCAAAAAAATCCATCCCCAATATATTATATCCTTTGTCATAAAGTTTTGATAATAAAATTCCAGTTCCAAAACCAATATCAAATATATTAGCTTTATCTTGTAAAATAATTTCTTTATAAATATTATCAATTATTTTTTTATATCCTGCAAATGGATAAGTATTGTTTTGATCAGAAGAGTATACGCTTTTCTCATATTCATTAGCCCATTTATTAAATTGTTCTTTACTAGTCATGATTATCTTTCCTTTCTTCTTCAATCGTTGAATAAATTATAATAAAATACATAATAGATATTGTTAGTTCAATAAATGCTATGATGGTAAAAGAACAATAAAAACAATAATATTTTATTTATGTATATTATAACAATAATGGCGTTTTTTTACAATATATTATTACTCATAAATAAACCATTAAAATAGGCTAACCATTATTAGGTTAGCCATTTTATACTTTCATTATAAATATAATATTTGTTCATTCTCACATTAATTTTATCATTCATTTTTTATTTTACATTATCAATTAATTGATTTTCTTTCGTTCTAATAATACAACACTTTCCACATCCGCCGTATGACAAAACATATCTACAAGTACAACCTTTTTCACATCATATTTTGAAGACAATATATTTAAATCCCTAGCAAGTGACGCAACATTGCATGAAACATAAACAACTTTAGGAATATTAGTATCTACTATTTTTTCTAATACATTTTTATCAACACCTTTACGTGGTGGATCAAGGATAATTCCGGAAATGTTTTTATTTATCAAATTATCAATTTCATCTTCTACTTTACCAACAATAAAAGTAACATTATTAATATTATTTAATTTTGCATTTTCTCTCGCATTTTCAATTGCTTTACTAACTACTTCAATTCCATATATATGTTTGCAATGCTGTGCAACCATTAATGTTATTGTTCCGACACCACAATAACCATCAATTATTACATCTCCTTCTTTAGGTTTTAAAAACTCAAGTACTTTTTGATATAATTTTTCAGTTTGTTTTAAATTAACTTGGAAAAAAGAATAAAATGAAATCTTAAACTTTAAATCATGGATTTGATCAATTAGAAATTCTTCACCATATAATATTTTATGTTTGTCACCTAAAATAACATTTGTTTTTTTATTATTTATATTTAATATAATAGATTTTACTTGTGGATATCTATTAATAAGTTTAGAAACTACTTTATCTAAGTTAGGAATTTCA
>DUOT01000040.1 GCA_012838705.1 Acholeplasmataceae bacterium
ATTCATGCAAGGGTGCGTAAAAATAGGTGTAGGGTGCGTGATTTCTACTAGGGGTGCGTAATTGTATTAAAATAGGTAATCAAAGCCATATTGAATGCATAGGTTTGATAGAATATCAGACCTTTTATATTTGTTGGCAGAAAGGGGAAAATCTCCTATTCGCCAGTTTTGTAGAGACCTGTAGTAGTCAGTTTTTAGGCTAATTACTGGTCTCTTCTTACTTTTCATATCAACAATTTAACGATTTGATAACAATTTAACGATTTAGCAACAATTTAACGTTTTGACAACAATTTAACGATTTGCATGATAGTAAATATAATATTCATGAAACTAAACATAAATGTTGACAAAACGGAGTAATGATTGTATAATGATTCAAAGTCGGAGGTGCACTATGGGATTGATATATAATAAACTTTGGAAAATCTTAATTGATAAAGGAATGAAAAAAACTGACTTAAGATTAAAAACAGGAATGAGTCAAGCAACTTTAGCAAAGCTTTCAAAAGGTGAAAATGTTAATACTGAAGTGTTAGCAAGAATTTGTCAAGCTCTTAATTGTAAAATTGAAGACATTGTTGAATATACTGAGGAGAATAAACATGAAGAAAATCAATAAATTAAATGTAATATATAACGAAGATTGCATTGAAGGAATGAAAAAGCTTCCTTCTGAATCTGTAGATCTTATTGTGGCTGATCCACCATACTTTAAAGTTGTAGGAGAAAGCTGGGATTATAATCATTCCACTTTACAAGAATATATTGAGTGGTCACAGAAATATATGAAAGAAGCTTATAGAGTACTGAGAAAAGGTGGTTCATTTTATCTCTTCGGCTATTTTAGAATACTAAACAAGTTAGTTACAGTTTTAGAAGAATTAGGATTTGAACTTAGACAACAAATCATTGTTGATAAAGGTATAAAAGCTATTGCAGGAAGAGCAACTAAAGGTTATAAAATGTTCCCTAACACTACAGAAAGCATACTTTTCTTTATAAAGGATAGTAAACCTTATGTGAAAGAATTACTTAAAACGAGACAAAAAGAACTAGGATTAAAATCAAAAGATATAAATGATAGACTAGGTGGACAGGCTACTTTAATTAAAACAGTTTTTATATAGACAAAGTTATGGTATAATCCATTATATAAGGAAGGTAATAACAATGTCTAATAAAAGAACATATACTGATGAATTTAAGAAACAAATTGTATCACTTTATAAAAACGGTAAATCTACTGGTTCACTTGTAAAAGAATATGGCATTAGTGCATCAGTAGTATATAAATGGGTAAAAGAAAGCGATACAACTGGGTCATTTAAAGCAGCTGACAATCGATCACCTGAACAAAATGAAATAATAAAGCTTAAAAAAGAAAATCAACAACTGAGAATGGAAAATGATATTTTAAAGCAAGCGGCGCTGATAATGGGACGAAAGTAGCTATCATTAAAGCTAACAAGCATAAGTACAGTATCAGCGCAATGTGTAAAATACTAAAAATATCAAGAACTGTTTATTATTATGAAAGTACTGGTAGAGAGGGTAACTCAGACCTTAAAAATGCAATCATCAAAATATTTGAAGATAGTCGTAATAACTACGGAACTAGAAAAATAAAAGTAATGCTTAAAAATATGGGAATTATCGCTTCAAGACGAAAAATAAGCAAAATAATGGCTAAATACAATCTTATTTCTAATTATACCAAGAAACAATATAAGATTCATAAAGTTACATGCAATAACGAAAAGGTTGAAAATGTGGTAAATCGGGAATTTAACAATCGTGAAATACTAGAAGTGATTGTAAGTGATTTAACGTACGTAAATGTCGCGGGTTTATGGAATTATATTTGCTTTATACTAGATCTACATGATAGAAGAATTATTGGTTATTCTGCCGGACGCAAAAAAGACGCTGAACTAGTCTACAAAGCATTCACAACAGTAAATCCTGGGTTAAATAAGATACAGATTTTTCATACTGATCGCGGTAATGAATTTAAAAATAAAATTATAGATGAACTATTAAAAGCCTTTAATATAAAAAGGTCATTAAGTAAAAAGGGCTGTCCATACGATAACGCTGTAGCAGAAGCAACATTTAAAATATTAAAAACTGAATTTGCTTTTTATAGAAGATTTACATCGTTTGAAGAACTAGAACGTGAATTATTTGATTATGTTAATTGGTATAATAACGTAAAAATCCATGGTAGCTTAAATTATTTAACACCAGTAGCATATAAGCAAGTGTCTATATAAAATTTGTATTAAAAAAGGTTACCAATCCAAAATTATAATTATCTTGATGGTATTGAATTAGTCAAAAATAAAATGAAAGTAGAAGGAACTATTACATATTCAGGTGAAGTTGACACACTTACACTTGGCAATTACAAAATAACATATGAAGCAATATACAATGATGAAAGCATTTCTAAAACGATAACAATTTCTGTTATCCCATTTTATAGTAATGATACGTATAAAATAAGCGTTTTAGATAATTTTAATGTAACAAAAGCAGATGAGAATGTTTATAGTGTTTCAGGTACCATTGTTAACAATTCGGGAAAATCATATAGAAAGATTGCAGTAACATATTATTGTAAAAACAATGATACGGCATATACTTTTAATTTTGATAATGGAATGGGTGTTGGCGAGCAAATATTTACAGTTACATTAAATTCAACTGATCCTTTAAACACTTATCAATTTAATATAATAAACATTGTTTGTTATTAGATTTATAGTACCAAAAAGGGTTTTACTCTTTTTTGACAATATCCTTAGATAATTATGGGTATTTTATTATTGAATTTTGATATTATATAATATAGAATTGATTGATAATGATATGTGATTGTATGAGAACCATTTATTTAAAT
>DUOT01000041.1 GCA_012838705.1 Acholeplasmataceae bacterium
ACAATCATTACTTCATTCAAATAATTATTTCTAATTAGTACATGACGAATGATTCCTGAATGATTAATTTCATCATATGCACTTATTTTATATTCATTAGCTAAGTTACGAATAAATGTAATTATATCAGTTGTATATTCTGGTTGAATATAACAATAATCAAAAGATGCTATATCATGACTTTTTTTCTTATAATATCCACAAATAACTTTATTGTTTCGCATTCCAAAAGGAACTTGAACCTTATTACGATAATAATATGGCTCGTCCATACCAATTATTTCATCAACTTGAATATTTAAATTTCCTAATCTACGAAAACTATTTTGTGCCATTCTTAGTTTAAAATCAAGTTGAGCAGGATATGACATATGCATAATATCACACCCACCACAGATTCCAAAAATATCACATCGTGGTTTTACACGTTCAGGACTTGTTTGCAAGACTTTAAGTAGTTTTGCACGACCAAAACTTTTATTTTCTTTCTCTATCAAGCAAACCACTCTTTCTCCTAGTAAAGCACCAGGTATAAAAAGTGGATATCCATCTATCTTACCAACCCCATATCCTTCGTGTGTATAATCTGTAATTAAAACTTCAACTTTTTTCAAGATAATAACACCCATCCTAATATGAATAGAATAATTGACAATATTATAGCTACTATTTTAAACCATATTTTATTAAACACTTGCGGACGTTTAGGGTTTGGGGTTTCACCTTGTTCTGCTTTTCTTAATGTTGTTTTTTTGGTTTGAAATAATACAATATATATACCATAAATTGCAGTAGTAATTGATAAATAACCTAGAAACTTTAGTAATATATCTTTCATGTTACACCTCATATATATTATACTTGTTTTAAATATTTTTGTAAATATTGACTATTTTTTATCTCCTCGCAAAAATTATAATAATTATATGAATATGTTAAAAATCTTTCACTTGTTTTAGTATTTAATGTAATAATTAAATCATAATCACGATTATTATCAAAACCTATTTTATAATTACCGATAACAATATAAAAGTCTTCTGAAAATATTTCCTTACACTTAACTTCTTCAAATAAATCTATACATGCTCTTAATACAATAAATTTAAGCCAACATGTAAATAATTGATTATATTTTTTTGATTTTAAATAAAGGATTATGATGTCGCCGTTTTCTATTATATTTGTAATGATTTCGTGTTTTTCTAAAATTGATATTATTTCCTTATAAATATGATGGCTTTTTTCAAGAATATTTTTTGGAATAATCATAATATTATAATAAAATGTTACTTTATTAATAATTCTTTTTAAAAAGTTATACCATTTAATTGGATAAATAATAATATAGTTTGTAAAATCTATTAAAAAATCATAACTCAAAACATTCACCATTACAATATATTACATATTTTTCTTTTTAATACGTATTGGATAATGTTTTAAAGTTATTTTTATCATCGATAATATTGGTACAGCTACCATCATTCCAATAATCCCAAAAAGTGATCCAAAAACTAATAAGAAAAAAATAACGATTAATGGATGAATTTTAATTTGTTTACTATGAATATATGGTGAAAGTAAATCTGATTCTAAAGTTTGAAATACAACACTTATAGCTAGTACAGTAAAAGCTTTTTGTGGTGATTCCGCAAGAGCATAAATAAATGGGAATGCTCCTCCGATATATGATCCTAAATAGGGAATAATATTAGTAATTCCAATAATTAAACCAAAAAAGATTGCAAAGTCAAGGTCTATAATAAAAAACGCTATTGAAAAGGCAATTGTAAGTATTATTATTACTAAAAATACACCACGAAAATATGAACCCATGATTTTGTTTAAATCTGCAAGATAATTTTTAAATCTGATTTTGTTTGTTTTTATTAAATAATTTCTTAAGGAGCATAATATTTTTTCATAATCTAATAGAAAATATATTAAAATCATAGGTACTAAAATTAAAGTACTTAAAATTCTCGTTAGTTTATTTAATAAATTATTAGGAATTGCTCCTATTTCTGATAAATATTTACTTAAAAAACCATTTACATTATCATAATTAGGTCTATACTTTTCTGGTAAAAAATCAAATAACTTAGCAAACTCATCTAAAATATGTTTTATATCTTTGAGGATAATTGGCACACGTTCGATTAATAATTTCACTTCGGAAACTAGGTGAGGAATTGTAAGGACAATAGTAAGAATTACAGTTGCAAGGAAAATTATTAAAACGACAGCAACTGATAACCCCCTTGACAAACCTTTATTTTGAAAAAAACATACAATTGGTTGCAAAATAAAAGCAAGAGCAAAAGCAATAATAAATGGGGTTATTATTTTAATTATATAACGAAAAATAATAGCTAGATAAGGTAATAGTAAAAAAAAGACATAACATGTTACTGCAAGTAATAAAATAAATATTAATTTTTTTATATTTTCATTTAGCAAAATTCTCACCCATAATATTTTATGAATGAAAATCTTTTTTAACCAAAAAAATTAGGTATTTAACCTAATTTCATAATTGCATCACTTACCGCTTCTACAACTCTTTCATCAAATACTGAAGGAATTATATATTCAGGCGATAACTCGTGATATTCTATTATATTACTAATAGCTTTCGCTGCTGCAATTTTCATTTCCAAAGTAATGTTTGGAATCTTAGCTTTGAGTGCGCCTTTAAAAATACCAGGGAAAGCAAGAACATTATTAATTTGATTTGGGTAATCGCTTCTACCAGTTCCAATAACTTTTGCCCCATTTGCTTTAGCTACTTCAGGCATTATTTCCGGTTGAGGATTTGCTAGAGCAAAAATAATTGGATCGTTCATTAACTTAACATCACTACCTAATAATATATTAGGTCCACTCAAACCAATAAAAGCATCACATCCTGCAATAATACTACTTAATGTATTGTTGTGTTGTTTTGGAGTATTAATTAAACCTTTATCTAATAATTCTCTAACAACAAAATTATATTCGTGATAATTATTTATATCAACAACACCTTGTTTGTTATATGCATAAATTATATTAACACCTAATGCTTTTAATATTCTAATTACAGCTGAACCTGCAGCACCTGTTCCAGACACTACAATTTTTAATCCCTCAATATTTTTATTTAATAGTCTAGTTGCATTAATTAAAGCTGCAGCAACAACTATTGCTGTTCCATGTTGGTCATCATGAAACACTGGTATTTGTAATTGTTCTTGGAGTTTTCTTTCAATAAGAACACAATTAGGTGATGCAATATCTTCTAAAATTATTCCACCAAAATTGCATGAAATTAGTTTTATCGTTTTAATTATTTCCTCAGGATCTTGTGTTTCAAGACAAATAGGAAATGCATCAAGTCCAGCAAACCTTTTTAAAAGTAATGCTTTTCCTTCCATTACAGGAATTGCTGCTTTTGCACCGATATTTCCTAAACCTAAAACAGCAGAACCATCACTAACAACTAACACCATATGACCTTTAGAAGTATATTTATATACTAAATCAGGATTTTGATAAATTTCCTGACAAGGTATTGCTACACCAGGAGTATAAGCTAGTGATAAGTCTTTTGCATCATCAAGCTTAACTCGTGATGAAATTGCTAGTTTACCTCCTTTATGAATATCTAATGCTTTATCTCTCATTGCTTTTTCCTTCTGTGAAGATTGAATTCCCATAAATATCATAGGCTACTATGACTGGAAAGTCTTCTACTTCTAATTCATATATAGCTTCAGGTCCTAATTCTGGAAAGGCGACAAGTTCCATACTTTTTACTGCAAGTGATAGTTTAGCACCTAACCCCCCTATTGCCATTAAATAAATTAAGTGATGGGTTTTTGCTAAGTTTTTTACTTCTTCACTTCTTGGTCCTTTACCAATTGTACAATTAAGATTAGTTAATTCTTTCATATATGAATCCATACGATAACTTGTTGTTGGTCCAATCGCACCGATACGATTATTTTTTTTAGGAGTTGGACCTGTATAATAAATACATGCGTTTTCTAAACCTATTGGAAGCTTAAGCCCTTCTCTTTTCATTTCAAGAATTCTTCTATGAGCAGCATCACGCATTGTATATAATTTACCACTTAATAAAATATAATCACGAGCACGTAATTCTTTTTTTACATCATCTAAAATTGGGAGTACTATTTTTTTCATAGTATAGCCTCCTTATGACGACTTGCATGACATTGAAAATTAACAGCAACAGGAAGTGATGCAATATGACATGGAGCAAGATTTACCTTAACAGCAAGACATGTTGTCTTACCTCCGACCCCCATTGGTCCTATATTAAGATTATTTATCTTTTCAAATATCGTCTTTTCAAGTTCCAATGCTTCTTCATCATTACTTTGATCACTTATTGGTCTTAATAATGCTTTTTTACTTATTAAAGCACATTCTTCAAAATTACCACCAATACCAACACCTACTATCATTGGAGGACATACTTTGCCCCCTGCATTTATTACAGTATCGATGACAAAATCTATAATTCCTTCTTTACCTACACTTGGCGTTAACATTTTAAGTGCACTTAGATTTTCACTACCTGCTCCCTTTGGACAAACAGTTATTTTTAAACTGTCTCCTTCTACTATTTTTGTATGAATAATGCATGGGGTATTTGTAAAGGTATTTTTACGTGTTATCGGACTTCCCACAACTGACATTCTAAAATACTCTTCTACATATGCTTCTTTTACTGCTTCATTAATTGCTTTTTCAATTGAGAAATTGCAAAAAACTAAATTTCCGATTTCTAAAAAGACAACAACAATTCCTGTATCTTGACAAATAGGTATTCTTCTTTCTCTTGCTATTTTTGCATTCTCAATGATTTCATCAAGGATGATTTTACTTAAGTCTTCTTCTTTCTTAGATGCAAGTTTTAAACTTTCTACAACTTCTTCATCAAGATCATAAATTGCAGCAATTGTTAACTCTTTTACTGTGTTTTTAAATTTGTCATAACTAATTGTTTTCATATTAATCTCCCAATTAATTATACAATATTTTAATTTATATTTCTACTTTTATTAAATAACTTTATTTTTTTATGTTATAATATATGCAACCTATAGTTGCGTTAACGCAAACTAAAGTAGGTTGTGAATTTAATTTGATTCTTATATAATAGAATCGAAAGGAGTTTATGTATGAATATAAAAATTGCAAATAGGCTTGTAGAATTAAGAAAAAAACATAATTTATCACAAGAGGAATTAGCAAGTAAACTAGGAGTATCTCGTCAAGCTGTATCAAAATGGGAACGAGCAGAATCATCCCCAGATACAGATAATTTAATTAGTCTTGCGAAACTATATAATAAATCTTTGGATGAATTACTATTAAATGATGAAAATACAAGCGATATAAAAGAAAATAGTCAAAATGAAAAAGACACTGTAATAATAATAAACAGTGATAATAATGATGATCAAAAATATAATAAAACAAATTTTTGGTTAGATTTCCCTTATACAATTTTAATTGTAATAATATTTTTTATTACAGGATTAGTTTGGGATTTATGGCATATCGCTTGGACTTTCTTTATTACAATTCCAATATATTATTCTTTAATTAGAGCGATAAAATATAAAAATATTTATTATTTTACTTATCCAGTCTTTGTAGTATTTATTTATTTACTTGCTAGTTTAATATGGGACTTATGGGGCAAATTATGGATTATATTTATAACAATTCCACTTTATTATGGAATAATTCGAGCAGTGCGAAAGTCAAGAAAACAAATAGGGATTTAAGAGTAAATAACACTCTTAAATCCCCATTTTATTTTTTTCGAAAAATTATTTAATTAAAGATGCAAGATATTTTGCTGTACGAACATATTGAGCAGTATAACTCATTTCGTTGTCATACCATGCAATAACTTTAACTAATTGTTTGCCATCAACTGTCATAACTTTTGTACATCCAGCATCAAAGATACTTCCATAATGAGAACCAATAATATCTGTAGAAACGATTGGATCTTCAGTATAACCTAAAGTTTCATTAGCAGCAGCTTTAACCGCAGCATTTACTTCTTCAGCTGTAACTTCTTTAGCTGGTTCAAATACTAAGTCAACAACAGAACCTGTAATTGTTGGAACACGTAATGCCATTCCATCTAATTTACCTTGTAAGTGAGGTAATACTAAACCAACTGCAGCAGCAGCACCAGTAGTAGTTGGAACAATGTTTGCAGCAGCAGCACGTGCACGACGTGAATGAATACCAGCTTTATGTGGTCCGTCTAAAGTATTTTGGTCATTAGTATAAGCATGAACAGTTGTCATATAACCTTTAACGATACCAAAATTATCATCTAATACTTTTGCAACCGGTGCTAAACAGTTTGTAGTACATGAAGCAGCAGAAATAACTGTTTCAGTTCCATCTAAATCTGTATGGTTAACATTGTAAACAACAGTTTTTACATCTTTTCCTTTTGCAGGAGCAGAAATAATAACTTTCTTTGCACCAGCAACGATATGAGCTTCAGCTTTTTCTTTTGTTCTGAAAGCACCTGTACATTCCATTACAACGTCAACTTCTAGTTCTTTCCATGGTAAGTTAGTAGGATCTTTTTCAGCAAAAACCTTAATTTCTTTACCATCAACAACAATTGCTCCTTCTTTCCAACTGATAGTATCAGTTTTGTAAGGTCCTTGGGCACTATCATATTTTAATAAATATGCAAGGTCTTCTGCACCTGTTAAATCATTTAGAGCAACGATTTCAAAATCATCCGATTCAAACATTAATCGGAAAGCCAAACGACCAATACGTCCAAAACCATTTATAGCTACTTTTACAGCCATATTTAAAACCTCCTTTGATTTTGTTTATATAGACGATAATATATTAACATAAATTAACTTTTTTTTCAATCTTTTTGTTTATGATAACGTTATTTTTTTTACAACATCATGAATTTCTCTAATCTCATAAAGCAAAGTTTCAAACTGTTTGAAGTCAATTGTTTCTTCTTTATCACTTAATGCCTTATTTGGTTCTTCATGCATTTCGATTAATAATCCATCAGCACCAACTGCAACTGCTGCTCTTGCTAGTGGAATAATAATATCACTACGACCTGCACTATGAGAAGGATCAACAATTACAGGAATTTTTGAAATTCCCTTTACAATCGGGACACTTGAAATATCCAAAGTATTACGAGTCTGTGTTTCAAATGTTTTAATTCCCCGCTCACATAAAATAACATTATCATTACCTTCATTTAATAAATATTCACATGCATAAAGCCATTCATCAATTGTTGCACCAAAACCACGTTTTAAAAGAATCGTTTTATTTGTTTTTCCTAGAGCTTTTAATAGTGAAAAATTTTGCATATTCCGTGCCCCAACTTGAATAATATCTACATCTTCATAAAACTCAAGTTGACTTGCATCCATAATTTCAGAAACGATTTTTATTCCCGTCTTCATCTTTACATTTCTTAATATCTCAAGGCCTTTCGGACCTAATCCTTGAAATGTATAAGGTGATGTTCGTGGCTTATATGCTCCTGCACGTAAATACTTTACTCCTAAACTTTTTAAAAATTGTGCAATTCTAAGTATTCTAGATTCTTCTTCGACCGCACATGGTCCGGCAATAATTAGTAATTCATTATTTTCTAATATTTTCTTGTTATATTTTCTAACTTTTTCATACATTTTATACACCTTTTAAATATTCAATTGCTTCACGATAACTATCAAAACCTTTACCAACAAATGACGCACTACATGCATCTTTTATAACAGAAATACTTCTAAAGTTTTCTCTATTATATATATTTGTTAGATGAACTTCTACAGTTTTAATATTTACTGCTTTTAATGCATCATAAATTGCATATGAATAATGTGTTAATGCACCTGGATTTATAATTATACTATCATATTTTCGATATGCTTTATGAATCGCATCAATAATTTTTCCTTCATAATTGCTTTGAAGCACTTTAACTTTTACATCATTTTCCCTAGCAACATTTTTTATAAACTTTATTAAATCTTTATATGTTTTAGTACCGTATATAGATTTTTCTCTAATTCCTAACATATTTAAATTAGGTCCATTAATTATTAAAATATTCATTGATTCTCTCCATCATTTCTTTTTCATCTTTAACTTCAATATCACAATATTTTAAATATAATGGTTTGCGCGAATTATATAAATTAATTAAATCTTCAGGTTTTTTAATAAGTGGTCTAGTATTATCAATTCTACTTATTAATAAATCTAAAGGTGGATTAATAAAAATAATTATACTATTTTTTTGGAGGGCTTCCATTGCTTCACTACTTGTAACTACTCCACCACCAGTAGCAATAACTTGATTAAAGTTATATGCATGTTTTATTACTTCTTCTTTTTCTAAATCACGATAATAAGATTCTGGATGATTTTTTAAAATAGTTTCTAAATCTTTATTTTCGCGTTTTAAATTTTCATCAATATCAACAAGTTTTTTATTTAATTTTTGACTTAACCTTTTTGCAATCGTCGATTTCCCACTATATGATGGGCCGATTAAAACAATATTATATAGTTTTTTTCTCAACTTAGAAAAGACTTCCTTATAATCTACTTCTTTACTTGTAAATATTTTATAAGAAATACTTGCTTGCATGACAAGAAGTTCTAAACCATTCATATAATTTATATTATGTTTTTTTGCTTCTAATATTAATGGTGAATGAAGTGGATTATAAATTACATCAAATACAAGTTTTAATTTTGTAAATTTATCTAATGGAAAAAGTGGCATTTTTTCGATATTTGGATAAGTTCCATAAGGTGTTGTATTTATTATACAATCATAATCTGTAAACCTTTCATAATCACTAATTAAATACTCGTTTTCACTACGAATATTACGAACTAACAAAACAGGATTAATATCAAGTGCTTCTTTTACTGATCTTGATGTTGCTCCATTTCCAATAATTATTACCTTTTTTAAATCAAAACGATTTAAAATTTCTTTTAAACTTAGATAATCAGTATTATAACCTTTTCCATTACAAATCGTATTTACAGTTTTAGTTTTAATTGCACTTTCATCAAGGTTTTCTAAATACTTATAAGCTTCTGTCTTATAAGGAATAGTAACATTAACGCCTTTAAATTTACCTTCTTCCATCGTATTTATAAAATCATCAGTTTCAATTAACTCGTATGTATTAAGTCCAAACTCCTTATAAATCAGGGGTGATAAAGAATATGATATTTTTCTTCCTATTAATCCATATTTGGTTTGGTAAAACTTACTTGTTTTAAATATTTGCTTATATATATCTTTTATTGCATTATTATTTTTAAAATTATTTGCTTTTTCTAATATTTCTTTTTCACGCTTTTCATTATAAATTGGCTGGTTTTTCTTATTTTTATATTCTCCAATTTTTTTTGTTAGGGAAAAACGTTCATCAAGTAATTCCATTAACTTTCTATCAATACTATCAATTTTTTTTCGGATATCATCCATCAATATCACCTAAAAGTAAATCATAAATTGCATAGGCTGTTATACTTTTAATAACATGACAAGCCTTCGGAACAAAAGTCTTATCATGTCGACCAATAGTGTTTAATACTACATTTTCTTTTGTTAGGTAGTTAATAGTTCTTAAGGGTTTATTAATAGATGGTGTCGGCTTTAATGCAACTTTAAAATTAATAACTTCACCATTTGTTATTCCACCTTGAATACCACCTGAATTATTACTTAGAAACTTTAGTTTTCCATTTTGGTATTCGAGTTCATCATTTGCTTTACTACCATATTCTTTTGTAATTGCAAAGCCTTTACCAAACTCAATTCCTTTTACTCCAGGAATTGAAAATATTAATTTACTAATTACTGATTCGACGCTGTTGAAGAGGGGAGTACCTAAACCTGCAGGAACACCTATACAATATGCTTCTACAATCCCTCCAACAGAATCATTTTCTAACCTCTCTAAAAAGTCAAACATCTTTTGTTTTACTTTTTCATCACTGACTGGAAAATTATCATCTAATCTTGAAAAGTCTACGACTTCACTTTCATCTTCAATTTCATGAAGTGATTTAATTCGAGTATGTACTTTTATATTTTGTTTTTCTAGTTGAGCCTCACATATACTTCCGAGAATCGTATATAATACTGTTAACCGACCAGAGAGATGACCACCACCACGATAGTCATGTGCCCCTTGGTATTTTATATATTGTGTTAAGTCTCCATGACTAGGTCTTATTAACCCTATACTATCTAAATAAGGTTTACTTTTTACATCTTTATTAGGAACTATAATTGTCAGTGGCGTTCCTGTCGTCTTATTATTAAAATAACCACTAATAATTTCAAATTCATCAGCTTCAGTTCTTTTTGATTTTCCAGGATAAAAACTAGATCTTTTCTCAAGATCTTTTTTTATTTTCTCTAAATCTATAATAATATTACTTGGAAAATTGTGAATAGTAAGTCCAATATATTTACCATGAGATTCTCCAAAAAATGATATTTTAAGATTATTCGATAAAATACTCACTTAATTCACCTTCTTCCAAATATGCGTTTCCTATTTCTATTAGTCTAACGATTGTAATTTTATTATTTTCTATCTTTTTATCTTGTTTGATAAAACTAGATAAACCGTCAAATGTTATTGAAAAGTCTAATCCTAATTTTGAAAGGACATTTTTTATTTCTTCATTTCTAGATTCTAAATACATACCATAACCAATACTTATTCCATGAGGCAAATGATATTTTGCTTCAATTGCATGACCAATTGTATGACCAAAATTTAATAATTTCCTTGTATTTTGATCATATTCATCTTCTAAAGTTATTTTAATTTTATATTCGATACATTTTTTAATTAAATCAATTAATTCATAATTACCATTATCAATATCATGAAACATCTTTTTATCAAAAAGTGCTGCATATTTTACAATCTCACAAAATCCTGATAAATAATTTTCTTGATCTAATGTTTCTAAAAATATCGGATCACAAATGATTAAGGAAGGATGATAAAAAGCTCCAATTTGGTTTTTGAAGTTTAAATAGTTGACGCCTACTTTACCACCAAAAGCACTATCAACTTGAGCAATTAAGGTTGTGGGAATATTGATATATTCGATACCTCTTTTATAAATACTAGCAACAAAACCACCTAGGTCACCTATTACTCCACCACCAAAACAAATTAACTTATCTTTCCTATGAAAATTATTTTCAAGCATAAACTGAATGATTTTAATTACATTTTCAATTGTTTTGCTTTCTTCACCTGGCTTTACTACATAAAACTTTGTGTTTATTAATCCCTCAAAGTGATTTTTGTATAATTTGTATACATTTTCATCAGTTAACACAAGATACTTTGTTTGTATATCAAGATATTTTTTTATATTTAATAAACTATTTTCCTTTATAACAACTTTAACTTCTTTAGTTTGATACTTTACATTCATATTTACCACCAAGTGATTTATATAAATCCCAGAAGTTTGGGAATGATTTATTTACTTCCGAAAATCCTTTGATTGTATAAGGGTTTTTGACTTTTGAAGATATTGCAACTAAACTCATAATGATTCGATGATCAGAAAAACCATCAACAGTTGCACATCCTTCTAAATAATCTTGTCCATTAATGATGAGATTATGTTTATTGTATTTAATATCAGCACCTAATTGCTTTAATCCTAAATAAATAGCTTTTATACGATCTGATTCTTTATATTTTAATTTCTCAATACCAACAATTGTTGTTTGTCCTTTGCTTACGCTTGCGATCGCAGCCATAATTGGAACTAAATCAGGGTATAATGTTAAGTCTAAATCAATTCCTTTAGTTTCACCACTTAAGCATAATAATCTATTATTACTATTAGAAAACTTTGCATCCATTTTTTCTAAAAAAGTAATTATTTTCTTATCTCCTTGAAGAGAGTCAAAATTTAAACCTTTGATTTTGATATTATTAAAAAGCATCATTGCAATAAAAAAACTAGCACTAGAAAAATCACTTTCAATTATAATTTCTCTAGGTACATATTTTCCATGATCAAGAAAATAATTAACAACAGATTGAGTTAAATCAATATATGGATTTTTAGGAACATTAATATTTATTTTCTTTATCGGTTTTAAAAAGATAATGCCACTTATAAATTGTGAGGTAATACTATCACTTAAATTAATTTCATCTTCAAGTTTACCACTAACTCTAACGTGATCTGAAAAAAAATCAAATTTTAGGCCTTTAAGATTCAGTAAATCTTTTGTGTTTAGTCTTTCCGTTAAGCGCTTGCTTCCATGGAAAGAAAAATCGCTAACAAAATGTGATACAAGTGGTATTAGAAAGCGGATAGTAGATGCAGATTCTTTCCCATCTAACTTACCTAAAAGTTTATATCTTCCTTCTCCTTCTACAATTATTCTATCACTTAACTTTGTTATTGTTACTCCTAAATTCTTAAGACAGGAAATTGTAGCATTAGTATCATCTGAATAAAGGGGATTATAAATAATACTTTTTCCTTTTACTAAACTTGCACAAATTAATGCGCGATGTGTTAGACTTTTTGAAGGTGGAATAATAACTTCACCATGTAAAGGATTAGGATAAATTGTGACATACATATCATCACCTATTTATTATTATACTACAAAATCATTATAAACTAAAGATATAAACAAAATAATTAGTTTTGAAATAAAATAAATAAAAACACTCACACAAGAGTGTTATTATATAAATCAAAAATCTAAAATGTGGGGTTGATTGGTAAAGCATATGGCATAAATCTGGAGGGTAGCAAAACCCAACTAGTTCGCCATCCTCAAGAATATCTGTTTTCACATAGCATAAATCTGGAGGGTAGCAAAACATTGGATTTCCATATTCCATAGGATATAATGTTTTCACATAGCATAAATCTGG